>NZ_JBHTVA010000074.1:0-36357 GCF_042793325.1 Embleya sp. NPDC056575
CCCCCGCCCCCGCCCCCGTCCCAGGGCCTCGCCGACAAGATGCGCGCTCCGCCGCCGCCCGGAGAATTGAACGAAACGGTCGTTCGCACACCCGCCACGCGCGACTCCGAACGATCCTTCGCTCACGGGGGCGTCGACGAGAGGCACTTGTCATGGCCGTCACCGGCACGCCGATGAACCTCACCCGGGCCGCCCACGTCGGGATCTCGGTCTCCGACCTGGACGCCTCGATCGTGTTCTACCGAGCGCTCACCGGGCGCGAACCCGTGGCGGAGGGGACCATGCACAGCGTGCCGTTCGGTCGATCCCAGGGCCTGCCGGTGGCCGAACTGCGCTACGCCACGATCAATCTGGACAACAACCTCGGGATCGACCTCATCCAGTTCCGGGAGCCGGCCGGTGAACGCACGAACGGCATGGCCAACCGTCCGGGTTCCATGCACCTGTGC
The DNA here is from genome assembly GCF_042793325.1 of Embleya sp. NPDC056575. Taxonomy (NCBI): domain Bacteria; kingdom Bacillati; phylum Actinomycetota; class Actinomycetes; order Kitasatosporales; family Streptomycetaceae; genus Embleya; species Embleya sp. NPDC056575. Next base: position 450 of record NZ_JBHTVA010000074.1, read on the forward strand.
TTCAGGGTGGACGACTTCGACGCGATGTACGGGCGGATGAAGGAGGCGGGCTACGGCTTCCTCGGCGACGACTACACGTTCATCGCGGGCGAGGTCACCCCCGACGCCGCACTCGGCACGAAGGTCGCCTACTTCAACGACCCCGACGGAACCAACCTGGAAATCATCGAGCCCCGCGGCGGCTTCGCCGCGTGACCCGATCCGACGGCGACACCGCCCCGGGCCGACGGGCACGCCGACGCGGGCGATGCCCCGGCCACCATGCCGGCCGCGGTCCTCAGCACCCGGGCCCTGACCAGCCTCGACGCCACGTTCCTGGACGTCGAACGGCCCCGAACCCGGCGTTCGGTGTTGGTGATGATGGGCCTGGGGCTGTTCATGAGGCGCCCAGATCCCGCACGCCTTCGCGGATCGACCCCGGGCATTCGTGGCGTCCCTGCCGGCCATCCTGCCGCTCATCGACACCGCGCCGGCACTCACCGCCCCAACACCGGCCCTGCGGCACCACTACCGCCGCGTGACCACATGGCCCTCCTCCCGGGACCTCCTCTTCGACGCCGCGCACATAATGGAACGCATCCGCCTGCTGATCATCATCCAACTGGGCGAGACCGCGCCGACCATCGGCACGGCGATCCCCGACGCACCTCTCGACGCGGCCGGAGTGGCCACCGGACCCGAAGCCGCCCGTGCGCCGGCGTGTTCGCCGAACGCCCTCGGACCGGCGCGACCACACCCGGGAAGCCGACCACGTCCAAGCCCCACCGCGTGTGACCGCCGACGGGGATCTCGTCCACCCGTATGTCACGTGGTTCATCGACCGTGCGACCGAGGCGGTCACCGGGCGTGGCCGTCACGCCCGGCCCTGGGACGCGGGCCTCGGACCTGGCCCGTTGCGTTTCGCCGACGGGCTGCGCGCCGCCGAGCCATGGGCGGCAAGGGCGGGCGTCGCCCCGCAGCGGCGGCCGCGAAGACCGACGGCGTGCGCAGCGCATACCTGGAAGGGCGCTCCATCGCCGCCCCCGCCCGCGAGCACCGGGTCGGCCCGCGGCGCGATCCGCACGGCCGTCGCCGACCTCCTGCCCGCCCACGCCGCCGTCCAGGAGGACGCTCCCGGTCCGGAGCCGCTGCGCGCGGCATGCGCGGCGGTGGACGGCATCCGGGTGCCCCGACGCGAGAGGCCGCGCGGCCGGGCGGCCCCGCAGGCCGAAGCCCGCCCGCACGGCCGGGCCCGCGACCCGGTGGATGCGCTGGGTGCCGAATCCGCCGCGGTCCGCCCCACCGGGATACGAACCACTCGTCGGGTGTCGGGGCCGACCCGAGGTGTCGGAATACCTCGACCGGCAGCAGCGCCCTCGTCACACTGCGGCCGAATCCGGTGGACCACCGTCGATTCACCGGAAGAAAATTCGCCGGCACACATAGTCATGCAGAACTAGGGTGACTTCCGGGCCGTCCACCGCCCTCCGCGCAACCATCAGGGAGCAGCCGACATGTCCGATCTCACGATCGTCGAGATCCCGCAATGGCAGGGTTCCTCCACCACTACCGCACACCGCCTGGTCAAGGGCGCCCGTCTGCTCGCAAGAACCGTCCCCGACGCCCCCCGGATCCGGGTGGGCACCGACACCGCCCCCGGCCGAGCCCATGACGGCGTCGCGCACGCGGACGTGCTCGTCCACAACCTCGCCCTCGCCCGCCGGGCCGTGGCCGTAACCGACCGGCCCGTGTTGACGCTCGGCGGCGACTGCGGCGTCGACCTCGCCCCGGTCGAGGCCGCCCTGCGCCGGTATGGCGACCGGCTCGCGGTCGTGTGGTTCGATGCGCACGGCGACCTCAACACCCCGGCATCGTCACCGTCCGGGGCCTTCCACGGAATGATCCTGCGCGCGCTGCTCGGCGAGGGCCCGGCCGCGCTCGTGCCCGAACCCGCCCTGAAACCAAGCCGGCTCGTCCTCGCCGGAGTGCGTGCCCTCGACCCGGGCGAGCGTGCGTACATCGACCGACACGCCATCGCCGAACTGCCCGCAGCTCGCCTCGCCGACCCGACGGACCTGATCGACGCAACCGCCGCGACCGGCGCCGACCACATCCACATCCACATCGACCTCGACGTACTCGACCCCACCGTGTTCTCCTCGGTCGGCACCCCCGAACCGGGCGGCCTGACCCCGCAAACCCTGCTCGCCGCCGTCACCGCGCTCGTCGAACGTTTCACCGTCGCGAGCCTGACCATCACCGAATACGAGCCCCATCCCGAGACCGACTCCCTCCGCACCCGCGACCAGGACGTGCTGGCCGACATCGTCCCGACGCTGCTTCGGGCCGCCGCCGGCTGAACCCACCCCGACCCGGCACACCACGGCAGGACCCAACTCCCGGCCCCTCGACACCCTCAAGGCCGACGCCCGCCCCCGCGTCATCACCAGCCACGGCGTGGCCCTCCGCAACCGCGACCACATCGCCGACCGGATGACCGGGCAGGCCGCGAGGCCAGGGTCGCCACATGCCCCACCACACCCACGAGATCGAAGTCTGCACCCCCACGGCCGCCGCCTGGGCACCGCACACCTCGCCGACCAGGCCACCGACGAACAACGCGCCGCGCTGTGCCGTGCCCGAGCGACTTGCGCCCGCCGCCTGCGCGCCCAGGCCGAAGCCGCCGAACAACTGCGCCACAGCCGGTTCGCCCCCACACACGCCCCCGCCGACGCACACCGCCTGGACACCCCCGCCGCGCCGCGACCACCTCCGGCACCTCGCGCACGTCCAGGTGTTCCGGCACCCCGACGGCGTCCGTGTTCAACCCCACCGGCCGTGCCGCCCGCACACGCGCTCCCACCGCGCCGCATACCGAACCACCCGCACCGTCCCGCCGATACGCCGCGCCGCACACAGTCGACATCCGAACGCCACGGCCCGCCGCAACCCTTGCGACCTGCCCCGGCCGACCCCTGCCCGGCCGTTCTCCTCATCCCGACCTTCCGGGACGGCTGCGCCCGCCCGATCATTCCCACACGCGTCTCCAGGCCTGTGCCGACGCTCGATCGAAGACCTGCCGTGGGTGACCCCCCGTGTCCGGCGGGCACGCCATCGCCCGGCGGGCGGGTTCGTGGTCGCGGCGGTTGTGGGTCGGTCGTTGGTTGACTGGCCGGTAGGGGAGGAGATCATGACCGCAGAGCACGCCGAGTGCGGCGACGAGCTGCTGATTCCGATGCCACCGTTGAAGATCCGGGCGCTTCGGGAGGCGGTGGCGGTGTTGAGTCCGACCTACCTGCCGGAGTTTCAGCAGGAGGAGGACGAGGCCCTGGACCGGGTCGCGGAGAACCTCCAGCCGAACGCGGTACGGCTCTTCCTGCGCAAGTGGGCCGTGTTCGTGGCCATCGAGCGCCGCCCGGCCCCGGCCCGACGGCTGCGGGAGCCGGAGCGCGTCGTGGCCCGGTCGCACGACCCCGAGGAGATCCGGACCGCAGGCACCGGGATTGCCCGTCTGCGGGCCGAGGCGCACCGCGAGATCGCCGGTGAGTGACTGGTCCCGGGAATGGCTCCCCAGCCTCGAAGAGGTCGCCGCGGGCCTGCCGCCCGACATCCTGGCCACCGTCGAGAAGACGGCAGCGGACCCGGCCACCGTCAACTCCATGGTCTACCTCGACGGAGCCGACTTCCAAGGCACCGGCCCGGGCATGCGCACCCACAGCGACCCGGCCCATGAACGACCACGTCGTCTCGCCCTTGGCCGGAGCGGCCCGAAACACCCCCATCGACACCACACCCCACCCCCAATCCACTGCGAATCTCACATCCGCCGCACACGAGCCCCCCGACCCGACGCCGCCCCTTCACCAGCGCATGCCGAGTTCGGTGAGCAGCCGCACTCGTTCCTCGTTCAGCGATCCCCGTCGGTTGCGTCGGTTGTTGACCCATTTGCCGAGCCCACCTCGACCCCGACGACGATGGCATCGCCCGCGCCACCATCAGGTCCGGTTACGGTCTCCATCGTCCCGGTTTCGACGTGCGCGGGGTACTTCGAGGTGTCCTTCGCGTTCGTGGTGGGCGACAGCCGCGGCGAACGCCGTTTCCCACACGCCCCGACCACACCTCGGCACCCGAGCCCCGTCGCGGTCGAGACCGGGGCCGCCGACGTCGACGCCCGCAGCCTCCGCCGCTGCGCCGCCACCGCCTTCAGGTCGGATGCCGAGTTCGTCGAGCTGCCGGAGTTGGCCGGGCCGCAGCCCGGCCCCCGTGCCCGCCCCCCGGTGCCGCTGCGCCCAGGTGCCGATGTCTCGCCCGCCGGCGATGTGTCCGGGCACGAGTTCGTCGAGGGCCCCGCCGCGCCCGAGGAACAGTCGTACTTCGTTGGCGGCGCGTTGCCAGGCGATGGTCCCTCCGTTGGGTCGCCACCACGGGTCCAACTCCCGCAGCGCCCTCTCGCGTTCGGGGTGGTCGTCCATCACGCCGTGGCGTCGTTGGTTGGCGAGCCATTGTCCGATCCTGACGCCGTCCTGGACGGCGTTCTGTGATGCGGCCAGGTGCCCCACACCGTCCAGGTCCGGATCGGCCCGCACGGCCGGAACACCCGGCAGGTATACGAGCGATTCCATCCATTCATTATTTTGCCGTCCCAGCCTCTTTCGCAAAGTGATAATGGAATTTAAATGACCTGTTTTGAGGCGGATGATTGACTTTGTCATGGACATGGAGGATTTAGATGAGAATCTGATGCAACCGCTTTCGGATACGCAGATAATTACCGGCCAAGTGCCCTCTTTTCGTTGACGGCCGACTGCCCATCCGTAAGGATGGTTGCGCTGGGTAGGAGTCGATAAACGGGAGGTAAGTATGAACGGGCGTGTGAAGAAGTGGAGTTGCGTCGGGACTGCGGCCGCCACTCTGGCGAGTGTAGCCATCCTGGGAATGGCGGCGTCCCCCGCCGGCGCCGACACGCGATGCGATATGGGGAAAGAAATACTTATCAACGGCAACCCGGGGGCCGAAGATCCCAGTTGGGCGATGGGACACTCTCACAACACGGGTAATCACTACCTCGGCGGCATCGACAGCAACCTTGTATGGAGCTGGTGGGCCGACAACAACGGTGGAAACGACGGCGACACTTGGGACACGCACTACGGCTATCGTCAGTGCTGACCCGTACGTCCGACTAGATGCGCGCCCGTCCGGTGAGCTTCCGACCGGTCGGGCGCGTGCCGTTGCCATGGCGAGGATTTATGCGGAGTCCCTTGTTCCTGAGGGTATCGACCACGATGATTTTTTCGGTCTTTCTGGTCGGATGTGCTACAAGCAGCGACGGAGCGGACAGACCCGTACCGCCGTCGAAGGTGAAGCAGTCGCAATCCGAAAAAAGCGGAGCGATGGATTCCGGTAAGCCGGTGGCGTATACCGAATTACGCCCGGGAATGTGCTCGAACCATGCGGGAAAGGTTCGGGCGGACGACATGGTGGGTGTCGTGGACTGCACTGCTGCGCATCGCTTCGAGATCGTGGCCACTTTGAAAATGCCGGACCCCCCTGGTGCACCCTATCCGGGGCAGGGTGGATTGACGACGCGGGCCCATGAGGGCTGCGCATCCCTGCTGCGGGAACGAATCGCCGCGAACCTCCACGAGATCAGGTACTACTTTATCGCGACCGAAGAAGCCGGGTGGGTCGCCGGAAACCGGTCTTTTCACTGCGGTGTGACAACCGTCGAGCAGGTGAAACGGTGACCATGTCGGAGTTGGTGCGTTTCGAGGAGGTCACCAAGACCTACCGGACCGCACGGGGGCGCCGCCTGAGCGCCCTGGACCGCTTCTCCATGACCATTCCTCAAGGCCGCACCGTGGGCCTGCTCGGTCCCAACGGATCCGGCAAGACCACCGCACTCAAGGCCCTTCTCGGCCTGGTCCGCCCCGACTCCGGCACCATCCACGCCTTCGGCCACCTCCTGCCCCACGACCAAAGACACGTCGCCGCCCACATGGGCGCACTCATCGAAGGCCCCGCGTTCACACCCTCCCTCACCGGCAGGCACAACCTGCGCCTGACCGCACAACTCCTCGGCGCACCCACCCGAGCCGTCGACGAAGCCCTCGAACTCGTGGGCCTGGAGGCCGCGGCGGACCGCCGCTACGCCGGATACTCCCTCGGCATGAAACAGCGTCTCGGCGTTGCCGCAGCCTTCCTGGGACGCCCGGACCTGCTCGTCCTGGACGAGCCGATGAACGGACTTGACCCCGAAGCCGTCCGCGACATGCGTGGGCTCTTCGGCCGCCTGCGCGAAGAATTCGGGATGACCATGGTCGTCTCCTCGCACATCCTCGCCGAGGTCGAACAGGTCAGCGACCGGGTCACCATCGTCCGCGACGGCCGCTGCATCGCCGACGCCGACCTCACGGACCTCCTCGCTGAAGGCGGACCCCGACTCGTCCTCCGCGTCGACGACCCAGGCAACGCGCGCGCTGCACTCCTCGGCCACGGGTACCACACAACGACACGCACCGGTCCCCGTGGTACGGAACTACGCCTGGACGCAACCGCGCAAGGCCCCGACATCCTCAAAATCCTGACTTCCCAAGGCATATACCCCCACGAGATGTCACAGGAGTCGCCCGACCTCGAAGACGTCTACGTCGCCGCCATCCGCGCCGCCACCACCGCGGACCCGCAGAACGGCGAGCAAACGTGACCACACAGGTCCCCACCACCCCGGACCGGCGGGCGGGACCCCGCTCGTCGTGGGCGTTGGCCCGCGCCGAGGCCACACGGTTGACCTCCTACCGCTCCGTGCGCTGGGCCCTATACGCCCTGCCGGTGATCGTCATCGCCTACGGCCTGTCCAGACTCCTCCTCCACGACACCGACGTCGCAACCGCCTGGACCCACGCCGAAGCCGAATACCAAAAGGCGCTCCTCACCGCCCCGTCCCACGGCCTGGATATCAGCTCCGTCAGCGCCGCGAACTGGTACCACGAACCTCGCTACATGACGGCCACCGAGGCATTCGTAGACATGCGCGCCCTCATGTCCGCACTCGGCGCGGCCGCACTGGGCCTCGGCATCATCGCCGGCGGAGCCGACTGGACTTCCCGCGTCATGCTCACCTTGTCCACGGCCGAACCCAGACGCGGCGCACTCTTCGCCGTCCGCGCCGTGCTCACCGCCGCCATCGCCGCCGGCGCAGCCACCTGCGCCGGGATCCTCCTGGTCCCGACACTGCTGCTCGCCGGACGCTGGAAGGGCAGCCTGAACGGACTCGACGCCGACTTCTGGACGGTACTCGCCGGGCAATACACGCGCGGGATCGTGTACGTGTCACTCATGGGATTGCTGGGCTACGCCCTGGCCATGCTCTTGCGCCGCACGTCCGCAGCTCTAGCCGTGGCTTTCGTCTACCTCGCCTTCGCCGAACAACTGATCAGCGACTACGCGCCCGATCTCGACGAACGCCATCTCCAAGGCGTCACGTTCGCGATCCTCAACGACAAACCGGTGATCCCACTCGCCGACTCCGTCTGCATGGCCGGCCCCGGATGCGAGGCGATCCACGTCGATCTCACCCAGACCGACGGTTTCCTCACCCTGCTCGCGTACGTGCTGCCCGTCCTGCTCGCGGCGGCCTGGCGTCACACCAGGACGGACATCGGATGAACACCCGACCCCTCACCGACACCACCATTCCAGCCAGAACCGTCGAAACGGCACCCGCGACCCCGCCGGTGCCGTTGAGGCGCCTGATCCGCGCCGAGGTCTCCCGCGCGCTGGCCCCCCGAACGGTCCGGTACGCGCTGTACGCGCTCCCGCTGCTCGTCGTCGCCTTCGGGATCTCGCAGATCCTCTCCCACGATACCGACATGGCCGGCGCCTGGCGGACCGCCGATGCCGCGTTCCGCCGACATGCCGAGGAAGCGGCCTCCCACGCGCGGCCGCTATCACCCAGGATGAGCGCGAACGCCTTCTTCGATGACCCCCGTTACCAGATGGCCAAGGCGGCGTTTGTCGACCTGCGCGGCATCGTGTCCGCCCTGGGCACCGGGGCCGTCGCCTTCGGGATCCTCGCCGGAGGCGCCGACTGGACCACCCGCGTCATGCTGCCCCTCACCGCCACCGAACCCCGACGCGCCCGCCTGTTCACCACCCGCGCACTCGTCGTCGCCGCCCTCGCCGCCGCCCTCGCCGCCGCCACCGCGATTCTGACACTGCCCTTCCTCGTGGCCGCCGCGACACTCAACGGCAGCATGGCGGGCACCGACACCCGCTTTTGGCTCGTCCTGTCCCTCCTGGTCCTTCGCGGAATGTCCTTCGTCGCGGTCATGGCCCTGATCGGCTACGCCCTGGCCATGCTGACCCGGCGCACCTCGATCGCACTGGCCATCGCCTTCGCCTACGTCGTCCTCGGCGAACGACTCCTGCGCGACTTCGCCTCGGGCGTTTTGGAGTATCACCTCTCGGGGCTGACGTTCGCACTCCTCAACGAGCGACCGATGATGCCGAGTGACGCCCCCACCGACTGTGTCGGCGAGGTCGCTTGCGCCGCAATGCGCGAAGGCCTCACCGCTGGTCACGGCTATCTCGGACTATTCATCCACCTCATGCCGATCCTGACCTTGGCAGCTTGGCGATATGTACGCACGGACATCAAATAGGGGTGTGGGTGTGCGTTGTGACGGTGGTGTGTTGGTCGGTGTCGCTCGGTGGGGGTGTCCGGCGGGTTCGGAGGGTGTTTGAGGTGTGGTGGTGGCGCTGTTGTCGGCTGTCATGAAGTGATCAGGACAGTGCCGCGGGCCTTGTAACACGCCGGCGGGGGTTTGTCGGATGGTTGACCGTTCCTGTGTCACGTACCCCGGGAGCGGGGGTGTGTTCGGGATATGGCCGACGTACGCGGGAACGCCTGTTCTCCGGGCCCCCGGGGGGCCGCCTCGGTGCCGCGCCCGTGGGCGGTACGGCGTCTGCTCGACATCGACACCTCCGGGACGGTGAGCCGGTATGCACGTGCGGATCATCGCCGAAGCGGCCGGCGTCCGGGCGGGGTTATTCAGGGTCGGGTGTGGTGGTGGTTCCAGGACCGCGAGACGTCGTCGGGTCCGAGGAATGTGGTTACGGCCGGCTGCCGGTCGGGGTGGGGTGTCGCGGGTAGGCGCGTACGAGCGAGGGCGTGGGCGAGGACGACCGTTTCGGGATGGATGATCACGGGCCGGGCCTCAATGTCCACGAACTGCCGTGCGTGGTCGTGTGGTTGGGGTTGGCCACCGCAAGGCGGTGTCCTCGTGCCCGCCACCGGCCGGTGGGATACAGCTCGTGGTCGTACCAGCGGGTGACGATCGCCTGTGCCCACGTGTAGGCGGTGTTCGCGTTCGGCCGGCGTCCGAGCCTGTGGTGTTCCCAGTGTGTGTGGGCGAGTTCGAGCACACCCGGGGTGTCCACGAGCCATGGTCGGGGCCCGCCGGTGCTCCAACACGCGTGCCGTGGGCACCACACCCGGTGGGCGGGCGGGTAGACCCGTGCCCGCGCGGTCGCGCCGCAGGTGCGCCACGGGCACGCCCACGAGTGTTCTTCGTACGGGCCTGGGCGGTGCCACGCGGCGATGCCGGCCCCGGTCGCCCCGACAGCGTCCGGTGTTCGGGCCGGTTGCGTGGGATGTGTGGGACGTGGGATGTCGCTCGGCGTGGATAGAGTCGCCCGCGTTCGCGCCGATGACGGCACGGCGAGCGGACGACTTCGGGGAAACGAGGACTCACGCGTGTACGACGACGTATCGGCAGACGAGGCCGGTCTCGAGTCACCGGCCGCGCTGCTCGTGGCGGCCGGGCGGGCGGCCGATCACCGTGTCAACCTCGATCGTGAATCCGCCTTGTTCACCGGCCTGTTGGGCCGGCGTGTTCCGCCACGCCCCCTGGTGGACGCCGTGTTCGCGGTTCACTGGGTACCCGGCCTCGAGGCCCTGGTGCGCAACACGACGGCTCTCGCCGCCATCCCGGATCTGCGCGATCGGCTCACCGTCACCGGCGATCCGCGGATCGCGCTCGCCGTGTTCGAGGAACCGTCGTGGACCAAGCGCGACCGCAGGCGGGTATTGGCCGCTGCGGACACGCGGCCGGAGTGGCGGACTTCGTGGGCCACGCTGCGCCGACGGCTCGTGGACGGCAACGACCGTGCCGTTCTCGCCGCCGCCGTGGTGTGCCCGTTTCCCGACGTGCTGACCCACGTTCTGTCGTCACCCGACGTGCGACCGACCCGGGCCGAACGACTCCGTGCGCTGGTGTCCCTGCGCACCCATGGCGGCGAGGATGCGGTGCGCGCGGTGCTCGGTTCCGCGCAGGCCGACCCGCACCCCGATGTGCGTGAACTCCTCGAGGCGGCCGGTACGGGAATCGGCGACGATCGCCTGCGGGCCGCACTGATCGAGGCCGAGGGCACCGTCGGCCTCATCGAGGAACTGCGCCACGCGGACACCTATTCCGACGCGGCGGACAGCGTTGTCTGGCGCACCGAACTCGACGTGCCCGCCCTCCTCGCGGCACACGCCCTGATCCCCTTCGACCCGCCCGCCGCGCAGGCGCTCGTGGAACACCCTTACTGTCCAGCAGACTTGCTCATCGCGCTGTGTCGGACCCACCCGCGTCCGGAAGAACTCCTGAGCGTGAGTGCAACGACACCCCCCGCCACGGCGCTGGGCGAACTGCCGCCGAAACGCGTCACCGCGAAGGTGCTGAAGGCCTTGGTCGAGCGGTGTACGGACGGCGACGGCCTGTCCGGCGAGGACCTGTTCGTCCATGCCCGTCCGGCCAAGGCCGTACTCGCACTCGCGCATTCCGACAGCACCTGCGCCCCCGCGCCCATGTGGAAGGAATTCCACGCCCGTCTCGCCGAACTCGTCCGCACCGGGCTCGGAACCGACGCCGCGGCCTGGCACACCGTCGCCGAACACCTGAACCGTTTCCGCGGCACCGTGCCCGAACTCGTGGAGAAGGGCGCCCGGCACGCGGCCACGACCGACGTCCCCCTCGCGCCGTGGCCCGCCGCCGCGAACGTCCCCGGCCACACCGAAACACCGCGCCTCGACGCACGCCGCAGGGCCTTCGTCGTCCTCGCCGACGCCGCCGACGATCGCACCATCGACGCACTGGCACCTCACGTGGACGGCCGAACCGCGTACGACATCACCGTGCACGGCCGCTGGCGCCCCGCCCGCCTCACCGACCTGATCGCGCGCGGCCCGAGCCGCGAACTCGCCCTCACCGCCCGCCATCGTCGCCTGCCCGCCGAGGCGGTGGCTCCCCTCGCCGCTCTCGACGACCCGGAGGTGAACGCCGGACTCGTCTACCAGGTCCACGCCAACGGCCGTCTGCTCCAGGACCTCGTCCAGGGCGTCCCGCAGCGCCCGCACCCGGCGGGCACCCGTCTCCCGCTCTCGCCGACACTGCGCGCCGAACTCCTCCCCTCGGGAACGTCGCCGAAGCGACAGTGGCTGGTCCCGTTCGTCGGCTCCGGAGACCCGGATCTGCTCGCCGCGGCGCTCGCCGTCGTCCAGATCGGCAGTCGGCACCTGCAACTGAAGATGGCGTTGGGCCAGTGGGAACGTGCGGGTCGGGACGCGGTCGCGATTCCCTACTGGTTCCCGGACTCCACCAAGAAGTTGATCGCTGCTCTGCGCGCCGACCCCGATTCGCGGACCGCGCTGGAGACCCTGCGCGAGCACGTCAGGGACGCCGAATCCGCCGAAAGCCTCGGCAAACGTCTGCGCACCGCGACCGCTCGCTCGCTGCCCCAGCTCCTGAACGAGGGTTATCGCTGGGACTGGTCCGTCGTCGAGGCCGCGAACGCGCGCGGTCACCTCGGGCACGACGTCGTCCGTGGTCTCGCCGAACTCCCCCACTGCCCCGACACCTTGCGCCGACACCGTCGAGGTGCCACCCCGGCCCGCGACGGCGAACCGGCGTCGCGGGCAACACTGCGCGCCCTCGCCCGCCGTACCCTGCGAGCCCACGACGCCTGGGTGACGGACGCGCTCGCCGAGGGTCGTTTCACCATCCGGGACCTGCTGCAACACGGCCGACCGGCCGCCGTGTTGCCGGCCGCCCGGATCTTCGAGGACCACGACGCCGGCGCCCTGCTGGGACAACTCGTCCGCGACCATCTCGACGGCAACCCGGAGGCATGGGTGGTCGCCCTACGCCTCCTGGACACCTTCGCCGGCACCCTCCCGGAACTGCTCGCCACCGCGGCGAGCGCAACATCCTGACCGCAACTCCGCGACCGTCGAAGCCAAAAGGAAGCGGGACCGGTGTACACCCCGAGCAAAGGGAGTATTTTCCGCCCCCACCGCGCCGCCTGGAGCATCCGGCTGACAGGGCGCTGTGGCGGAGCGTTTCAATGATGGGGTGGGTTCCGTGGTGGTGGAGTCTCGCCGACAGGAGGTCGTCGGGCGCGACCGTCAGGCGGGGGAGCCCGAGGTGGCCGGCGATATGAGCCAGGGCTCGTGTATGTCGGTACGCGTGGTCCGGTCCGCACTGGGTGTCCGCGCACCTCGGCGCGGACTTCCGCGAGTTCGCCGCGTATCGGCGTCGATGGAGCTGCACACGACCTCTACGCCCGGATCAAGTCGCTTGCGTGCCCGCTGAAAGCTGGAGCGTTTTCTCCCGTCTTACCCATGACCTGTAGGTCCGATCAAGCTACGGGATGCCCGAATAGTCTGCGCAGCTTGCGAAGATGCACGTCTCCGCGAGCTGCGTAGACTGGGAATCGAGGCCATTCCTGCGGCAAGCCCCGCAGGGAGAGAGCACTGTAAATGCCGGCAGGCCGGCACCGCGGATCGCTGCCAAGACCCGGGGACATGCGCAATTGCTTCGAGGGGGCTGCTATGGAAAGCGCCACTTTCACCAACCCGAATCATCCAATCCCCGAAGAGGTAGCCAAAGGATTCGAGCTTTCTCACCGAGAAGAGCTGGAGAGAATGCGCCAGAATTCCGAAGTGGCGAGCCTCATGCGGCCCGACGGCGAAGCGCAGTCGATCAGGACGAACATGCTTCGATCGGCCGCACGAACTGTCGGTATCGACCTGGATGAATACAGCGAAACGAGTTCGAAGCACAGGCAGCGTCAAGTCGAGCGCTTGAGCGCACTCGCTCGTACATCGACTGACCAGCACAGGAACCTGAGCACTCTCGACTGGGAAGCTCCTGCTCCGAGGGACTCCGATCCAAGCTTCTGGTACGCCAATGCCCAGGCGACATGGACCGAACCATTCAGTGGGCGATTCCTGGCTGACGGCTTGCACTTCACGGGATGGCTCAATTACGACGGGAGCTCACTGAGCTTCCGCAATTTCGGTGTGAAGACCTGGTACGAACTCCAGGCCGACAGAATTCCGCCTTCTGCCTCGAACCGGTGGAGGTCGGATCCGCACATGGAGATCTTTGGCAACCTTTCCGGCGATTGCGGTGGCCCGGATCTATTTTCCGGAGATCGATGGTCAAAGTGCTGGATGATCCGGCGGCAAACTCTCTACCAAAATGTGTTCGGTCCGCCCGGAGGAGACAACAGGCGTATTCTGGGAGAGCGAATAGAATCCCCCAACTTGTTTTTCCTCGAGACCTCGGGGCTGGGTGGCGCGAAGAGCGCTCGCTTCCCGCTCCCCGGCTTCCAGTGGATGCCGTCGGTCACCGTGAGTTCACCCTTCCCCGGACTCAGTATCTGGGCAGAGATCGAGCTGCGCTTCGACATACAGTTGGAGGGCAAGAGTGATTTCATAGTCGGGCCCTTCGCCGACTGCTTGGTGCGCGGGTTCCAGTGGCCATTGGTGGCTGTATGACAGCCACCAGTGTGTCGTCGAGGATCGTCCAGCAGCCCCGCCCCCCGCGCGGCGGCAGGCACGCCCCCACAACAGGTTCGACCGCTGCGAACCGTCCGCCCGCCCCGCAGCCGCGACCGCGTGCGCGTGCCCGTCAACGTCCCGCAGCTTCGGGTGGAGCGGTGCGGTCAGTGGCGTCACCGGGGCACCTTCGTGACGGTGGTGACCGGGCGGGTGGGCCCCGCCAACGACCACGTAGCGGTAACCCGGCCCGGCGCCGCGTCCGCCGCGTCGCGGCTGTACGTGGGAGTTGGAGCGGGCGCCCCCGGCACCGCCCCGACCGCAGACACTGGGTCCTCGCTCGCCGCGGCGTGAAGCGTCCCGACGAGATCACGCACTACATCGCGTATTGCCCCGCCGAGACCACGCTCGACGAGCCCATACGCGTCGCGGGCAGCCGATGGGCGGTGGAGGAATGCTTCCAGAGCCCGAAGCAGGAACGCGGCCCGGACGACCACCAAGTCCGCCGCTACGACGGCCGGCACCGTCACACGACCCTCGCCATGGCCGCACACGCCGCGCTCACCGTCGCCCGCGCCCACGATCTCCACGACACCGGGAAAGCAGAAACGGATCCTCCGACCTCGTCCACCTCACCCTCCCCGAGATCAGACCCCTGATCCACCGCCTCACCCACCGACAACCCGCCCCCGTCGACCACATCCCCCACTGGTCACACTGGCGACGACGACGCCAACACCAAGCCAGGATCAGCCATTACAAACGGCGAGGCGACCCACTCCCGCCCTGACGGGCAAACACCGTTGCAGTAGGTGCCCCGGGCCCGCGGACCGCCGCCACACGAGACGACCATCCGGGTGATTCACGGTTCGATCCGCGCACGGCGCATCGATCGACGGCGCGGCCCGCCCAACGACCATCCGATCCAAAGGAAACGGCCGGCCGTGCCGACATCCGAGTGCGTGCGGGTGTCCTGCCGCCGGCGCACGGCGGGCAGCGCCCCTACCGCTCCAGCCATGCCTATTCCCCGCAGTCGGCGCACCGGCGGCCCGTGCGGGCACGGCGGCACACCCTCCAGGCAGCCGGCACGGCGGGTGCGGCCGACGCATCCGCCGGTACTCCGGGCGCTGCGCTCAGTGGCCCGGGGCGGGCTGCGACGCCGGGACGACGATCTCGCGTTTGAGGATCTTGCCCGTGGCCCCTTTGGGGAGTGCGGTCGCGAAGGTGACGATGCGCGGGTACTTGTAGGCCGCGAGTCGGTCTTTCACGTAGTCGCGGATCGCCTCGGCCGCAACGTCGTCGGCGCCGGCGCGCAAGACGACGACCGCCGCCACCTCTTCGCCGTGGACCGGGTGGGGGACACCGACGACGGCGGCTTCCGCGACGGCGGGGTGCCCGTAGAGCAGTTCCTCGATCTCGCGCGGATAGACGTTGTACCCGCCGCGGATGATCAGGTCCTTCTTGCGGTCGACGACGAAGTAGTAGCCCTCGTCGTCGACGCGGGCCAAATCGCCGCTGTGGAACCAACCTTCGCGCAGCGCGTCGGCGGTGGCGTCCGCGTGGTTCCAGTAGCCCTTCATCACGTTCTCGCCGCGGATCGCCAGCTCGCCGACCTCGCCAGGGGGCACCGCGCCGCCGTCGTCCGCCATCAGTCTCAGCTCCACGCCGCGGACGGGCAGGCCGATCGACCCCGCTTTGCGTGGGCGGTCGGGCGGGTTGAAGGCGGCCACCGGCGATGTTTCCGAAAGGCCGTAGCCTTCCAGCACCGCGACGCCGAAGCGCTCCTCGAACCCGTGCAGCACCTCGACCGGCAGCGCCGCACCACCGGAGACCGCCATGCGCAGCGCCGCGGCGTCGTATCCGGCGGGCCACTGGGTGTGGAGGAGTGCGGCGTACATCGTCGGTACGCCGAGAAACACCGTGACCCGGTCGCGACGCATGATCTCCAGCGCGCGCCACGGGTCGAAGCGCGGCAGCAGGGTCAGCGTGGCGCCGGCCGCGACGACCGTGTTGAGCGCGCATGTCTGCCCGAACGCGTGGAAGAGCGGCAGTCCGCCGAACACCACGTCGTCCGGTCCGATCCGGATGAGTGTCTCGACCGTTGTGGCGGTGTTCGACAGGAGGTTGCGGTGCGTCAGCTCGGCGCCCTTGGGGGTGCCGGTCGTGCCGGAGGTGTACAGGATCACAGCAGTGTCGTCCGGGGCTCGGTCGACGAGTCCCGGCATCGGCGCGGCGGCATCGAGCAGGTCGTCCCAAGCCGCGGTCTCGACGGCCAGGCACTCCGTGCCGGCCTCGGCGGCGGCCTCGGCGACCTGCCCCGCGCACTGTGGAGCCGCGATCGCCAGCCGGGCTCCGGAATCGCGCAGGGTGAAGGCGACCTCGCGGGTCTTCAGGAGCGGATTCACCGGTACGACGACGCCGCCCGCGCGGAGGATTCCGTAGTAGACGATCGGGAAGAGGGGGACGTTGGGCATGGCCAAGGCGACCCGCTCTCCCGGTTCGAGGCCGCGACCGCGCAGCAGCGCGGCGACCCGGGAGCTCGCATCGTCCAGTCGGTGGTATGTCAGCGCGGCTTCGGCATGGCGTATGGCGATCCGCTCCCGCTGCGCGGCGGCGGAGTCCAGCAGGATCGACGCGAGGTTGGTCATGTCGGCACTCTCCTTCGGCTGTCGCGGAGTGCGGTGCGGCGCTCGGTGGGCGAAACCTGCGGTACGCCTGGCGCATCGGCCGCGTTCACCGGCGCCATGCTAGATTCCGCATCCTTCTCACGCTTGACGTGACGTGACATCGGATTTGACAATCGGGGACACCTCATTCGGGAGT
This sequence comes from Embleya sp. NPDC056575, assembly GCF_042793325.1. Classification (NCBI taxonomy): domain Bacteria; kingdom Bacillati; phylum Actinomycetota; class Actinomycetes; order Kitasatosporales; family Streptomycetaceae; genus Embleya; species Embleya sp. NPDC056575. The sequence continues at coordinate 17,080 of NZ_JBHTVA010000074.1, forward strand.
CCGACCGTTCGGGAGTCCGACCATGAAGCCCCTCGTCCGCGTCGCGGCCTTGAACGGTTACGTCGAGCTCAGCCGCTCGCTCGGGATCGACGCCCACGCTCTGATGAAGCGCGTGGGCCTGGTCGTCGGCGATCTTGCGGTGCAGGACCGCTGGATCTCCGGCGCGGCCGTCGCGCAGCTCCTGGAACTGTCCGCGGCCGCGTCTCGGCAGGAGGACTTCGGCTTGCGCATGGCGGAGCTGCGACGCTTCTCGAACCTCGGTCCGATCAGCCTCGCCGCGCGCGAGGAACCGGACGTGCGCAGCGCGCTGGAGCTGCTCCTGCGGCACCAGCGCATGTACAACGAGGCCCTGCACACCCGGTTGTCCGATGCCAACGGCCTGGCCACTCTGAAGATGGAACTCCGGTTCGGCGAGGCGATGCCGGCGCGGCAGGCCACGGAACTCGCGGTCGGCGCGTTCCATCGGATCCTGCGCGCGTTCCTCGATCCGCACTGGCAGCCCCTGTCCGTGTGGTTCGCGCACCCCGCACCGGCGGACACGTCGACGCACCGGCGCATGTTCGGCCCGGTCGTCGAGTTCGAGCGCGAGTACGACGGCATGGTCTTCTACGCGGACGACCTCGATGCTCCCAACGCGATGTCGGATCCGCTGCTGCGGGCGTACACGCAGCGGTACTTCGAGGCGATCGCGGCGCCTGCGGAGAGCACCGTGACCGACCGCGTGCGTGAGCTCATCGAGGTCCTGCTGCCCATGGGGCGCTGCTCGGTCGAACAGGTCGCGCGCAGTCTGCGCGTCGACCGGCGCACGGTCCACCGGCATCTCGCGCAATCCGGCGAGACGTTCTCATCGCTCGTGAGCGCCACCCGCGTGCAGCTGGCCGAGCGGTTCGTGGCGAACGAGCGCCGCTCCCTCACGGAAGTCTCCGACCTGCTCGGCTTCTCCTCGTTGAGCGCGTTCTCGCGCTGGTTCCGCACCCGGTTCGGATGCAGCCCGAAGGAGTGGCGCGGGCGCGCGGTCCAACCACGGAGCGCCCCCGGGGACTGACCCGTGCGGCGGGGTCGCGCTTCACCCGAGTGTCCCCAAAAGTCAAATCACCTGTCACCGCAAGTCAAACATCCGTGCACGGGCGGTCGTACGGTTTCAGGACCGCAGCAGGAACAAGCGCGGCAAGAACGCGGCCGACGATTCCCGGACCGACGGAGCCGTGCCCCCGGCCGCGCTCTCTCCGCACCGCCTGATCCATCCCACTCGGGCCGGCCCGCCCGGAGTGCGTCGCATCCATGGCCCCGACTCCGTTGCCCCGATCGTCTTGCCCCATCCCCGCGAGACGCCGCGTGTCAGGCCCTGTAGCCCCGGGCGGGAGCCGCGCGCACGATCGCCCAGGCTCCTGACCGTCCAATGAATGGAGACGAAACGTGCATTTCCACGACGACTCGCTGTTCCCGGAAAACCAGGAAAAACTGGTGATCCAGGCCGCACCGTACGGACCCGAGTGGCTGCCGGGTGACTCCGACGACATCCCGGTCACCATGGACGAGCAGGTGCGGAAGGCCGTCGACTGCTACAACGCCGGCGCCACCGTCCTGCACGTGCACGTACGCGAGCTCGACGGCCACGGCTCCAAGCGGATGTCCATGTTCAACGAGATGATCGGGCGGCTGCGCGAGGCCGTGCCGGACATGGTCCTGCAGATCGGCGGATCGATCTCCTTCGCCCCCGAGGACGAAGGCAGCGAGGCCAAATGGCTCAGCTACGACACGCGTCACCTGCTGGCCGACCTGGATCCCCGCCCGGACCAGGTGACGATCGCGATCAACACCAGCCAGATGAACATCGTCGAGATCATGAACGACGACGATCTCCAGGGCACATCGATCGCCAAGCCGGCGATGTACAAGGCGTACCGGGACATGGTCGTCGAGGCCGGGCCGGATTTCTACCTCGAACACCTCGAGCGGCTGCGCGCGAACGGCATCCAGCCACACTTCCAACTCGCCACCCTCGCACAGCTGGAGACGGTGGAACGGCTGATCAGGTCGGGCGTCCACACGGGGCCGCTGGTGCTCAACTATGTGGCGATCGGCGGCGGATTCGCGGGTCGACACCCCGCCGATCTGATCGAATTCGTCCGCCGCACGCCCGACGGCGCGGTGCTCACGATCGAAAGCTCGATGCGCGCAGTGGCGCCGATGAACGCCATCGGCATCGCGCTCGGCGTGCATGTGCGCGTCGGCAACGAGGACAACCTGTGGCGGCGCAAGGGCGAACGGATCACCACCGTCGAGCAGATCGAGCAAATGGTGCAGATTTCCGAGGCGCTCGGCCGCGACATCGCCAACGGCGCGGAGGCCAAGCGGATCTACCGGATCGGCGAGTACTACGCGGACACCGACGAGACGCTGACGCAGCTCGGCATGGTGCCGAACCGCCGTCCCGGTCAGCGGGGTTTCATGCTTCGCGACACCCGCCGCGCCGGGTCGGACGTCCCGGCTCTCGTCTGAGCGGCACCGCCGCCTCACGGCGCGGTGCGCGTGGGGCCGTCGGTGCCCGGCCGGCACCGGCGGCCCCACCGCCATCCCAAGCCCCCGTGCCCCTCCCACGCCGTTCGGCTCGTCGGCGGGGCAGGCCCGCAACGAACAACGGAGCACAACCGTGGCACACGCGATTCGCTTCAAGGAAACCGGCAGTCCCGACGTCCTGCGCCGGGAAGAAGTCGTCGTGGGCAACCCCGGCCCTGGCGAGGTTCGTATCCGGCACGCCGCCGTGGGCCTCAACTTCGCCGACACGTACTTCCGCACCGGCCTGTACCCGGCGCCGCTGCCCGCGGGGATAGGCGTCGAGGCCGCGGGCGTGATCGAAGCAGTCGGCGAGGGTGTGACGCACGTCGCCGAGGGCGACCGCGTGACCTACACCGGAAGTCCGCTCGGGGCCTACAGCACCGAACGAGTGATGCCCGCCGATTCGCTGATCAGGCTCCCCGACGGCATCGCCTTCGAGACCGCCGCGGCCATGACCATGCGAGGCCTCACCTCCGCATATCTGCTGCGCAGGATCCACCCGCTGCGCGCCGGGGACACGATCCTGCTCACCGCGGCGGCCGGCGGTGTCGGCCTCATCGTCTGCCAGTGGGCGAAACTGCTCGGACTCACCGTGATCGGTACCGTCTCCAGCGAAGACAAAGCCGAGCTGGCGCGGGCGCACGGCTGTGATCACATCGTGTACTACCAGCGCGAGGACGTGGCCGCCCGGGTACGCGAACTGACCGATGGTGCCGGCGTACCGCTGGTACTCGACAGCGTCGGCAGGACGACCTTCACGGCCTCGCTCGCGTCCCTGAAACGCTGCGGGCTGCTGGTGTGCTTCGGTACGGCCTCCGGCCCGGTACCGCCTATCGACGCCATGCAACTGGCAATCAACGGATCGCTGTTCATCACCCGCCCGGCACTGGCGGACTACATCGCGGACCCCGCCGAGCGGGCCGACCTCGCGGGCGAACTGTTCGGTCACGTCACCGCCGGACGCATCACGATCGCCGTCAACCAGCGCTACGCGCTCGAAGACGCCGCCCAGGCACACCGCGATCTGGAGTCGGGACGGACGACCGGTTCGTCGGTCTTCGTGCTCTGAGCGCCGCGCGGCCCAACAAGCCCACTCCCGAAGGAACCACCATGGACAAAACGCTCCGCCGCGTGGAGAGCACGTCCACGCCGGCGCGAACCACGCACCTCCGACCGAGCGAACCGATCGGCGTCGAACCGCTGACCTGCACCATCGGCGCCGAACTCCACGGCGTGAATCTCCGCGACGCGGCGTGCGACGACGCGTTGTTCGCCGAGATCAAGACCCTGCTCCTGCGCCACAAAGTGCTGTTCCTCCGCGACCAGGACATCACCCGCGCCGAACACGTCGCCTTCGCCGAACGGTTCGGCCATCTGGAGGAGCACCCCGTCGTCGGCAGCGACCCCGAACACCCGGGGCTGGTGCGCATCTACAAGGACCTGGACAGCCCGCCCGAGCACTACGAGAACGCGCTCCACACCGACGGGACTTGGCGTGAATCCCCGGCCATGGGGGCCGTGCTGCGCTGCGTCGAGGCGCCGCCGGTGGGCGGGGACACGATCTGGGTCAACATGGCCGAGGCGTACCGCAGGCTCCCGGAGCACATCAAGACACAGATCCGCGACCTGCGCGCCAGGCACAGCATCGAGGCGACCTTCGGCGCCGTCCTGCCGGAAGAGGAGCGGCATCGGCTCAGGGCCCGATTCCCGGACGCGGAGCATCCGGTGGTGCGAACCCACCCGGAGACCGACGAACCGATCCTCTTCGTCAACGGATTCGCGACGCACTTCGTCAACTACCACCGGCCCGAAAACGTCCGCTTCGGCCAGGACTACGCGCCGGGCGCGAGTGGCTTGCTGAACTACCTCATCAGCCAGGCCGCGATCCCCGAATACCAAGTGCGCTGGCGTTGGACCGCGAACAGCGTGGCCATCTGGGACAACCGCTCGACCCAGCACTACGCCGTCCAGGACTACTGGCCCGCCGTGCGCCGGATGGAGCGGGCCGGGATCGCGGGCGACAGACCGTTCTGATCCGCCTATCGGAAGCAGGTGACAGGATGACGACCGGGTTCCGCGCGACCGCCGTCCCCCTCCCGGCGGCAGCATCCGTCTCGGCCGGGTGGGCCGTACCCCGACGCTACGCCTGGGTGGTCTTCGCCCTGAGTTTCGGGCTGTTGCTGTCGGACTACATGTCCCGGCAGGTGCTCAACGCCGTCTTTCCGATGCTGAAGGACGAATGGCTGCTCTCGGACGCCGAGTTGGGCTCGCTCAGCGGCATTGTGGCACTGATGGTGGGCCTGCTCGCCTTCCCCATGTCGCTCATGGCGGACCGCTGGGGCAGGGTGAAGACGCTCCTGTCCGCCGCGACGGTGTGGAGCCTGGCGACGCTCGGCTGCGCGATTTCGGGGAACTACGGCCAGATGTTCGCCGGACGGGTGTGCGTCGGAATCGGCGAGGCGGCCTACGGCAGCGTGGGCATCGCCCTGGTCCTGAGTATCTTCCCGTACGCCCTGCGGGCCACGCTCTCCGGGGCCTTCATCGCCGGCGGGGCCTTCGGCTCCGTGCTGGGTACGTCGCTCGGCGGGATCATCGCCAACCATTTCGGCTGGCGCTGGGCGTTCGGCGCGATGGGCTTCTTCGGGCTGGGGCTGGCGGTGGTCTACGGGTTCGTGGTCACCGAGAAGAGACTGGACCCGCAACGGAGTCCGGGGTTCGCCCCGCGCGCCGCACCCGGACTCGACGGCGGGGACACGAAGCCCCGACTGCGCGGGCTGCTCGCTCGGCTGTTCTCGTCCGCGTCCGTCGTGAGCGCCTACATCGGCAGCGGGCTGCAGATGGCCATCGCGGGGGCTTTGATCGCGTGGCTGCCCAGTTACTTCAACCGCTACTACGACATGTCCACCGGCAAAGCCGGGGTGGTCGCGGGAGGCATCGCCTTGATCATCGGCCTGGGGATGATCGTCGGCGGGATCGCCTCGGACCGGATCAGTCAAGCGTCCCCGATCCGGAAATGGGCGGTCGCCATGACGTGCAGTGCCGGTTCGCTCGTCTTGCTGACCACGGCATTCCTCCTGCCCGTCGGGCCGCCACAGGTGCTGGTGTTGGCGGCCGGGGCCCTGCTTTCGGCGGGGACGGCGGGACCCGCGGCGGCCATGGTGGCGAACCTGACCCCGGCATCCCTCTCGGCCACCGCGTTCGCCACGCTCACCCTCGCCAACAGTTTCCTGGGGTTGGCGCCCGGCCCGACGGTTACGGGCCTGCTCGCCGACCACATGGGCCTGCGCGCTGCGATGAGACTCATCCCACTGGTGGCGATTGCCGCCACCGCGGCGTTCGCGATCGGCCGCCACCACTACGAGCGTGACCTGCGCCGACTCGGCGGATTCGCCGAAGCCGGGGTGCCGCGGGAAACGGAGTCGTCTTCATGAGCCGGACCTTCGAGCCGACCGTCGTGGTCGTGCCCGGTCTGCGCGACCACGTCCCGGACCACTGGCAGACTGTGCCGGCCGAACGGCTGGGCGCCGCCGGAGTCGCCGTGCACACCGTTCCGCCGTTGACGCCGGAACATCTCAGCCGTGCCGCGCGTGTGGCCGCGCTGGACGACATGCTGTCCCGGGCCACCGGACCGGTCCTGCCGGCCGCCCACAGCGCCGGGGTCATGCGCGGGGCTCCCGGCTTCCCGCACGTCTTCGCGACCCGACAGGCGCTCGACCTCGTCGAGCCAGATCCCGCAGCGCCTCATTGTGTCCTGGGTCGGGCGGGCGAGGCGGTAGCGGTGAGGACGCGGTGCACGGTCGCCGGGTTCAGGCCCGGGAGGTACGCGATGCGGGCGGGCCCCAAGCGGCGGAGCACGCGGACCTTCACGATCCGGCGCTCGGTGCGGCTCGGCGTCCGACGCGGGCTGCGGTGCGGCCGCGAGGAGCGAGCGACCATCCCGGCCTCGCCCGACTCGCGGTAGCGGCCGGACCAGCGTTGCGCGGTGGTGACCGAGACCTGGAAGCGTTCCGCGGCGCGTCGCAGCCGCCATCCGTCGTCGACGACGCAGCGGGCCAGACGCAGGCTGAGTTCCACCCGGTACGGGGCCTGGTCCAGGCACACCGACAACATCTCGCGCACGATGTCCGGGCCCTCGCCCTGGATCCGGTCGGCCATGTCGCGACCGACCGGCATCTGGGTGCGGGTCGCCGGCGAGAACAGGTAGGCCGGCCGCGCCGCTCGAACGCGGACACGTCTTCGTTTGTGCGGCGCCGCGTTGCCGACGGCGTCCGGCGTGTCGGCGGGGGACGACTCAGTCGTTCGTCGGTGCCGCCATGAGGGTGGTTTCGTGGTCGCGCATCGCGACCAGGCCGGTGACCTGTCGTGCGATGTCCGGCGCGGTCAACCCGATGTCGGCCAGCACCTCCTTGCGGGACGCGTGCATGAGGAATTCCGCAGGGATGCCGAACTCCCGAGTGGGGACGTCGACCTTCGCGTCACGTAGAGCCTGGGCGACCGCGGAGCCGACACCGCCGACGCGGCAGTTGTCCTCGACAGTGACGACCAGACGGTGCCGCTGCGCGAGCGGCGCAAGTGCCTTGTCGACCGGCTTGACCCAGCGGGGGTCCACGACGGTTACCGAGATGCCTTGCCCGCCCAGAAGGTCCGCGATCTCCAGGCACATCGGCGCGAGTGCACCCACCGAGACGATCAGGACGTCCGGGATTGATTGCTCGTCGGCACGCAGCACATCCATGTCGCCCACCCTGCCGACGGCCTCCACGGCCGGCCCGACCGCGCCCTTGGAATACCGCACGACGGTCGGCGCGTCGCGGACCGCGACGGCTTCCCGCAGTTGCAATCGGACCTGGTCGGCGTCGCGCGGCGCGGCGATTCGTAGGGACGGGACGCATTGGAGGATCGACAGGTCCCACATCCCGTTGTGCGAGGCACCGTCGGAACCGGTCACCCCCGCCCGATCCAGCACGAAGGTGACACCACACTTGTGCAACGCCACGTCCATCAGGACCTGGTCGAAGGCGCGGTTGAGGAAGGTCGCGTACACAGCGAAGACCGGGTGCAGGCCACCGAGAGCGAGGCCGGCGGCAGAGGTGACCGCATGCTGTTCGGCGATGCCCACATCGAACACCCGTTGGGGAAACGCCTTCGCGAACTTCTCCAGCCCGACCGGCTGGAGCATGGCCGCCGTGATCGCCACGATGTCCTGGCGTTCGTGGCCGAGCTTGACCATCTCCTCGCCGAACACCGCGGTCCAGTCCAACCCGGCGGTGGTGATCGGCAATCCGGTGTCGGGATGGATCGGGCCGATCCCGTGGAAGTGGTCGGCCTCGTCGTCTTCGGCCGGCCCGTATCCCCGCCCCTTCTCGGTGAGGCAGTGCACGATCACCGGGCCGTCGAAGGACCTGGCCCGCCCCAGGGCCGACTCCAGGGCGCCGATGTCGTGGCCGTCGATCGGACCCACGTATTTCAGGCCCAAGTCCTCGAACAAGCCCTGCGGCGCGACGAAATCCTTCAGTCCCTTCTTGGCGCCGTGCAACGTTTCGTAGAGCGGTCGTCCGACGACGGGCGTACGCCCCAGGAAATCCTTGCCGCGGGCCAGGGCACGCTCGTATCCGTTGCTCACGCGCAGGGAGGCGAGATGGTTCGCCAGCCCGCCGATCGTGGGGGAGTACGAGCGTTTGTTGTCGTTGACGACGATCACCAGCGGGCGATCCTTGGCCGCCGCGATGTTGTTGAGTGCCTCCCAGGCCATGCCACCGGTCAACGCCCCGTCGCCGACCACCGCGACGACGCGGTCGTCACACCCCTGCAGGCGATTGGCGTTGGCCAGGCCGTCGGCCCAGCTCAGAGCGGTGGACGCATGGCTGTTCTCGACGAAGTCGTGCGCCGACTCGACGCGCGAGGGATAACCGGAGAGGCCGCCCTTGCCCTTGAGCTTGTCGAAGTCCCGCCGGCCCGTGAGGAGCTTGTGCACGTAGCACTGGTGGCCGGTGTCGAAGACGATCTTGTCTTTCGGTGAACGGAACACGCGGTGCAGCGCGATGGTCAACTCGACGACGCCGAGGTTCGGACCCAAGTGGCCGCCCGTCCTGCTGACCGCGTCCACGAGGAAGGCGCGGATCTCCCCCGCCAGTTGCTCGAGTTGCGCAAGGCTGAGGCCTGCCAGGTCATGCGGTCCGTCGATGCGGGTCAACAGGCTCACGCAATCTCCTTGGTGGGATGGCTGGTTGCGAGCGATGCCGGACTTGTCGAGTCTACGATCCGGACCGCGCTTGTCGTCCGTCGTCGCTCCGCAGTCGGGAGAAGCCACGAAACCGATGATCCGGGCGCGTTCAGACGCGCCCGGCGATCTCCACGGGCAGGCCCGTGAACGCGTGCAGGAAGTCGGAACGCGGACGGGTGACATCACCTGCGAGCGTCGGGTCGGCATCCTTTCGACGATATGCGGCACAACCAGGCGCGTTTCGATACGCGCGAGGTTCGCCCCGAGCGCGCCTCCAAGCCCCCGGCCGGTGCGGCCTGTCCTGGTCGAATACTCGGTCGCAGGGCTTGACCAGCGCGTTCGTCTGATCGGATGATCACCGGTCATGGCGGCCGACTTGGTGTACCGGCTCGTCGTTCGGGTGATCACGTGGCTCGCCCTGTTCGCGTGGTCGCACGCTTCGAAGGACGCGGAGATACGCGCTCCGCGCCACGAGGTTGCGGTGCTGTGCCGTACGATCCCGAGGCCGCGACCGTTGTGGCCGGATCGCGCGGTGCCGTCCTGCGCGCCCGGGCCGACACGCTGCCCGCCGTCTACTTCCTCCACCTCGACACGGTGACGCCGAAGCGACTGTACGCGGCCTTCGTCATCGAATCGGGAACTCGGCGGGTGCGGTTGCCCGGCGTCACCGTGCACCCGAGCGGAGCCCGGGCCGTGCGGAAGACACGTCGGCGTATCGTTTTCCCAGTGGAACTGATCTTCGAGACGCGCCGATCGCACTCGCCGTGGGTCGACAGCGTGTGGACCTGCACGAGCGAGCAGGTCACGGCGATGACATCCATCGCCGGCGTGCGATGGGGCCTGGTGTTCTGGGAGCGGGACGGCCGCGCGTACGCGGCCGTCACCGGTCCCGAGACCCGGACCACGGGGGTCCCGGTGCCCGAGGGCGCGACCTTCACGGGCATCGAGTTCGCCGTGGGCACCTCGTTGCGGGCCCTGCCCACGCCGTCGCTGGTCGACGGCGGCGTCGAGCTCCCCGACACCGCGCGGCGAACGTTCCGCCTGGACGGTGCGCGGTGGGAGACGCCCGGTCCCGACGACGCCGAGGCCCTGGTCGAGCGACTGGTCCGGGCCGGGAGCGTGGTGCGTGACCCGCTCGTCGCCGAGGTGCTGCGCGGGCACCGCCCGGCTGTGTCCACACGCACGGTGGAACGACGGTTCCGCGCCGCGACAGGGCTGACGTCGGGCGCCGTCCGGCAGATCGAGCGGGTGCGCTCGGCGGCGGCGCTGCTGGTGGCCGGCGAAACGGCCGCCGGTGTCGTCGCCGAGCTCGACTACTTCGACGAGCCGCACTTGGCCCGGGCGCTGCGCACCTACGTCGGGCGCACCGCCGGGCAACTGCGCGAGGGCGTCGGCGGCGCGATCGCCCTCCTGTCGGATCAGCGCCCGACGTCGTAGACCAGCTTCAGGATCCCGTTCGAGTAGCTCTCCGACTCCCGCAGCGTCAGCATCTGCTTGTCGCGGTCGGCCCGGCCGAACAGTCCCTTCCCGGCACCGAGCAGCACGGGGAAGACGAGCAGGTTGTACTGATCGATCAGGCCCGCGTTCGACAACCGCCGGGCCAGCTCCGCACTCCCGTGGATGAAGATCGCGCCGCCCTCGCTCTCCTTGAGCGCGGCGACGTCCTCGGTCGAGCGCAGGATGGTCGTGTGCCCCCACCCGTCGACGAGGGCGTCGTCGGACAACGTGCCGGACACCACGAACTTGGGCAGGTCCTTGTAGCCGGCGTGGTCCTCCGAGCCGGGCCAGACCGGCGCGAACGCCTCGTAGCTGCGGCGGCCGAACATCAGCGCCGTCGTATCGGCCAGTTCCTCGTTCTTCAGCGACCAGGCTTCCGGGACGAACTCGAGGTCCTTGAACACCCAGCCGCCGCTGCGGTGCTCCTCGCCCGGCCCGCCGCCGGGCGAGTCCAGAACGCCGTCGAGCGACATGAAACCGGTGTAGACCAGCTTGCGCATGGTGCCGTCTCCTCAAGATCATTACGAGCCAGTGAGGACACGCTAGATCACCGCCGCAGAGGCCGTCTTGGACGGAAACGACACCCGGCCACAACGTCCGCCGCGCCCGCGGCGTCCCCGGCCCGGCGCGGGACGCGGCGACGGCCCGGGGGAGTCCGGTGTGGTGCCGGCTCGCGGGGTCGTCGTCCTGACAAGATGGCCGCAGGGAACGGGTGCTCGGAATCGGTGGATACTTCATGCGCGCCGCCGACCCGGCGACGGCCGGGATCGGTCGATTCGGCTGGGTCACCGACCCCGAGGGCAACCGCGTCGAACTGTGGCAACCCGCCTGAACCTCCCGAGCAACCCGGCCGGTCGCGGGCGCCGGGTGGGAGTGTCGGGGTCCGGCGAGGGCGCCGACGAAATGTGGTTCCGGGAGGCCGAGTTCCGGCTCGTGATGACCATCGGACCAGTCTCGACCGACGTCGCCGGCGGGTCCTGAGCACGCGTACTCAAGCCCTCGGGTCGGTGTGCCCGGTGAGGTGAGCGTGGGGGATCGTTCAGGTCGCGGGCCGATCCGAGGACGGTTCGACGGGGCCGGCGAGCGTGGCGGGGGAGTCCGCGTCGGGAATCAGCATGCTCGGGGCGCCCGATCCGTCCGCCGGGACCCGCCAGACATCGGAGTGACCACCCCCGCGCCGGACCGCATAGGCGACCGTCCCGGCGTCGAGCCATGCCGCCTGGTCGTCGACCGAACGCGTCTCGGCGAGCGGGGTCACCCCGCCGCCGGCCAGGTCCAGAACGGACAGGCGCCAGCCGCGGTTCGGATCGCCGGCCACCGCGGACTTGAAGGCCAGCCTGGTGCCGTCGGGCGAGAGCGAGGGACACTCGACGTTCTCCCGCACGGTGCGGATGCTGCGTGTGCCCAGGTCGCCGTGCACGAGGTAGCGGTGGCCGGCCGTGGACATGGTCGCGTAGAAGTAGCGGTCGTCCGGGGCGAACGTCACACCCCAGAAGTTGAGATCCTCCGACCGATACGGCCTGCCGTCGACGCTGACCGTCCAGTCCTCGAGGGTCGAGATCAGGTCGCCGCCGCCGGTGTCGAGGATGCCCACGCGCGTGGCGAAGCGGCCGCCGTTGTAGGAGTCGCCGGTGACGAAGACCGTCCAGGTGACCAGCCGGCCGCTGGGGGATACCCGGGCCCGGTTGGGTACGCCGACCAGTGGCAGTGCGCGTTGCTCCGTCCCGTCCGGGCCCAGGACGACCGCCTCGAACGTACGCAGGCCGTCACCCATGCGCAGGCAGATTCCGGTACCGCCGGCCGCGAACACCCGTACGCACGACAACTCGGCCACGGTGCGGGGCCCGGTGGGATCGCTCGCGGCCACCGCGACCAGGTGATCGCGGGTGTCGCGCGCGGTACTGCGGGCGATCAGGCGCGGCCCCGGGTCCAGGGACACCGCGCCCGGTGCACCGGCGTGCGCGGCCCGGCGGGTGGGTCCGGCGGCGGAGCCGATCGCGGCGAGCGCGACGGCCACCAACGAGACGAAGCCGACGACGGCGATCAGGATACGTATACGCGCAGTCACGAAGTGGCCTCCTCGGAGGCGGGTTCGGGGAGCAGGACCGCGGTGACCACGATCGCCGCGAGCACGGCGCCGGCGGCGACCCTGGTCGCGGTGGCGGGGCCGTAGTTCACCCATGCGAGGCCGAACGCGACCGACGAGACGAGATAGGCCAGCGCCTGCGCGGTCTGTATCAGGGCCAGACCCGTCGTGCGCAGCGACGCGGGCAGAACCGGGCCGGCCAGCGCCATCAGGACGCCGTCGGCGGCGGCGTAGAACATGCCCAGACAACCCAACACGAGCACGGTGGTCCACGTCGCGGACAGTGGGCCGAACAGCAGGAGATAGCCGACGCACAGCGCCGTGTAGCCGCACAACAACATACGTTTGCGGCCCCAGCGGTCGGCCAGCGCGCCGAACGGCGCCGCGAGGCTCAGGTACACGAGGTTCGTCCCGACGGCGCACAGCGGGAACCAGCCCGCCGAAAATCCCTGACGGTCCATCAGCACGAGGTAGACGAAACCGTCGCCGACGGTGGCCAGACCGAGCAGGGTCGCCGCGCACACCAGTCGGCGCACCCGGACCGCGCCGAGCAGACCGAGCGCGGCGCGCACGGTGACCGGCTCCGCCGGCGCCGTCGCCGCACGCCGATCGCGGGTGAACAGCACCAGTGTCAGCAGGCCCATGCAGGCGATGCAGAAGCTGGTGACGAACAGGGCGTCGAACGCGACCGGGGATGCCGCCCCGACGGCGGCCAACAGGCCCAGTGCCACGAGCGGTCCGGCGAACGCGCCCGCGCTGTCCATGGCCCGATGCACCCCGAATGCCCGGCCGAGCATCGGCTCCGGTGTCGAAAGGGTGATCAGGGCGTCGCGGGGGGCCGACCGCAGGCCCTTGCCGGCCCGGTCCGCGACGATGACCGCGCCCAGGGCCGGCGTCGATCCGCCCGCGAGCAGCAGGGCCGGTTTGGCCAGCGCGGAGATCGCGTAGCCGACCCCGGCGACCCGCTTGCGCCGACGGGTACGGTCGGCCACATAGCCGCCGACCAGCCGCAGCAGCGCGGTCGCGCCGGTATAGAGGCCGTCCATGACGCCGTACGCGGCCGGGCTCATGTCCAGGACGAGGACGAAGTACAGCGGCAGTACGGCGGTGACCATCTCCGAGGAGACGTCCGTCAGCAGGCTTACGGCGCCGAGCGCGAGCACGTTGGCGCAGATCCCGGCCGGCGGGCGGTGTGGTCGGCGCGAGCGCGCGGGGTCCTTGGCCGGCCGGTCGATGGTCGAGAGGTACACGGTCGCGTTCACCTTCTCGGATGCCGAGCGGGAGGGGGACGGGAGAGACCCGGTGGCCACGATCGGGGCGCGGCCACCGGGTCGCTCGACTCAAGGTGGTGCGGTTCAGCCGGTGATCGTGACGTCGTCGACCTGGGCCTCGACGAGACTGGCCGTGCCGCCGTCGGCGGCCTGGATCTCCAGCCGGATCGTCCGACCCGCGAAGGCCGAGAGGTCGGCCGTGGCGTTCTGCCAGGCGCCGGCCACCTCGTTCGCCGAACCGGTGCGCTCGAACACGGTGGTGACCTGCTCGCCGTCGATCACCCGGACGCGGAGGTAGTCGTCCGCGTCGGAGTTGTTCGCGTGGGCCAGGTTGTACGAGAACCGCAGGCTCGGCGCCGGCACCTCGGCGGGCAGGGCGATCTCCGGCGAGCGCACCGAACTCACGCCCCCGTCCAGGTCGTTGGAGCTGTAGTCGGCGCCGGATCGGGCACCGGTGGACAATGCGCCGGTCCCGGACACGGTGCTGCCCAACTGCTTGATCTGTTTGGGGCCGTAGGTGGAGCGTGTCTCGTCGGGGTCACCCCGCTCCCAGGCTCCGGATGTGGCGGTGTCGCCGCCGGCGGCGTTCACCGTCCAACCCCGATCGGTCTCGAAGTCGTCGGCGAACAGCGTCGAACCGCCCGGGGTCGACCCGGACCAGGCGTCGGTGATCGGTGACTTGCGGGCCGCCTCCCCCAACGCGGGCAGGCCGTGCATGTCCTCGAGCGTGCGCAGCACGCTGTAGTGGTTGATCGAGCCGGAGGACTGGTGACCGGCCTTGACGTGGTCGCCGACGAAGACGGTGTGGATCTGGTTGACGGAGCGGAAGTCGTCCTCGTCGAAGGTGGTGATCAGCAGGCTGTTGTGGGTCTTGGCCCACTGCACGTATCCGTCGAGATTGCGCTTGAGCCAGGTGTCGCCGGTGCCGGTCGAGCAGTCGTGCATGTCGTTGCACATGTCCGGTACCACGAACGACACGTCCGGCAGCTTCGCGTAGTCGGTGGGGAAGGCCGAGAACGGCACGTGGGTGTTCGCCCCCGCGGTATTCTCGAAGCCGGCCCAGGGCGCGTGCTTGCGGCGGTACTTGCCGCTCTTGCAGTCTCGGGAGCCGGCCTTGGGCAGGCCCTCGGAGTACGCCTTGAACGTCTTGCCCGCCGCCGCGAGTTGTTCTCCCAGGTTGTCACCGGTCAGGTTCGTGCAGTCGTCGCCGGTCACGCCGTGCTGCGAGCCGGAGAACAGTCCGATGTAGTTGGGCTGGCTGGGGTGGGTGATTCCGAACGAGTTGGTGAACAAGGTGCCCTGTTGGGCCAGGGAGTTGAAATAGGGCGCCTTCGAACTGCCCTTGATCGACTCGTAGTTGGTGTTCTCGAAGAGCACGATCACCACGTGATCGAACCTGGGTACGGCTGACACGGCGGCGGGTGCGGCCGCCGGGTTCGCCGCGGAATGCTCCTTCGCCTGCGCCGTGGGGGACAGCGCGGCGGCTCCGATGACCAGTACGGCCAACGCGGGAACGCCGAGCCTGGTCGGGATGCGTGCGATCCGCATCGGGGACCTCCTCATAGGGGACGGGTTTCATCGGGAGTGCGGCCGGTGCCGTTCCCTCGGCTCAACCACCGGTGTAGAGAAGGCGATTGGGTGTACCCGAGCGGGCGTCGGAGATCCGGCCGGGGGTGGATTGCCCGATCAGGGCGCTCTCCACCTCGGCCGGGGTCGCCGTGGGGTGCTCGGACAACCACAGCGCCGCGGCACCGGCCACGTGCGGTGCCGCCATCGAGGTTCCGGTCTTGGCCTTGGTCGCCGTGTCGGTGGAGTTCCACGCCGACGCGATTCCGGTGCCCGGCGCGAACAGGTCGGTACACGAGCCGTAGTTCGAGTCGGAGCGGCGCCGGTCACCGGAGTCGGAGTTGTTCACCACGATCGCCTGCTCGACCGCGGCCGGCGCGTTCCGGCACGCGTCGGTGGCGTCGTTCCCGGACGAGACGACCCACGTGACACCGGACGCGATCGACTTTTTGATCGCGCTCTCCTCACTGGTGCTGCGGGAGCCGTTGATGCTCATATTGACCACGGCCGGCTTCACCGCGTGCGCGGTGATCCAGTCGGCGGCCGCGATGATGCTCGACTTGCTCGCATTGTCGTCGCAGTCCAGGACCCGCACCGACACCAGCCGCACACCCTTGGCCACCCCGTAGTCCCGGCCGCCGATGGTGCCGGCCACGTGGGTGCCGTGACCGAGACAGTCCTGGCCGTCGTGGCCGTCGCCGACCTCGTCGACACCCACGCTCGCCCGCCCCTCGAACTGCCGGTGCGAGGTGCGGATCCCGCTGTCGAGGACGTACACCGTGACGTTGCTCGCGGTGTTCGCGTAGGTGTAGGAGTGATCGAGCGGCAGCTTGCGCTGATCCACCCGATCCAGACCCCAGGACGGCGGATCGGATTGTGTGGCCGAGGCGGAGGCCCGCACCGCGGTGTCCGGTTCCACGTAGGCCACTCGTGGATCCGCCGCGATCCGCCGCGCCTGCGCCGGACTCAGCTCCGCGGCGAACCCGGCGAGCGCCGCGCCGTAGGTGGCCCGGACGACGCCGCCGTACGCCGCCGCGATGCGGGCGGATTCCGCGCGGACCGTCTCCGGTGACGCCGCTTCGTCCTTGAGTACCACGATGTGCCGACCGGTGACGGAAACGGCCGCGGCACCGCCGGGAGCGGTCGATGGGGCCACGGCGTGAACGGGTGACACGAGCAAGAGCGGAAGGACCACCCCCGCGGCGATCACCGCGGTCGGCCTTCGGATACGTATGCGCACAACTGCTCCCAGGGGGAGGGGGAACGCCCCGGAATTCGGGGGTGTGCATGGTCTACTCCCGATCCGGACCCCGCAGCGGCACATGATCGCCAGTGGCGGAATTGGGCACTTCGACCCAACCGGACGGCCGCGCTGTCATGCTGCCTCCGGATCCGGCACCATGTCCGCGCCGTGAAGGCATCGCCGCGGACGGCAACAGGCAGGCGAAAGGACGAGCATGCGCGACGAGGACCTACCGAAACATATGGGCCGACTCGGCCTGTCCGATCGTGAGGCCGCGGTCTACCGGGCGATGCTCGGCGCGGGACCGACCGGGACGCAGAACCTGGCCGCCCGCCTGGGGTTGGATCCCGAAGACGTGGACGAGTCGGTGGCCCGCCTGGTCGAACTGGGCCTGGCCTCCGCCGCCGGTCCCGCGCCGTCGACGGTCGTCCCCATCGAACCGAGCATCGGCATCGAACGACTCGCGCACGTGCGCTCCGCCGAACTACGCCAGGCCCAACTGGCCGCGATCGACGCCTATCGACGCTATCGGCGTTCGGTCCATCCGCAGCAGGCCGGTACCGACGACATGATCGAGGTGCTCACCGGGGCGCAGATCAAAGAGCGCATCCGCCTCTCCGAGCACACCGCGACCACCGAGGTGCTGCGCTTCGATTCGCCGCCGTACCACACCGGCGGCGTGTCCAACGAGGTCGAGGAACGCAACCTCGAACACGGCGTCGCGTATCGGATCGTGTACTCGCAGTCCGCCGTACGGAACGCCCATTACTACGCGTGCAACATCAAGCCCTGCATAGCCGCCGGCGAGCAGGCCCGAGTCCTGCCGACCGTGCCCGTGAAGCTGACCATCTTCGACCGGCGACTGGCCCTGGTGTCAATGTCGTTCGTCGAGGCCGACATCAACGACTCGCTGCTCATCGTGCGCGCCTCGAGCCTGCTCACCGCCCTGATCGGGCTGTTCGAGAGTTCGTGGCGGGCGGCCTTCCCGCTGTACCTGGGCGGCCGGGTGCCGCCGGCGCTGCGTCCGCTCCACCGCCGCATCCTGGAACTGCTCGGCAGCGGTCTGACCGACGAGGCCATCGCCGAACTCCTGGGCATCAGCCGCCGAACGTTGTCGCGCAATCTGGAGCACCTCAACAGCAGAGCCGGCTCCACCACCCGCTTCCAACTGGCTTTGTACGCGGGCCGAAAGGGCTGGATCTGAGCCCGGATCCGGCCGCCCCACGACCGGGACGGACGTCGACGCTCACCCCGCCGCGGAGCGGAAGCCGGCGGCGATCGCGCCCGTGGGCGAGCCCGGGACTGTGCCGAACCCACCCATGAAACGCTTCGCCGCCGCCGAGCGCGGCCCGCCGACGCCAGTGGCGAAGGCCGGCCGCCCATGACCGATGTCCGGGAGTAGAACCGAGCCGCGTCGTTGTGACGCGACTCGAACTCTTCCTGGGAGCAATGGTGTTCAGACGACTACACGGCAAGTTCGCGACCGCCGCCCTGGCTTCGGCCTGCCTCTTGGTCACAGCTCCCGGCGCCGCCTCGGCGCAGCACGGCATCGCGCGGACGCCGTCCTCGACCTCCGAGGGCCCGATCGTGGCCGCGGCCCGTCCCATCCCGGGTCGGTACATCGTCGTCCTTCGCGAGGGTGCGCACGGCGCGGCGGATGCACACGAGCGCTCGGTCGCGGTGGCCGGGTCGTACGGCGGCAGGGTGCGGCAGGTGTACGGCTCCGCGTTGTCGGGATACGCCGCCGACATGAGCGAGAGCCAGGCACGGCGGGTCGCCGCCGACCCTCGCGTGGCGTTCGTGGAGCAGGACGGCGTGGAGGAGGTCACCGACACGCAGAGCGACCCGCCGTCGTGGGGCCTGGATCGAGTGGATCAGGCGAAGTTGCCGCTGGATCACGGCTACACCTACCCCAACAGTGCGGCGAACGTGACCGCCTACGTGATCGACACCGGCATCCAGGTGTCGCATCGACAGTTCGAGGGGCGGGCGAGTGTCGGATTCGACGCCGTCGGCGACGGCAACAACGGAATCGACTGCAACGGCCACGGGACCCACGTCGCGGGCATTCTCGGCGGCCGGGACTACGGCATCGCCAAACAGGTCGCGCTGGTCGCGGTGCGGGTGATCGGTTGCGGGAACACCGGCAGCACATCCCAGGTGATCCAGGGCGTCGACTGGGTGACGGCACACGCGACCAGGCCGGCCGTGGCCAACGTGAGCCTTCGCGGCGGGGTGAGCGCGGCCAAGGACGCGGCGTTTCACAGGTCGATCGAGGCAGGGATCACCTATGTCGCGGGCTCGGGCAACGACGGCGCGAACGCCTGTGACTACTCGCCGGGTCGGCTCCCCGAGGTGATCACCGTGCAGAGCTCCGACGCCTCCGATCGGCGGGCGTCCAGTTCGAACTACGGCACGTGTACCGACCTGTTCGCCCCCGGGACGAACATCGTGTCGGCGTGGAAGGGCGACGACACCGCCACCCGGACGGCCAGTGGAACCTCCATGGCGACGCCACACGTCAGCGGCGCGGCGGCGATCCACCTGTCCGCGCATCCCACCGCGACGCCGGCGGAGGTACAGGCCGCGTTGATCGGCGCGGCCACTTCGGGGCGGATATCGCGTCCGGGCGCCGGGTCGCCGAACCGGCTTCTTCGGGTCATCGGGTAGGACTCCCGGGCGGGCGTCGCGGTAGGCGCTGCCCGCCCGGGAGCACGTCGGCGGCGACCCCCCGTGGTCGCCGCCCACGTCGCGTCACCCCCCGGGCCGGCCCCACGTTAGCCGCCCCGGCGCCCGGCCACACCGCGCCCCGAGTGTGCGCTCGCCCCACCCC
>NZ_JBHTVA010000074.1:36367-50053 GCF_042793325.1 Embleya sp. NPDC056575
CCGCGCCTTCGGCGGCTTTTGGTGTCGCCCCCGGGGGGGGCGGGGGGGGGTGCCGCCGCCCGCGGGGGTCGGCGTGGGCCCCCCCCCGCCGGGGCGCCGGCCGACGTCGCGTCACCCGCCGTGCCGGCCCCTCGTTCGCCGCCGCGGCGCCGTGCCTCACGGCGCCGAGAGTGTGCGCTCGCCCAACGCGCGGGCCAGGTGTGCCTCGGTGCCGGGCGGCCGGGTCTCGACCCACCAGCGGGCGCGCCATTGCCCGTCGCCGTGTGCGCACGCCGCGGCGCAGGCCATCAGCAGGGCGAGCCGAGGCACGGTGATCCAGTGTTCGGCGGGCGGTCGACGGCACGGGCACCGGCCTCCGCCGGAGCGGATCGTGTCGGCGACGCTGTGGTTGTACAGGCCGATCAGGCGCAGTACGTCGGACTCCGCCAGCCGCGCCGACGGCAGATCCGAAGCCTCCCAGGCGTGGACCAGCATGTCGGCCATGGCGTAACCCAACGGCGCGAGGGTGGGCGCGCCGCCGAGTCGCCCGGGGCGCGGGTCGACGGAGATGGTGGCCGGGCCCCGGTCGTCGAGCAGGGCGCTCTCGAGGTCGTCGACGGTCCGGTTCCGAGCGAGGCCGCCGCACAACAGGGGTTCGGCGTCGAGCGTGGCGCGTACCGCGATCCGTCGCGCGGAGTACCCGAACTCGGGTATGTCCCAACGGTGTCGGCGGCCGGTCGGGATCGCGAGTGCGACGCCGGGCACGGCGTGCGCGCCGAACACCCGGTGGATGCGCGAATCGGCGCGGCCGAGTCGCATCGTGCTCTCGTCGAGGTCGGCTCGCTCGTGCCCGGCGTCGCTCCGCGCGCCGGTCAGGGCATCGAGCAGGTCGTAGTACGCCTCCGCCACGAGGGTCGAATCCGGACCCGCGCCATCGACCGGCACCCGCACCGGCGGCGGGGTCGCGGGTCGGGCGGTGGGGGAAGTGGGGGTGGTGGGGTGGTGGGTCACGGTCGTCTCCCGAGGTATCGCGGTGGGCGGGACGGCGCGGTGTACTCGGCCGGTCGATCCGACGAAGTGGCACGCGAGCGCGGCGATGGGGCACGAGGCGCCATGGGCCCGGCGGTGGTTCCCGCCGTGCGGGCGGAACGGGCGGCCCGGCCCGCGCGATGGACGGCCGCGCGGGCCGGGCCGGTCGAAGGCGGCGTTCCCGGACCAGGAGGCCGAGCGCCGGGTCGGTCACGCCGCGGACCGCTCCGCCGCGGCCTCGGCCGGGCCGATCCCGACGAGGAGTCGGCGCCGGGGAGCCGGACCCCCGAGACCCCCGCCCGCCGGCCGACCGCAGGCGGAGCCCGGTGCCGGTGGCCGCGGACAGCCGCGCGCACGGGTCGTCGACACGGCGCGACCGCCGCCCGCGAGGTTGTCGGACTCGAGTGCACACCTGCTCCCATCGCAAGGAGGCCCACGCCCCAACGACATGCGAGACGCGTAGGTCTACTCCCCTCCCGGACCCGCAGCGGCGCAGCTTCGCCAGTGACACGAATACGCCACCCCCACCGACCGGTCCGCGATCCACCGATCCGGCGCTCGGCACCGGTCCGGCGCACCGATCGGATCGGGATCTCGATGTCCGAGTGGGGGACGGGAACGCGGAGGCGGTCCGATCGCGCGAGTTCCGTTCGCGACAGAGCCGGCGAAGATCGGCTCTCCCAGGCTGGGGCCGCCCCACCGGATCGAACACGGGAGCCATTCGTGAACCCCGTGAATTCGACGCCCATCGTCACCGATGTCCCCGCCGCCCCCGCCGCGTTCGACCGCACCGGCGAATCCCCGCCGGCCCGCGCATCGGCTACAACAGGTTCGCCGCCGGCGAGTAGCGGCCGCCCCCTCGATCGACCGGCACGCGACGCCGGACGATCGAGAAAACGGCCGATGCCCCGGCGGACCGGGCCCCCCGAGGTCCGCCGGACCCGGCCGGGTACACCCTCACCCGCACAGATCGCGCCGGTGCAATCTCGCGTGCGACTACTGCTACCTGTACGAGATGAGCGACGAATGCCCGGCGGTCGAGCGCCAGGACGATGTCGACGGCGGTCGTGGACCGTACCGCCGCCCCTATCGGCGAACACGTGCGCGCCCACCGGCAGGAGCGCGTGCAGCTGATCGTGCACGGCGGCGAGCCGCTGCTCGCGATTGGGCACGATCGCGGCGTCGGCGACGACGGCCGACTCCGCTGTCACCGGGACCCAGGCCCGGGCGAGTTCCGCCAACGCGCCGGATGCCTGGCCGGCGTCGTGGGCCCCGACGTGTTCGGCCTCGCGGCCGATCGCCGCCAGGAGTCGGTCTCGGGCGTCGGCGGCGGGCGAGGTGCTCGCGGGACGAGCGTCGCCGGGGCGACTCCTGCATCCGCTACGACCCGAAGAAGGACGACGTCACCGTCGGCCCCCTTCGCATCATCGACGGCTGGGACCTCGGCTTCCCTGTCTGACCCCACCCACGACCCGCACCTCCGTCGACGCACGGACCCCACGGCGCCGCGACCCGCCCGCGAGCGCGGCGGGGGACCGGCCCCGACCCACACGAGCCACGGCCGGCGATCGACCGCGCGCCGTACACGGGCCCGAACAACCCACACCCGCGACGCCGAGACACCGCCCCCCCCACACACACACCGACTCGGGCGAACGTGCCCGACACCCGTGGGCGCGAGACCGGGCCCGGCGACGGGGTTCACGCCCGACATGTGCCACGACTCCGGTTCCGTGTCCGGTCCGTGCGTGCCCCTCGTCGCCGCTCGCCCATGCCCGAGGTCCGGGCGACCCGCGGCCCGTTCCCGCGAGTCGGGGCCGTGTGAGGGCCGTTTCAGGCCACCTCCGGGGTGGATCGGCCGATCCCGGCGCCCGGCCACGCACGGAAACCGATCCGTCGCCTATCGTGATCCGGCAGGCCGAGGCCCCCGGAGAGGAAGACGAACATGGCGATACGCATCACCACCGACGTCACGGTCGTGGACAAGTCCGCCTGGGTGAGCAACCCGGCCTCGGACCAGACGCACACCGGGTTCGCCACCCTGCGCAACTCCTCCGACGGCGATCTGTCGTGCGCCAAGGTCGAAAGCCCCGACTACCACGAGATCTCGATCCGCCGGACCGTCGCCGGCTCCGAACCCCCCACGACCGAGAAGGTCCACGAGATCACCATCCCCGCCGAGGGCGAGTTCGCCCTGGACCGGGACGGTTGCCACCTCAGGCTGGAGCGGCCCACCCACACGCTCGCACCGGGCGACCACGCCCGACTCCTGTTCTTCCTGTCCGACGGCACGATCCTCAAGACCCGGATGCCGCTGTACACCACCGCGTACGGCAACGTGGACTGAGATCGGCAACGCGCCCGTCCCGCCGGTCCCCGGGCGTGAGCCGTCGCGGTGCGGACGGTACCGGTGAGAACGACAACGGTCGGTGTCGCCGGCTCCCGACCGCCGACCGGTCGAGAGCCGCGTTCCTCCCGCCCGGCGGACATGGCGCGCGGTTGAGCCGGGTCATGAGTTCGCAGCCGGCGGCGAGGTCGTCGTCGCGCTCTTGGAGTTTCGGTTCCGGGTCGATCGCCTGCTGTTCGAGAGTGGTGATTCGGGCCTTGGGCAGGTCGGCGTCGTCGGGCCCGGTGGTGGTCACCCACCCCCCGAGCCGTAGGTCCTGCGGCCGGCCGTCGCGCCGGTCGGGGACGGTGCCGGCCGGCGAACGGTGTGTTCACCCCTGAACGGACCCTCACCTCGGGGGCTGCTCTCCCTGGGCCCGGGTCCGGGGTTGTTCACCCCTGAACGGATCTCGACTCTCGGTGGTGGTCGTTCGTGGTGTGTCCACCCCCGGGCCGCCGAATCGCTTCGGGGTGCGTCGATTCCGGCAGGCGGTGCACCGGGTGGGGGTCGGGTCCGATCAGCCGGCGTCGGTTGTGAATTCTCCCTTGACGTGGACGCGTTCGGCGGTGAGTTGTCCGATGACGCGTGCCTGACCGGTGGAGAACTCGTTGGTGACGACCTCGGTGGCGAGGAGTTGCCCGGTGACGCTGACCTGGCCGGTGGTCGTCGTGGTGACGTCGCGCAGATCGGCGGTGGTCGCGGTGAGGTCTCGCACGTGTGCCAGAGCGGCGGTCAGTTCGGTCGCCTCGGACCTGGCCGCCCAGAGTTCGTGGTTCACCTGCGCACGGTAGGCGACCAGTCCGTTGACGTCGGCGTCGGCGGCGGTGAGGTTTCCGCGTCGGCCGTCGGAGTTCTCCACGTCCACGCCGGTGGCGGTGAGGCTGAGGCGGCCCCCGGTGGTGGTGCCCTGGATTCGGGGGGTGTGTATCGCGGTGTCGGCGGTGAGGGTCTCGAACTCGGGGTTGCGCACGTGCACGGTGGTGGTGAGGAAGTGCCCCTCCTGTTGCCCGCGACGCGCGATCAGCGTGTAGGTGGTGCCCCGCCTGGGCGCGGTGTCGGCGTTCGGGCGCCACCGGTGGCTGCCCGGCGCGACGCCGTCCACGACGCCGCCCGGGGTTCCGTCCGGGAGGAGCACGGTGTAGTCGAGGTCGTCGGGTCCGTCCCACAGCAGGACGACGTCGCCGCCGGTGTCGACCAGGGCCTTCTCCGGCCGCAGGTTCGTCGGGACCCGCGCCGCGCGTTTTTGCACCGGCAGGGTGACGTAGCGGGTGGACTTGGGCAGGCGGCTCTCGCCGCCCGCGGCGAACTCGCGCACCTGCAGCAGGACCAGGCCCTCGCCGGCGGCGACGGGGACGTCCTCCAGGGACAGGACCATCGACTGCCCCGGGGCCATCCCGACGCCTCCCGGGTACGTCGCCCGAAAGACACGCTCGGTCGGTTCCCACGCGAACGTCGGCTTCTCCCCCGCGTCGAACGAGTCCGGCGTGATCGTCGGCCGGACCTCGGTGGGGCCGGACGTCAGGTCACTCGCGCCGGTGCCGACGGGCACCTTGACCTCGATGGTGAACCACTTCACCGTTCCCGCCCGCGGATGAGGGTTCGACACGACCACCCGCACCGCTCCCACGGCCGGTGTCCCGGGCCGGGCGAGCAGCGGCGTCGGGTCGGTGACGACCTCGTAGTCCAGTACCGACGACACGATCGGGACCTCCCGGATTCGACGTTCCATGGACAGGGACGAACACGTGCGAGCGCCGGCCCCACGTCGGCCGGGTGCGCGCGGACCGGGGCCTGTCGTGGTTGTCTCGTTCGGGCGTCGCCGCCCGCCCGGGATCCGGTCACACCGGCCGTCCGCGCCGGGCCGTCGGGTGTGCCGGGCCCATCTTCACCATCCATTCAGCACGAGCGCCCGGCGATTCCCCATCATTGATCCGGTCAACCTTCCGTGGTTTTCGGTCGCCGTCGGTCGTGAAGCCCGAGGGCGTTGACCGGAGGTCGTGACGTCGTGGGCGAGGGGGTCGACGCGGTCGTCCCGCGCATGTGGGTCGGTCCCGAACCACAGGCCCGACGTGGCAAGGCGGGCCCGGAGGGTGGCGAGCGTCGTACCGCGCGTGGATTCTCGGACCCGGTGTGTGCCCGGTGAAGCCGGGTGTGGCGCCGCTGTGGACGATGCCGCGCCGCTATGCGGGGCGATGGTCGGTTCGGCGGTGGTCGGGGCGCGGTGGGTGCTGCCGCGTCTGGTCCGCGAGGCCGCGTATCCACACGTACCCGCGCCGGCCTGCTGCGCCATCCCTTGTGGCATCGTCTGCGCCCGGATCTGGCGCCGGACGACCTCGGGTCGGGGTGAGGCGGTCGGCCTGGTGCGCCCGATTCCGTCGGGTTCGACGATGGCGCGGGTCGCGCTATTCCGGGGTGTCTGCCGTCTCGTTCGCGAGCGTGGCCATGGCGGCGACCTTGAGGGCCTGGCGATCGGGGGCGCTGTCGGCGCCGGCGTCGGCGCGGGCGGTGATCAGCGCGCGCATGGCCCGTAGGCGTTCGGCGCGGCAGTGGTTGAGGGTCTCGTCGTTGCCGGTCTCGGCGGCGTGCAGGCACGCGAGGTGGGCGCGTTCGAAGGCGAGTTGGTGGTCCAGCAGGGGCTGGAGGTGGTCGGGCAGCGACGGCGACGAATCTTCGGACATGTGTTCGACCATACGTGACGTCCGCGGCGACCCGATCGAGGCGCTACGTGGGTTGCGCGCCTCGTTCGGGTGAATCCCGACCCCGCACACCGGGCCCTGCGGGCCCGGCCACGCCTGCTACCGCGGGTCGTGGCCGATGATCTGCGCGAGGTGGCCTCAGGCGACGGCGACGACGAACCGGTGCCCGAGGAGGGTCGGTTCTGCGTCGAGGTGCAGGACGCCCTCGACGCCCGCCGGCAGAGCCGAAACGACGGCTTCGCCGACGAGCCGGCCGTGCCGGCTCCAGCCGGTTGAAAGTCCGAGGCCGCGACCAGGACCTGCTCGTCGACGCGGGCCTGGGCGTGACCTCCCTCAAACGGGCACCCGCCCCCTTCGCTCGCGAGCCGATCCTGGTTCTCACCCACGCTCATCTCGACCACATGGGTTCCGCCCACGAATTCGCGCAGTGTTGGGCCCACCGCGAGGAACCAGTCGACCTGCCCGGACGCGGCAGCCTCCACGGACCAACCCTTGCCCGAATACTCGGCCCGGGCCTGATGCCGAACCCCTGCCGGCCACACCGGTCGACGCGCTGCCCCACCCCGGCTCCCGGCCCCAGTTTCGACGGCGCACGCTTGAGGCGGATCTGCGACCATTACGTCACCTCACGCAGCGCCGACGGTTGAGAGAAGACCGTCAGGGCCTCCGAGTCACCGGCTCCCCGCCGAGCGGAAGCTGCTTCGCGCGTCCGCGCTTCTCGATTGGTGCCGCGCACGCCGCCTCGCCACCGGAGAGCCAGGCCGAAGGCGCTGGGTCCGTGCCAGTGTCACGCGGGTCGCTCGGAAGGTGCGCGCGATGGCGGCCTTGGGCGGCTCGGGCTCACCTTCGTTCCAAGTGGTGGCCGGGGAAGAGCCGCACGCCGTGTCGCAGTCGGTCATACGGCGTGGAGGGCGAGGGTCGGGGACAGGCGGGCGGCTCGGATGGCGGGGTAGAGCCCGGCGATGGTGCCGATGAGCAGGGTGGCGGCGAATCCGCCCGCTGCGGCAGTCGGGGCGACGACCCAGGGCATGCCGCGGGAGGTGGCGTAGATCCACGTACCCAGGGAGCCCAGGGCGATGCCGGCGAGGCCGCCGAGGCTGGAGAGCACCAGCGACTCGGTGACGAATTGGATGCGGATCTGGCCGCGGGTGGCGCCGAGGGAGCGGCGCAGGCCGATCTCGTGGCGGCGTTCGAGCACGGAGATGATCATGGTGTTGGCGACACCGACTCCGCCGACGAGGAGGGAGACGGCGCCGAGGCCGAGGAGCAGGCCGTTGAAGGCTCCCTCGGAGGCGGCTTTGGCTTCCAGCGCGTCGGACGGATTGGAGACCTCGACCTCGTGCGGGGCCTGGGGGTTGGCGGTGCGGGCCAGCAGGTCGCGTACGTCTGCCACGGCCTCGTCCGCGGAGCGTTCGTAGACGGCGCTGGGGTGGCCGTCGAAACCGAGCAAGTCTTTGGCTGCCTGCCAGCCGACCAGGGCCGAGGTGCGGATGTCCTCGGCGAGTGGGAGCGGGCGCAGGATGCCGACGACGGTGAAGTACCGGCCGCCGATGAGGACTTGCTGCCCGGGTTGGGTGACGCCGAGTCGGGCGGCGGCCTGGTCGCCGAGGACCGTGGCCGGGAACTGGCCGTTGGCCGCGTTGAGCCAGGTGCCGGCGGCCATGGAGCCGCGCAGGGTGGCCAAGAGATCTTCGGTGGCGGCTTGAACGGACAGGCCGCCGGTCTGGGTGGCCGGGATGTGTTCGGAGCGGTAGATGTGCGCGTCGGTCAGGCCGGTGGCGCCGGTGTTCTGGACGCCGTCGATCTGCCCGATCATCTGTGGTGCCTTCTGGGGGAGTACGGCGCTCTGCCCGGTGAGCATCGACTGCCCGGGGGTGACCACGAGCATGTTGGTGCCGAGCTTGTCGAGGTCGTCCATGAGCTTGGCCTTGGACGAGGAGGAGATGCCGACCACGGCGATCATGGTGGCGATGCCGAGCGCGATCCCGAGCGCCGACAGGATCACCCGCATCGGTCTGCCGCGCAGCCCGGCGGAGCCGACCTGGGCGATGTCGCGGGCGGTGAGGGCGGCCGGGGTCAGTGTGCCGTGGTTCATCGCGCCTCTTTCGGCCGGACCATGCGGGTGTCGTCGACGACTTTGCCGTCGCGGATGCTCACGCAGCGCGGCAGCGCCGCCGCGAGTTCCCGGTCGTGGGTGATCACCGCGATGGTGGCGCCGTCCGCGTTCAGTTCGTGCAGAAGCGCCAGCACCGCGTCGCCGGACGCGGAGTCCAGTGCACCGGTCGGCTCGTCCGCGAGCAGGATGTCCGGTGCGCCGGCGACCGCGCGGGCGATCGCGACGCGCTGCTTCTGGCCGCCGGACAGCTCGTGCGGCCGGTGATGCATGCGGTCGCCGAGCCCGACGCGGTCAAGCGCCTCGATGGACCGCCGTCGCCGCTCTTTGCGCGGCAGCCCCGAGTAGCGCAGTCCTTCGGCGACGTTGGCCAGCGCGCCGGCGCCGGGTACGAGGTGGAACGCCTGGAAAACGAACCCCACGTGCCGGGCGCGCAACGCGGACAGGCGCCGGTCCGCCATGCGGGTCACCTCGTGCCCGGCCACCGTAACCGTGCCCGCGGTGGGCCTGTCCAGCGTGCCGATGATGTGCAGCAGAGTAGACTTCCCCGACCCGGACGGCCCGACGATCGCCATCAGCTCGCCCGCGCCGACCGCCAGGTCCACCCCCCGCAGCGCGGCAACCCCGCCGGGGTACTCCTTGGTCACCCCACTGAGCGTGACGACCGCCCGACCCTCCCACGGCTCGCCACCACGCACCGGGTCACGCGTATCGCCCGCGTGGCCCCGCGTGTCGGCGGTGGTGTGGGCGGTCATGTCGGCACCACCACGTCGAGGCCTTCGGCCAGGCCGTCCCCGGACACCTCGACGCGGCCGTCGGCGAACAGGCCGAGGGTGACCGGCAGGTCGCGCACCCGCCCGCTCTCGACGACCCGGACGCCGAAGCCCCGGCCGGGCAGGGCCACCAGCGCCTCGACGGGCACCGACAGGACACCGGTCCGCGACTGGCCCGCGAACAGCACGGTGACCGGCGCCTGGTCCACGCCCTGCACCTGCGCGGGGTCGTCGAACTCCACGGTCACCTTGATCTTCGGATCGCTGCCGCCCCCGCTGCCCCGGCCGCCTCCCTGGTCGCCCTGGGGCGCCTCGGCCGACGCGCCGACCGAGGAGACCCGGCCCGGGGCGCTCACCCCGCCCGGAAGCCGGACGGTGACCTTGTCGCCGGGCTTGCGCTGCCCAGCCTCGGACACCTTCAGATCGACCTCGACAAGCCGCGCCGCCCCGGACGCGGAATACACCGTCTTGCCCGGCGCCAGCCGGTCGCCGACCTGGGCCTCCGACGTGTCCACCCGCAGCGGGCCGGGCGCGAACACCACCTCCCCTGGACCGACGGTCCCGCTCTGCTCCAGACCGACCGCCTTCTGCCAGGCCTTGACCGCCTTGACGGTGCCCGGGGTGAACTCATCGTCCGCGGCCAGCTGCGGGCCGAACCCCAGAGCCTTCAGGTTCTGCTTCAGCTGGCGGACGTCCTCCCCCTCGTCGCCCGCCTTCATCTCCCGATACACCGGCGTGGCGCCGAACATCAGGTGGACCGGTTCGGCGTCCATCGCGTACAGCTTCCCGCCCCGGCCGACCTCCGCTCCGGCCTCCGGAAGCCAGGTCAGCACGCCGTCGCCGCCCGAGCCGACCTTCTGCCCGCGCGCGAAGCCGAGCCTGCCCGGCGCCTGTACCGCGGCGTTCATGTCGCCCCGGGTGACGTGGGCCACCGCCTGCGGCAGCGGGCCCGCCTGCTCGTGCCCGCGATCACCCTTGCCGTCCTCGAGCGAGTACGCGGCGACCGCGCCGCCGGACACGACGACCACGGCCGCCACCGCGGCGGACGCCACACGCCGCCGCATCAGAACCCCGCCTTCTGCGCGCACACCTTGTCCGCCGCCGCGTACTTCGCCGGATCCGCTTGCTCCCCGGTGACCTCCGACTTGACCGAGCCGTCGACGAACTGCGGGTCGGGCATGTCGATGCCCTCCTCACGCATGCACTTCGCATACGCCAGGTACTTGTCCTTCTCCTGCCGGCCCAGCTCACCTCCGCCCGTATCGCCGGCGCCGCCGCGACCGGAGCTGTCCCGGATGCCGCAGTCCGCCAGCGCCTGCGCCATCTGCTCCTGTGTCAGATCCCCCCGCGAGATCGCGGCCTTCCGACCGGGCTTGGCGTCCTCGATCTTCATGCCCTTGCCGCGCAGGCAGTCCATCTGCTTGGCCTGCTTCGCCCCGGCGTCCTGCCCGGCCGACCCGCCGTTGCCTCCGGCGGTTCCGCCGCCGGACCCGCCGTCGCTGCCGCCATCGCCACCGCTGCCGCAAGCAGTGGCCAACAGGAGCAGCGCGGACAGGCCGCCCGCCGCCGCCAGGCGTACCCGGTACCTCTTCGTGACCCTCTCGGTCTTGTCCCCCATGGTCGTGGTGATCCGCGTGGTCCGCATGGCCGTCGCCTCCTGTGGTGGGTGTCGTGGCACCACAGGCTGCGCGACAGCGCGCTCTCGCTTCCCTAACGGCGGCTGTTACACCGGTGCAACGCCCACGTCCGGTAGACAGGACCCATGCGCGTGCTCGTAGTCGAAGACGACGCCTTCCTGGCCAAGATGATCTCCGAGGGGCTGCGCCGGGAGGCCCTGGCCGTCGACGTGTGCGCGGACGGGCTCGACGCGATGGAAAAATTGCGGTTCGGCGCCTACGACGTGATGGTCCTGGACCGCGACCTGCCCGGCCTGAACGGCGACGAGGTATGCCGACGCGTCGTCGCCCAAAGGCTCCTCACCCGTGTCCTGATGCTCACCGCCTCCGACACCGTCCACGACAAGGTCGCCGGTCTGGGCCTGGGCGCGGACGACTACATGGGCAAGCCGTTCGCCTACCAGGAACTCCTCGCCCGCGTCCTGGCCCTGGGCCGCCGCACCCATCCCGCGCTGCCCCCGGTGCTGGAGCGCGCCGGGATCCGCCTCGACACGGGCGGTCGCAGAGCCGCCCGCGACGGTTGCCCCCTGACGTTGTCCCTCAAAGAGTTCGCCGTCCTGGAGACCGTGATGCGCGCGGCCGGCGGCGTCGTCGGCCACGACGACCTCGTCGAGGCCGTCTGGGGCGCAGACGTCGGCTACCAGAGCAACGTCGTCCGCGTCACCCTCAGCCGCCTGCGCACCAAACTCGGCGACCCCCCGGTGATCGAAACCGTGCCCGGGGCCGGCTACCGCCTCGCCGAAGACGAGGACCCCCGGTGACGATCCGACCCACAGCGCAGCCCCGGCGGTGGTGGCCGCACGCCGACGAGAGGCTGCGCCTGACGCTCCTGTACGCCGGGCTGCTGCTCCTTGCCGGGGGCGGGCTCATCGCGGTGATGTACACACTGCTGCGGCACGGCCTCTACGCGGGCATCACCGACGTCATCATCCGAGGTTCCATGACCGGTGGCGAGGAGCCGGCGCCCGACACCCCCGAACCCTCGCCCCGCGTCCCGCGCGAGGGCGGCGGAACCCTCGACCTGGCCGGCACCATCGAACAGGCCTTCCTCAACCGCCTCCTCACCGCCTCGCTCATCGCCCTCGTGATCTTCGCCGCCCTTTCCGTGCTGCTGGCCTGGTGGATGGCAGGCCGGGTCCTGCGGCCCGTCGGCGCGATCACCCGCACCGCCCAACGGCTCTCGGCGACCACGCTGCACCAGCGCATCGATCTCGACGCCCCGCCCGGGGAACTGAAGCAACTCGCCGACACCTTCGACGACATGCTCGACCGCATCGAACACCTCGTCGACTCCCAGCGCCGCTTCGCCGCCAACGCCGCCCACGAACTGCGCACCCCGCTCGCACAACAACGCGCCGCCGCCGAGATCGGCCTCGCCGGCCACCCCGACCACGACCAGGTCGCCTACATCCGCCGCGAACTCGTCGACATCAGCGAACACAGCCAACACCTGATCGCCGGGCTCCTGCTCCTCGCCACCTCAGAACGCGGACTCGACCGACGCACGCCCTGTCGAATCGACGAGATCGCCCGCACCGTTGCCGCCACCCTCGCCCCCCAGGCCGACCGGCTCCGCATCACCCTCACCCTCGACGCGAAACCCCTGTGGGCCGAAGGCGACCCGGTGCTCCTCGAACGCCTCACCCACAACCTCGTCAGCAACGCCATCCGATACAACCATCCCGGCGGACACGTCACCGTCCGCATCGGCGACGGCGCACTCACCATCACCAACACCGGGGCGACCATCGCCCCCGACGCCGTGCCACGCCTCTTCGAACCGTTCCACCGCAGCACACAGCGCCGCCAAGCCCCCGACGAAGGGGTCGGCCTCGGCCTGGCCATCGTCGCGGCCATCGCCCGCGCCCACGGCGCCCAGGTCGCCGCCGACGCAAACCCTCACGGCGGCCTGACCGTGCAAGTGGCCTTCGGCCCCACCGGCGCCGCGCACGGCTCACCCCACGATCGATGATGGGCCGGGTGACTGGAACTCCTCGAAACTTCCGGACAGGCGTGTGGTGACAAAGGGTTCCCGGCTTCCCGCGTTGTGCGGGAGGTGTTGATCAACTGCCGCGAGACGGGAGACCCCACAGGTCGTTGACGCCGTCGCCGACGGCGCATTCGACCACGCTCGCCAGTAGCGCAGACTCCGCCGTCGCGCGACGGGCCGCAACCAGTCCTGGTTCTCCTCACCCCGTCCCCGCATTGACGGGCCGTCAAATTTCGACACGACCCTCCCCCCCTGAGCAGCCGAAACACCACTGTTTGACCACTACTAGTAGGATTTCATTAGGTTTTGTCGTACTTGTCGGTTGGGGGCATGTTGTTTGTGTGGACATGTGGCAGGTTCGGGGCCTGCGGGCGGGGTTGGCGGAGTTCGTGGCGGATGTGTTCGCGTCGTTGCCGCGGCGGGATCAGCGGGAGAAGGGTGACTGTTACCTGCGGGGGTTGATGCTGGAGGGTCGTCGGAAGTCGATCGACGCGATGGCGTCGCGGTTGCCGGACGGCAACACGCAGAATCTGCAGCAGTTCGTGAGCGCGTCGACGTGGGACCCGGTGCCGGTGCGGCGGCGGATCGCCGAGTGGTTGCTCCCGCTGGTGCGTGCGGACGCGTGGGCGGTCGACGACGTGTCCTTTCCCAAGGACGGGCGCATGTCCATGGCGGTGGCGCCGCAGTACTGCGGCGCGTTGGGCAAGCAGGCGAACTGCCAGGTCGCGGTGAGCGTGCACGCGGTCTCCGACACCGCGTCGTGTCCGCTGCAATGGCGACTGTTCCTGCCCCCCGAGTGGGACGCGGACACCGAACGCCGCCTGCGGACGGGGGCCCCGGACGCGGTGCGCCACCGGGAGAAGTGGCAGCTCGCACTGGACGCCCTGGACGCCCTGGACGAGACCGCCGCGTGGGGGATGCGCCCGCCGGTGGTCGTGGCGGACGCCGCCTAGGTTCTGTTTCTTGGATCATGTGCGGAGCCAGATGAAGAGTGCGGCGATGGCGACGGTTCCGAGGTAGACATAGGCCCGTTTGTCGTATCTC
>NZ_JBHTVA010000075.1:0-31863 GCF_042793325.1 Embleya sp. NPDC056575
CGCAACGGCGCCCCGCCTCGCCGCGACGGCCGTGCTGCGGGTGGGCCAAATGGGGTGGTTGGGTTTGGCGCTCGCCGTTTTCCGGGGTTGCGCCCGGCGTGGGCGGGGTGGGCCCCGTCGTGGCCGCCCACCGCGCCGACGCGCTACACCAGCGCGTGTGCCTCGTACCGGACCGTGTTCGCGCTGCGCATCGCGGCCGCGACGGCGATGGTGCGATTGAGCCCGGCGTACCGGGCGTCGCCCGTCTCGAAGCGGCAGACGAGCCGGAAGTAGTAGCTGCGCGGATCCACGTCCTCGCCCCGCCGCAGTCGGGCCATGACCTCGGGCGGGCCGTGCCGAAGTCCGGTGGTGGTCAGGTGGATCAGCGCCTCGTCGTCGGTGCGCAGGGTGTAGCGGGTGTCGATCTCGGCAGCGCCGTCCGGGTGCACGATCTGCCAGTCGCCGCCGCCCGGGAGGATGTCCCCGCGCAGCCGTGGGCCCTCGAAGGATCCGCCGACAATGGGGATGATCCGGCGCTCGCCCCAGGGGGTGCCGCCGAGGTCGAGCATGGTGTCCAGGTCCACTCGGAAGCGGGCGAGGAAGCTCAGCTTCGGGGAGGGCGAGGGGTAGGGCGCCGTTCCCGGGAACGGCCCCGGCTCCGACTCCGGTTCCCGCGAGGTGGGTTCCGCGTTCACGGCCGGCTCCCCGTGTCGACGGTGTACGACGCGCGTTCGTTGAGGAGCGTCGGGTCGAAGCCGGCGACGCGTTTGTAGCCGGCCGCCGCGTCCTCGCGTTCGGCCGGGGTGAGCACGTCGTCGATGTCCGTGAAGCCCCGCGGCGCCCGTTCGTGGACCAGGCGCATCACGATCTCCGGCCCCAGGTCCCGGTTGGCCAGCTGGATGGCGGTCGTCGCCGGTCGGCGGTCGGCCTCGTAGCCGGCCAGCGCGTCGTCGATCGGGTGCGTGGCGAGCCGCCACGCCAGCACCCGCGCGTCGAGGATCGCCTGCGAGGCGCCGTTGGACCCGATGGGGTACATCGCGTGCGCGGCGTCGCCGAGCAGGGTGACCCGGCCATGGGTCCAGCGCGGCAGCGGATCGCGGTCCACCATCGGATACTCGTACACCGCGTCGGCGGCGGCGATCACCGAGGGTATGTCCAGCCACGGGAACCGCCACTCGCCGAAGTGCCGCAACACGTCCGCGGGTTCGGCCCTGCGGTTCCAGTCGCCGGGGGCGGGCGGCGGGGTGTCGAGCGGGCGTTCGGCGATCCAGTTCAGCAGCAGGTTGCCGTCGGCGTCCGGCTCGGGCGTGAGCGGATAGGCGACGAACTTCTCCGTCCCGTCGCCGGCCATGATCATGGTCCGCCCGGAACGAAACGCGGGCGCGCGGGTGGTGCCGCGCCACAACACGAGGCCGTTCCACGGCGGCGCGCCCTCCTCGGGGAAGAGTTGCCGGCGGATCGCCGAGCGGATCCCGTCGGCGGCGATCAGCACGTCGGCGTCGAGCGACCCGGCGGCGGTGTGCACGCGCACGCCCTGCGGCAGGTCCTCGTACGAGGTGACCGGTCGGCCCGTGCGCACCGCGTCGGCGCCCAGACGTTCGCGCACCGCGTC
The DNA here is from genome assembly GCF_042793325.1 of Embleya sp. NPDC056575. Taxonomy (NCBI): domain Bacteria; kingdom Bacillati; phylum Actinomycetota; class Actinomycetes; order Kitasatosporales; family Streptomycetaceae; genus Embleya; species Embleya sp. NPDC056575. Next base: position 1,592 of record NZ_JBHTVA010000075.1, read on the forward strand.
CAGGAGCAACATCTGGAGGCCGCCGCGATGCACCGAGTACTGCGGCCAGCGATACCCGGCGCCGAGCCCGCGCGGCTCGGACCAGATGGCCTGGCCGAATCGGTTGAAGTAGGCCAGCTCGCCGGTCGGCACGCCCAGCGCGGCCAGCCGGTCGGCCAGGCCGAGTTCGGTCAACTCGCGTACGGCGTGCGGCAATACGTTGATGCCCACACCCAACGGGCGAATCTCGGCCGCCGCCTCCAGGACGGTGACGTCCGTGATTCCCGCCGCGTGCAGCGACAGCGCGGCGGTCAGACCGCCGATTCCTCCCCCGGCGACGATGACGCGCACGAAGGCCTCCCGGAGCAATAGATTGTTTCAGCCATAACAACTTTGCTCATCCTGGGGGCAGGGACCGGATTGCGCAAGGACCCTTGGCAGGATGTGCGCCACGTGCAGGATGGGCACGACACACCCGCACCACCCCACCCACCGAGCGAGACGGAACGTATGACGCCGCGCGCGACACCCCCCGCCGAGCCGACCCGGCTGCCGGACGTCCGGTACGCCGACCAGGCGCGCGAACGCATCGTCGAACTGGCGCCGGACACCGATCCCGGCGCGTTCGACCTGGGCTACCACCTGCTGCACGTGGCGTATCTGCTGGTCGCCGACCTCGAGGCCACCGTGCATCGGCCGCGCGGGTGGACCCTGCCGGGCTTTCGCATCATGTTCAAGCTGTGGATACTCGGCCCCACCCAGCCCGCCCGGCTCGCCGAATTGTCGGTGTTGTCCCGCTCGGCGCTCACCAACGCGGTCAACACCCTGGAACGCGACGGCCTGGTCGAGCGCCGGCGTGTCGCCGAGGACAAGCGCGCGGTCCTGGTCGCCCTGACCGGGCAGGGGCGCGCGTCGATCGCCGAGGCGTTCGCCGCCCATTCCCGCCGCGAACTGGACTGGTTCGCCACCCTGCCCGAGCCGGACCGCGACCTGCTCACCACCCTGCTGCGCCGCCTGGTCGCGGGACGCCCCACCGCTCCCGCGCTCGACTGAACGGGCCCGCGCGGCGGCGCGCGCAGACCCCCGCCCGTCCTTCGTCCCGAGCGGGTACGAAGGCTCACGCGCACCCTCGGACGGGGATGTCCGTGAGGCGGCGCAGCGTGAACGGCTCGGCCAGGATCTCGGCGAGGACGGCCGCGACGTGCTCGAAGTGGGGCAGCGTGAAGTGGTGTTCCAGGGCGGCCGCGTCGACCCACTCCTCGACGATGACCATACGGTCGGCGCGGGTGGGGTGGGTGTACGGCTGGTAGGCGATGCAGCCCTCCTCGGCCAGGGACGGGGCGATCATCGCCTGGAGTTCGTCACGCAACCGCTGCTCTTGGCCGGGCTTGGCGGTGAAGCCGGCGATGAGGGTGAGGGTGTTCGACATGGGTGACTCCCGCTTCCGTGGTTCGTTGTTCGGTGGTGCTTCGATCCGGCGTGCCGTCCGCCGGTGGACGATGTCCATCCTGCGGGTTCGGCGAGGGGGCGCCCAGAGCCCTGTTCGACCCGGGTCGGCCCTGCCTGGGTCTGCCGAAACCAGGCAACGGCGGGCCGGCCGGCGGCGGCCGACGGCCGTGTCGGAGACTGGTGATCATGGATCGTGCACGGCAGCTCAGCGAGTTCCTGAAGACCCGGCGGGCCCGGCTGAGTCCGGACGACACGGGGGCGGGCCGGTTCGGCGGCCGGCGCCGCGTCCCGGGGCTGCGCCGCGAGGAGTTGGCCCAGCTCGCCGGGGTGAGCGTCGACTACTACACCCGTCTGGAACAGGGTCGGGCCCGCAACGTCTCCGCCGAGATCCTGGACGCGGTGGCCGACGCGCTCCGGCTCGACGTGGACGAGCGGGCGCACCTGCACAATCTGGCCAGGCCCGCCGACACCCGCATGTCGGCGGATCGGCCGCAACAGGTGGGGCCCGAGTTGCGCCAGGCTCTGGACGCGCTCACGCTCGCTCCCGCCTACCTCATCGGGCGCCGGCTGGACGTCCTGGCCTGGAACGAACCGGCCCGTGCCCTGGTCGCCGACTTCCCCGCGATCCCGGTCGCCGAGCGGAACATGGCCCGCCTGGTGTTTCTCGACGAGGCGTCCAGGACGTTGTACCCCGACTGGGAGAGCAAGGCCCGGGACACCGTCGCCAATCTCCGCCTCGACGCCGGCCGCCGACCCGACGACCCGCGAATGACCGCCCTGGTCGACGAACTCACGGGTGCGAGCCCGGACTTCCGCCGGCTGTGGGCGGACCATCACGTCCGGGCCAAGACCCGGGGGCGCAAACGGTTCGTGCATCCGCGACTGGGCGAACTCGCGCTGGACTATGTGGCCATGCGCGCTCCGGACGATCCCGACCTGACCATGATGATCTACAGCGCCCCCGCCGGCTCCGAAGCCGCGCTCGCGCTGCGCCTGCTGACCGATTCCGCCGCCGTCACGCACCGTCCGCGCCCGGGCGCCGAGCGTCTTTTGGCGGAAGACCCCAAACGGCGTGGCGAAATTCGGACCCCACGACGGAGATCGACGATCGGGAGCCGGTGAGAATCGGGGTTGTTGTTCCCCCGAGAAAGGCCGGGTCGACCGTGAACGAGGCAGAGCGAGACCCGGTGCGCGCGCTGCGGTTCCGGGACGCGGGGCACCGGGTCGGGGGGTTCGCGCCGGGTCCGCACAACACGATCACCGACGTGTCGGGCGTGCTGGTGGGGCATACGACGCTCGTGGACGAGGCCGCGGGGGTGCGCTCGGGGGTGACCGCGATCGTCCCGACGGCGATGCGGGAGGCCCGGTCGTTGGCGGCGGGGATGTACCTCGGCAGCGGCCACGGGAAGGCGGTCGGGGTCACCCAGATGGTGGAGCGGGCCGAGTTGGCGACGCCGATCCTGCTCACCTCGACGCCGAGCCGGGGTTCGGATCACCCGGACGGGCCGGTGGTCGGCGGGATCGACGACGCGTGGCCGGCTCCGGTGGTTCGGCGGCCACTCACCCGGGAGCACGTCTTTGCCGCGTTGACGGGCGCGCACGACGGTCCGGTCGAGCTGGGCAGTGTCGGCGGCGGCGCGGGGGCGTGTGCCCTCGGCTTCAAGGCCGGCATCGGGTCGGCGTCGCGGCAGGTGTCGCTCGGTACCCGGTCGGCGACCGTGGGCGCGCTCGTCCAGGCCGACATGGACGGGGAGTTGCGCCTCCTCGGACGATCGGTGACGCCGGTCGGCCTGGGCCTGGCGAGTGCCGGTCCGGCCGCCCCGGACAGCTCCTGCGTGGTCGTACTGGCCGTCGATGTCCCGTGCACGGCACGGCAGTTGTCCCGCATCGCGGCCCGCGGCGTATTCGCCCTCCGCCGCGTGGGTGCCGCGCTCGGTCGCGGCAACGGCGACTACGGGCTGGCCTTCTCCACCGCTTCCCAGGGCTCCCCGGCGGACCTCGAACAGGCCCACCTGGAAACCCTGTTCACCGCAGCCATGGACTGCGTCGAGGAAGCCGTGATCGACGCCCTGCTCGCCGCCCGCACCATCACCACCCCCACGGGCCGCAAGGCCCACGCCCTCCCCCGCCACCTCATCCGGACCTGATCCCACGCGCCGCGCTCGCGCGATCCCGCGGTGGGTGGCGTGGGCCCTGTCCGTCCGCCGCCGTCGGCGGCACCGCTCTCGCCTCCGCGCGCACCGGCCCCAGAACTCTTCGGCCGAACCCGTCACACTGCCGGACCGCGAAACGTCGTACCCTCCGAGAGCCGGATCCGGATCGTATTCCGGTTCTCGCGGTCGCCGAAGGTCGATGTCGGGTAGGGCCCGACCTTCGGCCCCCGGGGAGCGGGCAGTTGGGGCCCGCTCCCCGGATCTCCGGAATCCGGCGGCCGGTCGGGCTCAGGGGGTGATCGCGTCGACGTAGCCGCCGTCGACGCGGAGGGCGCCGCCCGTGGTCGCCGAGGCGAAGGGGGAGCTCAAGTAGACCACCATGTTGGCGATTTCCTCGGGCTCGATCAGCCGCTGGATCAGCGACTGCGGGCGGTGCAGGCGCATGAACTCGCGTTGCGCCCGGTCCCACGGCAAGGCGGGATCCACCAACTCGTAGACGAAGTCCTCGACTCCGCCGGTGTGCGTGGGGCCGGCGATCACCGAATTGACCGTGACACCGCTCCCGGCCGCCTCCTTGGCGAAGCCGCGCGAGACCGCCAACAACGCCGTCTTGGACATGCCGTACTGGATCATCTCCGCCGGCGTGACGATCGCCGAGTCGCTCGCGATGTTCTGGATCCGTCCCCAACCGCGAGTCTGCATCCCGGGCAGGTAGGCGCGGGTCATCCGGACGGCGGTGAGCACGTTGACCTCGAAGTAGCGCCGCCATTCGGCGTCGTCGATCTCCAACGCCGGCCGGGTCCCGAAGATGCCGAGGTTGTTGATCAGGATGTCCACCGACGGGACGGCGGACAACACCCTCGCCGCTCCCTCGTCCTCGGCGATGTCCCCGGGCGCGGCCCGGAATCGACCCTCCGGTACGTCCTCGCGCAGCCGCTCCAGGGCCGCCGCGACCGATTCCGGCGTACGTCCGTTGACGGCGACCTCCGCTCCCGCTTTGGCAAGGCCCTTCGCGATCGCGGCCCCGATGCCCTGCGTGGAACCGGTGACCAGAGCGGTCTTCCCGGTGAGATCGATCAACACGACGCGAACCCTTCGTCCGAACAACTCGTCTGCCGGGCCCAGTAGATCATCCCGTCGGGCATGCGGACACGCGTCGCGTCCGGTCCGGGCGGGGTGTCGGCCGACCCTGTCGCCTACGCCGCGTCGGTGATCCGGTGCCGGAGGTGGTCGTAGGCCCAGGCGGCGAGGGTGGTCGTGGTGGTGGTCTCGACGGTGCGGGGCTGTTCCGGCACAAAGTCCTCTCGAAGCCCGGTCGACATCCCGAGCACCGCCTCGACGAGTCCGTCCGTCATCCCGGCTCCGAGGAGCCGCTCGCGCATGGCGTCGTCGGTGACGCGCTCGACGCCGATCCGCCGACCCGTGGCGGCGGTGAGGATGTCGCCGACCTGCCGCCAGGTGAGGTCGGCCGGTCCGTGTACGGCGCGCACGCGGTGCCCGGACCAGTCGGGAGACAGCAGCCGGGTGACCGCGACCTCGGCGATGTCGCGGGGCGCTACCCAGGCCATCGGCCGGTCGAGCGGCAGGATCACCTCGAGGGTGCCCGCACGCAGGGCGTCCGGTTGCAGTTCGAGGTTGGTGAAGAAGTAGCCGCAGCGCAGATGGGTGACGTCGACGTCGATCTTGTCCAGGGCGGTTTCGGTCCGCGCGAGGCCGTCGATCTCGCCGGCGCCGTGCCGTTTCTCGGCGCCCACGCTGCTCTGGAAGACGACCCGGCCGATCCGGTTGTCGGTGACGGCGTGGACCACGCTGTCCGTGGCGCGCGCGTAGTCGGCCAGGGGGTCCTCGCCGCCGGTGGTCGGATCCACCCAGAACAGCGCGTCGACGCCCTCGGTGGCGGCCACCACCGTGTCGGCCTCGAATTGGTCGACCCGTACGGCGTCCACGTGGTCGCGCAGCTCGGGCGCCAGTCGCCCGGGATCGCGCAGCAGCACGCGCGGCCGGAGTCCGGCGCGGACCAGCATGGGGACGACGTACCGGCCGACGTTCCCGGTCGGGGTGGTGACAGCGATCCGCATGATGCCCTCTCAGCCGGTGATACGACATTCCGGCGGGCCCGGAGACGGCCCGAACCTCTCCTCTGCCCGACCCGACGGGTCGGACACCTCCGGCGGCACGGCGGGGGGTGCGAGAATCGTGGTGTGTTCGACTCGTCCGACTTCGACCTTGCGCCGTACACCGACGTCGACCCGGACGGCGTCGTGCGGCGCACCTTCTGTAGTTGGCAGGACGCCGGTTGGCGCTCCCTGCTGGTCCAGAGCTTCACGCACGCGCGGGAGGCGGAGGATTTTCCGCTGCCGGGAGTCGCCGATCTGCATCTCGTGCTCTACACGAGCGGTGAAGCGGACATGCGGATCCGGGCCGGCGGAAGACCCACCCGCCGTCGCTGGGTGCCGGGCCGCCTGGAATTGATGCTCCCGGGTCAGGCGACCGTGCGCAGCTACCGTGCGACGCCGCCGATGCGGACCGTCCAGGTACACGTCCCGCGCGCGACCGTGGTCCGGGTGGCCGCCGAACTGGGCGGACCCGACCCGGACTTCGAGGCCATGGCCGGCGGCCTGGCAGCGGGTGACACCCTCGTCGAACAGGTCGTACGCGCCCTGCCGACCGTCGCGGGCGCGACCGACGTCTACGCGGAATCGGCCGCGACGGTCCTGGTGACCCACCTGCTGGCCCGGGGCCGGGATCAGCGAGTCCCCGGTCCCGAACCCTCGGCCGTCCGGCGGGCCGTCGCGATCATGCGCGAACGCCTGGCCCATCCGCTCACGCTGGCCGATCTCGCCGCCGAAGTGCACCTGAGCGTCTACCACTTCATCCGGGTCTTTCGCCGAACCACCGGCGAGACCCCGCACGCGTTCCTCACCCGACTGCGGATCGAACACGCCCGGCGACTGCTCGACGGCACCGACCTCACCATCACGCGGATCGCCGAGCGCTGCGGCTTCGCCGGGCCCGGCAGCCTGTCCTCGGCCTTCCTGGCGCATGTCGGGGTGCGCCCGTCGCAGTACCGCAAGATTTCCGCGACGGGTGGGCAATCCGGCGCATGGCCCGAGCCGCCGGCGCCGTCCTAGCGTGACGACGTGCCTTACACCTACATCGTGACCTCCCATTCCCCCGCGGGCCCCGACGCGGTCTTCGCGGTCCTCCTCCGGGCCGGCACCTGGCCGAAGTGGTCGCCGATCGATTCCGCCGCCGTCGAGGGCGACGGCGATCCCGAGGCCCCGCAGCGGGTCGGCGACGTCCGGGTCTTCCGGACCGGCCGGGGGGCCGCCCGGGAACGCATCGTCGAGCTGGTCGCCGACCGGCACTTCCGCTACACGAACGAGGGCGGCCCGTTCCGGTCCTTTCGCGGCACCGTCGACCTCACCCCGGCGGCCGCGGGCGGCACCGACATCACCTGGTCGGCGACCTTCGAGCCGAAGTTGCCGCTCTCGGGTCCGTTTTGGCGGTGGTATCTGACCCGCTTCATGCAACGGATGGCCGACGGCCTGGCCGGCTACGCCGCCAGTGCCGAGGACCGACCCGGCAGCGGTTCCTGAAACCGGACACGGCCGGGTGCGGATCGCGTCGAAGCGTCCCCACCCGGCCGTGGTCGGGGCGTGCCGTGCCCCAGGCGCCGTCCGGCCGTGCGCTCAGCCGGCCAACAGCGCCTCGACCGCGTGCGCCGTCGCCGGATACCGGCCGAGCAGGGCCGCGCCCGCGGGCCCGTCGCCCGCGCCCGGTTCCCACGTGCCCTCGCACCCCAGCAACCGCGCCACCGCGTCACACGTGTGCGGATGCGCGCCGAGGAGGGCCAGGCCACGTGCCCCGCCCGAGGCCCGGGACACCGACGACGCCGGTGGGGCCGATTGCGCCCGCCACGGCGGCACCCACTCGTCCAGCGCGGCGAGTCGACCCGGGAAGATCCGCCCGGCCTCGCGGATCAGCAGCGGCGCGAACTCGGCGCCGCCGGCGCGCAGCGTGCCGATCAGGGTCGGCAACCACGGCAACAACACCGAGTCCGGCAGGCGGGCGAAGGCGTTGGACACCGCCTCCACGACGAAGTCGGTCAGCGCCGGCACCGGCTCCAACGCGTACACCAACCCGCTCAGGTAGCGCGGGTAGGCCGGCAGCACCAGCGGATTGCCGAGCAACTCGTCGCAGCGCGAGCGCAGTTCCGCCCGGGACAACCGGCCGAGGTGGACCTGCCCCGCCCACAGCAGCGCCACCTTCGACGGCTCCTCCGGGTGGGACTGGGCAACCGCCAGCTCCAGCTGGGTCCGGTCGCAGCCCAGGGACAGCGCCAGGCTCTCCATGCCGAACAGGAAGCCCAGTGTCGCGGCGACCTGCCGCACCGTCGCGTCCTCGTCGGCGAAGGCCGTCGGCAACAGCGTGCAGTAGTGCGCGTATCCCGTCTTGACGAACGACTCGATCCACGCCGGCAGCACCGATTCGCTGGTCCGGTAGTACGCCAGCAACCGGCGCACCCGGCGCAGCACCTCCGGCGCGCCGTCGACGCTGCGCTCGGTGGTCAGCACCTCCAGCGCCCGCGTGCCCAGTTCGTCGGCGAGTCGGCGGCTGCGCAGGTACAGCGTGGCGTCCTCGACCGCCGCCAATACGTTCGCGGTCGTCGCGTTCGGCCCGTACGCCGCGCGCCGCAGCCGCTGCTCCAGAACCTGTTCGATGCTGACGCCCTCGTAGCCGAGTTCGATCAGCGCCCGCTGGTGGGTACCCAGGGCCAAGTCCCACGACTCCTGGATGGAGCGTTCGCCGAGCCGCCGCTCGCCCATGATCGGACGGGCCGCGCCCGCCGGCATCAGGTAGCGCAACATCCACAACACATCGGAGCAGCGCTCCAGTTCGGGTTGCCCGGCGATGTCGAGCAACGCCCGCCGCACACCGCGCTGTTCCAGTCTCAGGCCCAGGGGCGCGAGCCGGTCGTGCACGTCGCGGGCCAGCGGCGGCAGCGCGTCGTAGCCGACCCGGCCGATCCGGTCGCCGCCCATCATGATCTCGACGAGCCGGCGCACGTCGCGCCGCCCGGGCACCCGGTCCTTCTCGATGCAGGTGACCGCCGCGTCCTGGAAGTCGTACGGCGTGGGCTTGGCCCGGTCGCGCAGCCCGGCCAGCAGGATCGACGTCTCGAACACGGCGATCGCGTCGGCGGTCGAGGCCAGGTAGCCGTTGCGGCGCGCGGCTCGCACGATGTCCACGGACCAGCCGAGCAGTTCCTCCTCGTCCAGCCGGTCCAGGACCGGCGCACGACGCAGGAACCCGGACAGCTTGTCGGCCGACAGGGCGGGCGAGTCGGGCGACGCGGACGAGCCCTGCGCGCCGCCGGCCGCGGCGACCACCGACGCCGCGCGTTTGGCGGGCTTCGCGCTCTTCTTCTTCGCCCCCGCCTGCCCGGTGAGCCGGAAGGGTTTCACCCCGCTGCGGGTGAGGTTCTTCGCCCACACCGAGGCGGCGATCGTCACCGAGCCGGCCGCGAGGCCGAACTGCGCCTCGATCGCGGCGTGACTGGAGGGGATCAGCCCGTGCTGCCAGGTGGTGGCGGTACGCGGGGTGATCTCGAACGTGTCGGCGCCGTTCACCCCGAACTCCTCGACCCGGGAGGCCGCGTGGAACGCGCCGCAGACGTAGAGGCAGTCGGCGGGGTCGGTGCCGCTCGCGGCCAGATGCTCGCGCATCCGGGTCCACATGTAGCGCTCGCGGTCCTCGTCCACCCGCACCCGGCGCTCGTCGCCCGGGGCCAGCCGGCGGAACAGGCTGCCGATCAGCAGCATGACCTGCCGGTAGGTGTCGTGGTCGCAGTCGCCGAGCGGCAGTTCGACGTACTGGTGCCACCACTCCGACCAGTGCCGGACCCGGCCCTGGCGCAGCAGGTGTTCCTCCAGTTCGGCGAAGCGCGGACGCAGGTCGCCGATCTCCAGGCCGACGGAGTCGCCGTGCAGCGCGCTCTCCTCCTCGGCCGGCGGCGCGTCCGGGTCGGCGGGCACGGCGGGCGCGCTCCCTTCGCCGCCGCGCGGCTCCCACTGGAACACGTGGTCCGAGGAGCGGTCGACCAGGACCAGTTCGGTACCGGGGGTGTCCAACGTGTAGGCGATCGCCTGGTATTCGGCCGACGCCTCGGTGATCGGCGCGACCACCGACAGCGGCGCCCAGTCGAGCGGGAATCCGTCGATCTCACTGGCGAAGGACTGGACGGCCACCGGCAGCGTGCAGTTGCGCAGTTCGGTGAGCAACGGCGCCATGTCCTCGCACAGCTCCAGGTAGACCACCTTCGGCTGCTTCTCCCGCAGCCGGCGGGCCATGGCGGTGGCGGAGGCGGGCGAGTGGTGGCAGACGGGGAAGATCTCCAGGGGTTCGCGCACGGCGCGGTCGACGTCGTCGACGATGCCAAGCAGGATCTCGCCGAGGGCGTCGGGCCCGTCGGCGAACGTGGCGGCGGCCTCGCGGAGTTGGCTGCGCAGGGCGTCGAAGGCACCCTCGGGCGGGCCGCTCACGACAGGCCCGCGATCGCCGAGCGACCGCCCTCCAGGAACTCCGGCCAAGCGCCGCCCTCCTCCTTGCCGCGCGGCTCGACCACGCCGTGCAGGTACTTGTTGATGATGGCCAGGTCCTCCGGCTCGCGACGGGCGAGCGAGCCGACCAGCGAGGCGGCGAGGGTGTGTGCGGTCAAGGCCCGCTCGCCGAAGAAGTTGCTGTGCAGGATGGCGTCTTCGAGCACGCCGATCTGCTCGGCGGTGGACAGCGAGGACTCCAGTTTCTCGTCGTCGCTGCGGGCCGCGGCAGCGGCGGCGCGCAGGTCGGCGAAGCTCTGCAGGAGCACGTCCAGCAGGTTCGGCGGCACCTCCAGTTCGATCTCGTGCCGGCGCAGCAGTTCCTCGGTGCGAAAGCGTACGATCTCCGCTTCGCTCTTCTTGTTCGTCACCACCGGTATGCGGACGAAGTTGAAGCGGCGCTTGAGCGCGGAGGACAGGTCGTTGACGCCCCGGTCGCGGCTGTTGGCGGTGGCGATGATCGAGAATCCCGGCTTGGCGAAGACGATGGCGTCGTCGTCGAGTTCGGGCACCGAGACGTACTTCTCGGACAGGATGGAGATGAGCGCGTCCTGGACGTCGCTGGTGGAGCGGGTCAGTTCCTCGAAGCGGCCGATGGCGCCGGCCTCCATCGCGGTCATGATCGGCGAGGGGATCATCGACTCGCGCGACTGGCCCTTGGCGATCACCATGGACACGTTCCACGAATACTTGATGTGGTCCTCGGTGGTGCCGGCGGTGCCCTGGACGACCAGGGTGGAGTCGCGGCAGATCGCGGCGGCGAGCAGTTCGGCCAGCCAGCTCTTGCCGGTGCCGGGGTCGCCGATCAGCAGCAGGCCGCGGTCCGAGGCGAGGGTGACGATGGCGCGCTCGACGATGCTGCGGTCGCCGAACCACTTCTGCGCGATCTCGCGGTCGAGGCCGTCGGAGCGCTCGGAGCCGAGCACGAACAGGCGGATCATCTTCGGGGACAGCCGCCAGGTGAAGGGCTTGGGGCCGGTGTCGATCGACTCCAGCCAGTCCAGTTCCTCGGCGTACTTGAGTTCGGCGGGGGCGCGCAACAGGTCGGACATGAGAGGCCTTTCTAACCGAGGAACGTCTTGAGTTCGTGCACGAGCTTGCGGATGTGGCCGGAGAGCACCGGCGTGCCGAGGTCCTTGAACCGCTCCCGGAACCAGGGGTTGACACTGGCCCGGCCGGAGCTGGTCACCGAGCCCACGGGAATGAACTTGGCCCCCGAGCGATGAATGGCGGCCATGCTCTCGAAGAGGGGGTCGGTGTGCCATTCGTAGAAGTCGGAGATCCACACCACGACGGTGTTGCGCGGTTCGGCGATCTTGGGTTGGGCCAGCGCCATCGCGACCGTGCCGTCGGTGCCGCCGCCGAGGTTGGTGCGCAGCAGCGTCTCGAAGGGGTCGTGCACCCACGGCGTGAGGTCGAGCGCCTGGGTGTCGTAGGCGATCAGGTGCACGTCCACCTTCGGCAGCCCGGCGAAGATGGAGGCCAGGATGGTGCAGTTCACCATCGAGTCGACCATCGAGCCGGACTGGTCGACGACCACGATCAGCCGCGAGGGTGTGGTCTTGCGGACGGTGTGGCGGTAGAAGAGGCGGTCGACGTAGAGCCGTTCCTCCTCCGGACTCCAGTTGGTGAGGTTCTTCCAGATGGTGCGGTCGAGGTCGAGGTTGCGATACACCCGCTTGGGCGGGATCGACCGGTCCAGGGTGCCGACGGAGGCCTTGGCCACCTGGGTGCGCAGGACTTCGGCGACCTCGTCGACGAAACGGCGGATCAAAGCCTTGGCGTTGGCCAGGGCGACGCCGGAGAGGTTGTCCTTGTCCCGGAGCAGTTGCTCGATCAGCGACATGCTGGGCGTCAGCCGGGCGGCGAGCGCCGGATCGGCGAGCACTTCGCGCAACTGCATACGCTTGACCAGATCCGCCTCGATGGCGGCGAGTTCGGGGCCGATCTCGGGGATCAGGGTGCCGAGGTCGGGCGTGCCGGCGCCGCCGGTGCCGGTCGGCGAGACGCCCGTGCCCGCACCGCCGCCGCCGCGTCCGCCCCGCAACTGGCCCGGCTTGCAGCCCAGGGCCCGCTCCAGCCAGCCGGCGTCGGACTGCCAGCCGGCCAACTGTCCGGCGCTGACCGTGCCGGAGCCGGTGGCGAGTACGTTGAGCAGCACCTTGGACACCATCGCCGCCCGGCGCACCTCGGCGGCCCGATCGCGGCCGTCCTCGTCCGCCTCGGGCACCATCAGGCCGTCGAACTCGGAAGCCAGGTCCGGGTGTCGCTGCACGATGGAGTCGATCGAGGCGCGGGGGTCGAGCAGTTCGGCGGGCAGGCCGATGTCCTCGACGACGGCCACGGAGGCCGATTCCAGCGCGGCCTGCTCCTCGGGGTCGAAGAGTCGGGCGAGCAGTCGCCAATACAGCACCTGGCGGCGGTTCTCGTTCGGATCGTCGGCCGACTCCGCGATGGGGGCGGCCGGTTCGATGCGCTCGGTGGTGGGTTCGGTGGCCTCGGTGGTGGGATCGGTCATTTCCGCAGCAGCTTTCCGGCCCGTTCGCGCAGTGCGGCGACGGCTTCGGTGGCGGCCTTCTCGGCCTTGACGCCGAGCTTGTCGGTGGTGCCGCCGGCCCAGGCGCCGGCGTGCAGCGCGACGGTCTTCTTCTTGACGGTGGTCTCGACGGCGAGCGGCTGGATCCGGAACGCCCCGGCGTCCCAGCGCAGCAGGCCGATGCACGCGGTGGAGGCCGCGACCGCCTCGGGTGTGAGCGGGCCGGCGGCCGGTATCCGGTCCACGTCGAGGGGGATGTGGTGTCCGGCGAGGACCAACGCCGGTGCTCCCTCCTCGGCGACGGCGTACCCCTCCAGGAACACCGGGATCGAGATCCGCGTCGGGTGCCGGTCGAGCGGCGTGGTCGGTGCCGCGACGGCGGTCGGCAGCGCGACGCGGGCGGTGGCGAAGGCGTCGGCCGGTTTGCCGCCGCGCGCGTGTGCGTCGTCCCAGATCAGGTCGCCCTCGGTGGTGATCGGCATGTCGGTCAGGTCCATCGCCCGGCCCTCGCCGGCGGCGGTGAGCAACGACAGGTGGGGGCGCAGGAGTTGCCAGACGCCGACGCCGACGACCGTGTCCGGCTTGGGCACCGACACGCTCGCCCGGACCAGGCGCGGCGGGCCCCCGTCGGCGGGCTCGAAGACGGCGTGCACCTGGGCCTGTGCGGCGGTCGTGTGCTCCTGGACGTCGACGCCCAGCGGCAGCAGGCGCCCGGTGGCCGTGCCGATCGCCGGTGCGGCGTCGACCCGCGCCCGGGTCGACAGCAGGGCGCGCGACCACAGGTCGGCCCAGCGGCGCAGCGGGACGCGCTCCAGGGTCGCGCCCGGGCAGGACGCGGCCAGTTCGGCGGAGAACCCGTCGAGCAGCGTGGCCAGGCGACGCAGCGTCGGGTCGGGCAACATCGCGAAGACGACCGGTGCGGAGTCGGCGATCAGGTCGTGGTCGATGCCCTGCCAGCCGGCGCGGGCCAGGTCGGCGAGCCAGGTGCGGGCGGCGATCAGCAGGTTCGGCACCGGTTCGCCCTCCCCCGCCGGGACCACCGGTGCTTCCTCGCCGAGGCCGCGCCCGGTCGCCTCGACGGCGCGGGCCACGAGCGCGTCGTGGGCGGCGCCCAGGAGTGCGGTGCGGGCGGCGGCGAGCGCGACGAGGTGGTCCTCGCTCGCGGTGCCGGCCGCCGCCTTCTCGGCCGCCTCCGCGACGCGGCCGGCCAGGGGTGTACCGGCGACGGCGGCGGCCAGTTCGGCCAGGGCGCCGGCCTGGGTGGGGTGGGGGCGCAGCAGGCCGCCCACGAGGGTGCGGTCGAAGGCGTCCACCACGGCCAGGACTTCGTCGAGCCCGGCGACGGGTTCGACGAGCAGGTCGGCGCGCATCAGGCCACCGCCCTCGTCGGCGGGAACCAGTGCATCTCCGGCAGCGGCACGGTGGTGGGGACGAGTTCGAGGTAGCCCAGGTGGCGCAGGAACCTGCTGAACACGGGCGCGGCGGCCGTCTTGTCCCCCTGCGGCGGGCGGGTCGCGGCCATGGTCCGGGTGATGTGCCACGCGTCGGATTGCCCGTTCGCGAGTTCGACCCGCAGGTAGCGGGCGACACGCTCGGCGCCGTATTGCAGCACGGCCTCACCGATCAGGGCTTCGATGTGCTTGCAGAACGACCCGTGCGCGCCGCCGCAGGGTCGGTTGTTGTTGGTACTGCACGCGAACGCGAAGTCCCCGGCGGCGACCGAGGACACATAGACCCGCCCGATGTCCGAACCGCTGGACACCACGCCCTGCAGGCGCCCGTCGGCCAGTTCGACGAACGGCACCTTGGCGAGTTTGCGCGGCCGAGCGGGTGGCAACACCCGCGCCACGCTCGACTCCTCCCATGCCGACAACACACCATCTCCTTTGCACCGAGGGGGATTCCACGCCGAGTCGGAAACGATCGGCGGGTACGGATACGAACCTACTGACGGTCACCGACACGCGCGCGGGCGGTCCGGATCCCGATCGGCGAGAACGGATGGGAGGGGATGAACGGGAGATCGTCGGGTCAGGCGCGCAGCGTGGCGGCGGCCTTGTAGGTGCGCAGGACCGGTGCGGTCTCGATCCGGGTGACGGCGTCCAGGGCGAGCCGGTGGATCAGATATCGGTGCAGGTCCTCCGCGTCGCGGCACAGGGCGTGCGCGACCAGGTTGGTGGGGCCGGTGGTGGCGGCCACGACGGCGAGTTCGTGGTGGCCCGCCAACGTGTGGGCGACCTCGTCGAGGCGGCTGGGGGCGACCTGCATCCACAACAGCGCGGACACGGTGGCGCCGAGTACGGCCGGTTCGAGGTCGATGTCGAAGAACACCGCGCCGCGGGACCGCAGTTCGGTCAGTCGACGGGTGACAGTGGCGGGTGTGGAGCCGGTCGCGGCGGCCAGTTCCGCGTAGCCGGCCCGGCCGTCCTCGCGCAATGCGGCCAGCAGGCGCAGGTCGGCTTCGGTGAGCGGGTACGGCTCGCCGTGCGTCGGGTCGGCGGGGATGTCGCGGCCGCGCAGCCGGGCCTCCTGCTCGGGGGTGAGCGCGCCGAGCCGGCCACGCCACGGGGTGGGCCCGCCCAGGTAGGTGTGCAGCAGGTAGTGCGCCGACACGGCGGTGATGCCGGCGGTGCGCGGGATGTCGCGCAGCAGGAGGGAGTGGGCGTCGGGACCGCTGGGCGGGGTGTGGATGATCGCGACGATCTCGGTACCGCCGGAGGTCAGCCGCACCCACGAGGTGTCGGCGCGGCGGGCCAGCGCGACCGCGACATCGTGGGCGGTGCGGGTGGCGGCGGTCAACCGTACGAACCACTGGTGCGCGCGCGTACTGCGCGGGCTCGGCAGGGCGACCACGCGCAGGCCGGCCTCGGCGTGCAGGCGGCGGTAGCGGCGGGCCACGGTCTGCGTCGACGTGCCCAGGACGTCGGCGATGAGGGTGAACGGGGCGCGTGCGTCCGTGTGAAGGGCGTGGATCAGGCCACGATCGAGATCGTCCGGTTCGAGCATATTCCACAAGATAGCCGACCTGCATGGATGAAATCGTCGATTCGGTGCCGGGGAATGGAACCATGAGCGGGAGCGGAGCGAGGGTGGTGTCCGCACGGAGCACCGGACGACGACGATCCGGCGGCCCGCGCGTCCCGACACCACACCACCCGCGGGGAACCCATGTCCGAGCATCCGACCGCCACCGGCGGCGACCCCACCACCGCGACCGCCCCGGTCGCGTGCGATCGGCCGACCCTCGGCGCCTATCCGTGGCGTTGGACCGCCCTGGTCGCGCTGCTCGTCGCCGAGGCGATGAACCTCCTCGACGCCACGATCGTCCAGGTCGCCGGCCCCGTCATCCACGCCGACCTCGGCGGGCCCGCCGCCGCGATCCCCTGGTACAGCGCGGCCTATACGCTCACCTTCGCCCTGGGCCTGCTCACCGCCGCCCGCCTCGGCGACATCGCCGGCCGGCGTCGCGTCTTCCGTGTCGGCGTCACCGCGTTCGCCGCCACCTCCCTGGCCTGCGCGCTCGCCCCGAACGTGGGCGTGCTCATCGGCATGCGCGCGGCGCAGGGGGTGGCCGCCGCGCTGATCGTCCCGCAGACGTTCGGGCTCATCCGCGCCATGTTCGAGGGCGACGAACTCCCCCGGGCGCTGGCCACGATCGGCCCGGTGATGGGTCTGTCCGCGGTGCTCGGCCCGGTGGCGGGCGGCCTGCTCACCCACGCCGACCTGTTCGGCACCTCCTGGCGTGCGGTGTTCGTGGTCAACCTGCCACTCGCGGCGGCCGTACTGCTGATCGCCCCGCGCCTGCGCGAGGACCGCGCGCCCGTGCGCCCCCGCCTCGACCCGATCGGCACCACCCTGGCCACGGTCGGCACCGCGCTGCTGGTCTGCCCGCTCGCCGGCGGCACCGGTGCGCCGAGTGCCGGCGCGTGGGCCGCCGCCGCGCTCGGCGCGTTCGTCCTGGCCGGGTTCGTCGTCCACCAGCGCCGCACGGCCGCCGCCGGTCGTACCCCGCTCGTCGAACCGTCGCTGCTGCGCGGTCGGGCGTTCCCCGCCGCGCTGGCCACGTCGACACTGTTCTTCGCGGTCATGAACGGGGTGATGATCACCGTGGTGCTGCACCTGGAACTGGGCCTGGACCGCGGTCCGCTCACCGCCGGCCTCACCCTCCTGCCGTGGTCCGCCGGCCTGGCCGTCGCCTCCTGGGCGGCCGGCGGCGTCCTGGTCCCCCGCTACGGCGTCCGCGTCCTGCACGCCGGCATCGCCGGCCTCGCCGTCGGCCTGGTAGCCGCGGTCCTCGCCTACCGGGCCGCACCCGCCGGCGACTATCCGCGCGGGCTGCCGTTCGCCCTGGCCGTGGCCGGGCTCGGCGTGGGCCTGTTCACCCCGCCGTTCTTCACCGCCGCCCTGCGCCGGCTCTCCCCGCAGGAGACCGGCTCGGCGGCCGGCCTCCTCAACGCCGTGCAGCAACTCGGCGGCACCCTCGGCGTCGCGATCGTCGGCGGCGTGTATCTGACCGGCGACGCGTCCGGACAGTCCGCGTCCGTCGGCGCCCGACACGCCCTGACCGCGGCCGGCGTCCTGCTCGTCGCAGCGGTGCCGGCGGCGTGGGCGATGACGGCGCGGAGCCGGCGCGCGGGATGACGCGGCACGGGAGAACGACGGAAAACGCCGCGAACATGAAAACGACGAGGAGAAACCCTCTCCTCGCCATAACCAACATATAGCGCATCGGGGGCCTTGCGGCAAGGCCCCCGTCGTGCCGCAGAATCATCGACCTGAGCCGAAGCCCGGCCGGGATCTGCGGAAATGGGTGAGTCGAGAAGTGCGTGTGTTGTTGTCGACGTTCGGGTCGCGCGGGGACGTCGAGCCGATGTTGGGCCTCGCGATGCGATTGCGGGAACTCGGCGCGGAGGTAGTGCTGTGCGCGCCACCGGACTTCGCGGAACTGCCGGCACGGGTCGGCGTGCCGATGGTGGCGCTGGGTTGGCCGGTGCGGGCGATGGTCACGGGGGACGAGCCGCCGTCGGCGGACGATCTGCCCCGACGCGCGGCGGCGTGGGTCGACGCCCAGTTCGAGGTGTTGCCGAAGGTGGCCGAGGGCTTCGACGTGGTGGTCGGCGGCGGCATGATGCCGGTCGCCGAGCGGTCGGTCGCCGAGAAGTTGGGCATCCGCTACGTCTACGCGACGTACCAGCCGATCACACTGCCGTCGCCGAACCGGCCGCCGCTGTCCCGGCCGGGTCGGCCGTTCCCGCCGGAGGTGACGGACAACCGGGCGCTGTGGGACATCGACGCCCGGGAGATCGCCGAGTTGTTCGGTCCGGCGCTGGCGACCCATCGGCAAGCGTTGGGCCTGCCTCCGGTGCGGCACGTCCGGGACCACATCTACACCGACACGCCCTGGCTGGCGGCGGACCCGATCCTGAGCCCGTGGGACGCGACCGACCTCGACGTCGTACAGACCGGCGCGTGGATCCTGCCCGACGAGCGTGCGCTGCCGGCCGACTTGGAGGCGTTCCTTGCCGCCGGCGCGCCGCCGGTCTACGTGGGCTTCGGCAGCATGCCGATGCGTACCGCCCGGGATGTCGCCCGGGTGGCCATCGAGTCGGTGCGCGCGCACGGCCGGCGCGTGCTGCTGGGACACGGTTGGGCCGAACTGGCCCGAATCGACGACCGCGACGACTGCTTCGGCATCGGCGAGGTCAACCAGCAGGCGCTGTTCGGCCGGGTGGCCGCGGTCGTGCACCACGGCGGCGCGGGCACCACGACCACCGCCGCCCGGGCGGGCGCGCCGCAGGTGATCGTGCCGCAGGGGGTGGATCAGCCGTACTGGGCGGGCCGGATCGCCGACCTGGGCATCGGCGCGGCGCACGACGGCCCGATCCCGACCGTCGAGTCCCTGACCGCCGCGCTCGCGACCGCGCTCGCCCCCGAGACCGGCGGGCGGGCCGGCGCCGTGGCCGCCGCGATCCGCACCGACGGCACGACCGTGGCCGCGAACCTCCTGCTCGACGCACCCGGCCGGGATCGCCCGTCGGTATCCGCGTGAACCTCGCGCGACCGTCGAGCCGCAACCCGCCACGCACCACGGTCGCCCCGCGACCCCGGAACGGAGCCGATGCCGTGAACCCCGTCACCACCAGCGCGTTCGACCTACCCGACCGCCTCGCCGCCAAGGCCGACCCGGCGCTGATCGCCGACGACGAGCGGCACTTCGCGGCCATCGCGACCTGTCTGGACGAACAGATCGCCGAGTTGTCCGACCGCCTCGACACCGAGCGCAGGTCGCCGGGCGGCCGGGGGCGGGCGGCGATGGACCGCGACATCGAGATCCACCGACTGACCACGCGTCTGCGCGCCCTGCGCCGCTTCGGCCTGGACCTGTGCCTGGGACACATGGTCGACGCGGTCGGTGAGACCGTGTACGTCGGACGTCTGGGCCTGACCGACAGCGCGGGCCGCCGACTGCTGATCGACTGGCGCACCCCCGCCGCCGAACCCTTCTTCGGCGCCACCCACGCCAACCCGATGGGGCTGGCCAGCCGCCGCCGCTACCGCTGGACGCGGGGCCGGATCGGCGACTACTGGGACGAGGTGTTCACCACCGACGCCATCGTCGGCCACGCCGCGCTCGACGACCAGTCCGCCTTCATCGCGAGCCTGGGCGGCAACCGCTCGCCCCGGATGCGCGACGTCCTGGGCACCATCCAGGCCGACCAGGACGCGATCATCCGCGCGGGCTCCGCCGGCGCCCTCGTCGTCGACGGCGGCCCGGGCACCGGGAAGACCGTCGTCGCCCTGCACCGCTCCGCCTACCTGCTCTACGCCGACCCGCGCCTGGGCCACCGCCGGGGCAACGTGTTGTTCGTCGGCCCGCACCAGCCCTACCTGAACTACGTCGCCGACGTCCTGCCCAGTCTCGGCGAGGAGGGCGTACAGACCTGCACTCTGCGCGACCTGCTCCCCGAAGGGGCCGGCGCGGCCGTCGAGACCGATCCCGAGGTGGCCGCCCTCAAGGCGTCGGCGCGGCTCGTGCGGGCGATCGAGAAGGCCGTGGCGTTCTACGAGGAGCCGCCCACCAAGGGCATGACGGTCACGACGCACTGGTCCGACATCCGGCTGACCGTCGCCGACTGGGCGGAGGCGTTCGAGGCCGCCGAACCCGGGATCTCGCACAACGACGCCCGGGACCGGATCTGGGAGGAACTGCTCACGATCCTGGTCGACAAGCACGACGACGACGATGCCTCGCCGGAGTTGCTGCGCCGGTCCCTGCAACGGAACCGGGAACTGCTCGCCGCCTTCAACCGCGCCTGGCCACTGCTCGAGGCGACCGACGTGGTCGGCGACCTGTGGACGGTACCGGCGTATCTGCGCATGTGCGCCCCGTGGCTCGACGCGGACGACGTACGGAGGTTGCGGCGCGAGGAGGCCGACGCCTGGACGGTGTCGGACCTGCCGCTCCTGGACGCGGCGCGGTTGCGGCTCGGCGACCCCGAGGCGTCCCGGCGCATGCGTCGGCAGCGGGCCGCCCTCGCGGCCCAGCGCGAGAACATGTCCCAGGTCGTCGACGCCCTGGTGGCGGCCGACGACGACGGCGAGGGGGTGATGACGATGTTGCGCGGCGAGGACCTGCGCACCTCCCTGGTCGACGAGTCCGGCGCGCCTCGCATCGAACCCGACCTGCTCGCCGGTCCGTTCGCGCACATCGTCGTGGACGAGGCGCAGGAGTTGACCGACGCGGAGTGGCAGATGTTGCTGCTGCGTTGCCCGTCCCGCAGCTTCACCATCGTCGGCGACCGCGCCCAGGCCAGGCACGGCTTCACCGAGTCGTGGCGGGAACGGCTGGAGCGGGTCGGTCTGGACCGCATCACCATGGCGTCGCTGAGCATCAACTACCGCACGCCACAGGAGATCATGACGGAGGCCGAGCCGGTCATCCGGACCGTGCTCCCGGACGCCAACGTGCCCACGTCCATCCGTGGCGGCGGTATCCCGGTCGGGTACGGCTCCACGTCGGAGCTGACCACGATCCTCGACGACTGGCTCGCCGCGCACGACGAGGGAATCGCCTGCGTGATCGGCGATCCCACGTTCCGCCCGACGTCCCGCGTGCACTCGCTGACCCCGGAGTTGTCGAAGGGCCTCGAATTCGACCTGGTCGTCCTGATCGACCCGGAAACCTTCGGCGACGGCATCGAGGGCGCGGTCGACCGCTACGTCGCGATGACGAGGGCGACCCGCCGCCTCGTCATCCTCACCGGCGCCTGAGCCCCACCGTGGGCGGGCCCCCGGCCCGCCCACGGCCCGTCGGGCGCCGAACTACAGCCGCCACCACCAGGCTTCCGGATCCTCGTCGTCGGCGTATTCGACAGGCGCCGCGTACGGCGAGCGTCGGGCGCTCGACAGGGCGTCGGTGCGGCGGACCACGGCGCGCAGGTCTCGGACGGCGGGCATCTCGGCGAGTTCGTCGACATCGAACGGGCAACCCGCGGGACCGCCGACGAGGGTTGCGCAGCCGAACGCGTACCACATGCCGACGAGTTCGGCGTCCTGCTCCCGCTCGGCGGCCACGGCGACCTCGCGAACCACGTCGATCAACCGAACACGCCGCGGCGCGACGGCGTCGGGGCCGTGCAGTTCGCCGGCGTCGACCATGCGTCGCCACAGCGCGGTGCCAATGTCGCAGTAGAGGAACGGCGGTTCGACGTAGCCGTCTTCGAGCCACGACTCGTAGCCGTCGAAGTCGGGGGCGTCCTCGTCGAAGTCACGCAGCGCGGTGAACTCGGTGAGCGTGTAGAGGCGTTCCGGTCGCACGGCGTGATCCGGGTGCCGGTCGATCGGGAAGCGGTACGTGTGCCCGCGACGCAGCAGGATGTCCAGCACACGGAAGTGCGTGAACGAGCAGTCGTATCCGTTCTGGAACGTGTACAGCGCCGCGAACCAGTCCCGAACGCGCGGATCGTCGGGCGCGGTGTGCGTGTCCAGAACCCGAATCGAGTCCGCCACCAGGTCCTCGATCTCGTGCTCGGACACCCGCGTCTCCATCCCAAGTCGTCTCGCGTCGATCGCGACGCCCGACTGTACCGACCCGGGGTGTCGGTCGAGGGTGTCCCGCGTCGCGGGGTCGGGGTCGGGTTTCGGTCGGGTGTTCGTGGGGCGGGGCGGGGGATTCGGTCGAGGTGTTGTGGAGGGGAGGCTGACGATGCGTGAACATCCTCACAACAGATTGTCGGCCTGGGTTCGGGCAGTGGCCCTCCGTGTGCGTCGCGACATCGGATCGTGACGGATCGCCGGCCGCCGAGCCCCCGGGATTCGGGGGGCGCAATGGTCGGCATGCCCCGAATGACCCATGCATTCCGGCCAATTCCTGCACCCGTCCGGCCGGCTGCGGGAATTCGTGTCCCGAACCTTCAGTACGTCGTATTCGGCCGTCATTCGTCGACATGACGGACATATGGCTCCATCCCGGGAATGGTCGCCCGCATGCAGTCGCGGTGAAAGAAGAAGTGTCGTTCGCCTCCGGAACGGGGAAGTCTGCGCCACTACACTCGCTACGCCCCATCGACGAGAGAGCAACGGCGACAGTGAAATGTGCAGCGGGCGGGTCGCACTTATCGCGATGCGCGGGACGCAGACCCGGTGACGTGCCTCGGGCACCCGGTCGACCCCGGATTCCACTCGCTGCGTGCGCCGTTGCCCGCCTGATAGCGCGACGAGGACCGTGGGAATGAATTTTGTACAGGACCCCGCACTCTGGTACGGGGTGGCCGGCACCTGTGCCGCGGCCGTTTACGTGGCCCGCAGCCGAATAACCGTCAGGGACCTGAGGGAGAGGAATCGCCTGCTGGCCGAGGACGTGCGCATGCGTGACGAGGAGATCGACAACGTCGTCCGCGTGCTGCTGCCGGCCCTGGTCGAGACCGGGGACCGGATCCGGGGATCGCTCCTGCGCCACGAGCAGTTGCGCGGAACCCCCTACGCGCAGGGGATCGAGACGGTCGTGGGGATGTTCACCACCGCCGTCGAGGACGCCCGCGACCGCGCCGACCACTCGGCCAAGAACGCGCTCAAGGCCGCCATGCGCACCCTCCAGGCGCTGGCCGGCGAGCAGCAGGTCGCGATCTCCGACATGCAGAACAACTACGTCGACGCGCAACTGCTCCAGGATCTCCTGGCGATCGACCACATGAACTCGCAATTCGGCCGCCGCGCCCAGGTCATCGCCGCGCTCTGCGGCGGCTGGACCGGACGCCAGCGCGCCGCCGCCCCGCTGTACGACGTCATGCGCGGCGCCAAGGGCCGCATCCGCGACTACCTGCGGGTGGAGATCCGGATGCAGTCCAACGTCGCGGTGATCGGCCGCGCGGTCGAGCCGGTCGCCCTCGCGGTGGCCGAACTCCTGGACAACGCCGCCAGTTACTCGCCGCCGCACACCACCGTCGAGATCAACTTCCAGACCGTGCCCAACGGGGTCTGTGTGATGGTCGACGACGCGGGTGTGGGTATGCACGAGGAGGCCCGGCAGAGCGCGGCGCGCTTCCTCGGCGCGACCGAACCCGTCGGCATCACCCGGCTGGGACACCCGCCCCAGTTCGGCTTCCCCGTGATCGGCATGCTCGCCGCCCAGTACGGCTTCACCGTCTCGGTGGACACCCGATCGCCCTACGGCGGCATGCGCGCGGTGGTGATGTTGCCCTCCGAACTGCTCACCACCGCCGTCGACGCCGATCCCGCCCCGGCCGCCGCACCTCGGCGCGTGGCCCGCGGGCCGCGCGCCGAGGTCGCCGCGGCCGAGCCGGCCGCGGCCCTACCCGCCGCGTCCGCCCCCACCGCAGGAGCCGCCGCCTTGGACGGGGAACTGCCCCAGCGCCGCCGCCGGGCCCCGCGAGCGGTCGAGCACACACAGGCGGCGGCGCCGACCGAGACCCCCGACCGTTCGGACGCGGAGACCGCGGGGCTGATGGGCGCGTTCCTGCGCGGAACCCGTTCCGGCCGTGTCCCCGAGACAGACGACAAAGGGCAAGAAAGCCGATGACCAACGACCTGGCCTGGATTCTCAACGACGCCCTCAAGGTCCCGGAGGCCCGGCACGCCATCCTGTTGTCCGCGGACGGAATATTGCGCGCGCATTCCGACGGGATTTCCCGGGACGAGGCGGACCGCCAGGCCGCGGCGCTGTCCGGGCTGCAATCGATCAGCCGGAGCACGGCGGAGTTCATCGGCGATTCCGAGTCGCCCTGGCGGCAGACGCTCGTCGAGTTCGGCAACGGATTCATTTTCCTGGTGGCGGCGGGTCCCGGTGCCTATCTGGCCGTATCCGCCACGCAGAACGTGGACATGGAGATCATCACGTTCCGCATGCAGCAGCTCGTGCGCCAACTAGGAAAGGAAATGACCAGCCCGCCCCGACGGAATGCGGACCATTCGGTATGACCAACGACCCTGCGGCGAAATCCGACGCCGCCGACTTAGTACGCCCCTACGTCATCACCCGCGGGCGCGGCCACCCGACCCGCGCGGGTCTGGACCTGGTCAGCCTGGTGATCGCGCTGCCCGGCGACGAGTCGCCGCACATCCTCGACCCCGAGAGCACTCGCCTGCTCGCCCTGTGCCGCGGCGGGATCCTGTCGGTCGCCGAGGTCGCCGGACACCTGGCCCTGCCCATCGGCGTGGTCAAGGTGCTGCTGTCCGACCTCATGGACACCGGCCTGGTCGCCACCCGTCGGCCCATCCCCGCCGCCGAACTCCCCAAGACCCAACTCCTGCAGGAGGTGCTGGATGGCCTTGCCCGTCTCTGACGGCGCCGCCGCGGACGTGTACCTCGCCGACTCCGTCAAGATCGCGGCGAAGATCCTGATCGTGGGGCACTTCGCCGTCGGCAAGACCACCTTCGTCGGCACCATGTCCGAGATCCGTCCCCTCAGCACCGAGGAGACGATGACGCAGGCCGGCGCGCACGTCGACGATCTGACGGGCGCGGCACGCAAGACCACCACCACGGTCGCCCTCGACTTCGGCCGCCTCACCCTCAGCGACCGACTCGTGCTCTACCTGTTCGGCACCCCCGGGCAACAGCGCTTCGCCCAGGTGTGGAAGGACATGACCGTCGGCGCGCTGGGCGCGCTCGTCCTGATCGACCCCCAGCGCTTCGACCAATCCTTCGACGTCATCGGCCTGTTGGAGGAATACGACGTGCCCTACGCCGTCGCCGTCAACCGGTTCGACGGCTCCGTCGAACATCCCCTGGAGAAGCTGCGCGCGGCGCTCGACCTGCTGCCGGACACGCCGCTGGTCACCTGCGACGCCCGCGACCGTGCCTCCTCGACCGAGGCCCTGATGGCCCTCGTCCGCTACCTCCAGCTTCGGGCATCCAAGGAACTCGCGTGAACACTGGGAACACCGGCCCCTTCGATCGATCGGCCCCCTCCTTCGGCGACCACGCCGGCCCGCCCCCCGGCTGCCCCGCGCACGCCGGCGGAGCCCTTCCCCTGTACGACAAGACGTTCTCCGCCGACCCGCGCGCCGCGTACGAACACCTGCGCCGCCAGGGCGTGGCGGCGCCGGTGGAACTGGCGCCCGGCGTGGACGCGATGCTGGTCACCGACCACGCCGCCGCGCTGCGCGTACTGCACTCCCCCGAACTGTTCGCCAAGGATCCCCGCCGCTGGCTCGCGCTGGCCGACGGCACCGTCCCCGCCGACAGTCCGGTCGTGCCGATGATGATGTATCGGCCCAACGCGCTGTTCTCCGACGGCGCCGAACACCTGCGGCTGCGCCAGGCGGTCACCGACAGCCTCGACCGGATCGACCCGTACCAACTGCGCCGTTTCGTCGAACGCAGCTCCGACTACCTCGTCGACCAGTGGGCGGGCACCGGCCGCGTCGATCTGCTGAACCAGTACGCCAAGACGCTGCCGCTGCTGGTGTTCAGCGAACTCTTCGGAAGTCCGCCCGAGTTGGGCGACCGCCTGGTCGCGGGCATCGCCGGCATCTTCGACGCGGTGGGCGACGCGGAGGCGGCCAACACGATGTTGACCGGCGCCCTCGTCGAACTGGTCGCGCTCAAGCGCGAACAGCCCGGCTCCGATGTCACCTCGTGGCTGATGGCCCACCCGAGCCGGCTCTCCGACGAGGAGATGATCCATCAACTCGTCATGCTGATGAGCGCGGGTACCGAACCGCAACGCAATCTCATCGCCAACGGGTTGCGGCTGATCCTGTCCGACGAGCGGTTCTCGGCAAGCCTGTTCGGCGGCGGCGCCTCCGTCGAGGACGCGCTCGACGAGGTGTTGTGGACCGACCCGCCGATGGCGAACTACGCCGTGCACTATCCGGTGCGGGACGTGGACCTGTCGGGCGTGGTCCTGCCGCGCGGTACCCCGGTGGTGATCAGCTTCGCCGCCACCAACAGCGACCCCGCCCTGATCGCGCACGGCCGCCGGCCGAGCAACCGCTCGCACCTGGCCTGGAGCGCGGGACCGCACGCCTGCCCGGCCAAGGACTCCGCCTGGCTGATCGCCATCGCCGCGATCGAAAAGCTGCTCAACCGCCTGCCGGACCTGGAACTCGCGGTTCCGGTGGACGAGTTGGACTGGCGGCCCGGCCCGTTCAACCGGGCGCTGACCGCACTGCCCGCCCGCTTCACCCCGATCGTGCCGCGCCCGGCACCCCCCGCCGAGCCGGCGTCCGCCCGACCCGCCACCGCTCCCGAACGCCCGGAACCCGGGGCCCGCAAGGGCGGCGTGTGGAGCTCGTTCCTGAACTGGTGGCGAGGCCAGTAGCCACACTCCGGCCGCACCGGGCGGGCGGCACCACCCTCCGCCGGTGCCGGCGTCGCGGCCCGGGACGCGTTCACCCGCTCCCGGGCCCGGCCTCGGCGCGCCACGGAACGAGGCATTCGGCACAGACCGGTGCCGAATGCCTCGCCCGACAATCACAGACACCCTTCATCGTCGGCCGCCCCGTCCCGGGCGCCCGATCGATCAACGCTGTGCCGAGTCGCCCGTCGACATCGTGTCGAGTTCGAAGGAGCCGTCGTGCAGTCTTCCACGTCACCCACCGTCGTCGACAGCAGAAGCGTCGTCGCCCTGTTGTCCCGCCTGCGCTCGGTGGCCGGGCAGGCGGACCCCCTGCCTCTCTACGCCGGTCTACGGGAGATGGGTGACGTCGTGCCCGCGCCCTGGGGCGGGTACCTCGTGACCGGCCACCGCGCCTGCGACGAGGTGTTGCGCAGCCCCGACTGGCTCGCCCTGGATCACGCGTGGCGCGCCCGCCAACCCGACGACTCCCGCTGGTCGACCCCGTCCTCCCGCGAACTCGAACAGACGCTGGTGGCGCTGAATCCGCCCCAGCACACCCGGGTTCGCAGATCGGTCAACACCATCTTCGATCGCGGCACCCTGGAGGCGTTGCGCCCGAAGGTACGCCGGGTGGCCGACACACTGCTCGACACCTTGGTCGAGCAGGCCGGGGACGCGGACGCGGACTTCGCCGAACTCGTCGGCGAACAGCTGCCGGTGGCCACCGTCGGACACTGGCTCGGCGTGCCGCCCGAGGACTTCGACCTGCTCCGCTCCCTCACCCACGCACAGGCGTACGCCCAGGAGTTGTTGCCCGTCAAACGCCAACTCCGGGCCGCCGACGAGGCCATCCGCGGCCTGCGCGCGTACTTCACCGCCCTGGTCGCACGCCGCCGCGCCGAGCCCGGCGACGATGTGATCTCGGGCTGGCTGCGCGCCTGGGACGCACTGGAGCCGGATCGCGAACTCGCCGACGAACAGGTCTACGCGCTGGCCATGTTCACCGTCATCGCGTCCCTGGAGACCACGTCCACACTGCTGTCCACGATGGTCTGGACCCTGGACCGGCATCCGCGACAGCGGGAGTGGCTGCGCGCCCACCCGATGGCCCTCGCCGACGCCGTGGAGGAGGTGTTCCGCTACGACCCGCCGATCGCCGTGACCACGCGCTACGCGAGTAGGGACCTGGAGCTGGCCGGGATTTCGATCGCGCGGGGCGAGGTGGTGCACACGATGCTGGCCTCGGCGAACCACGACCCGTCCCTGACCCCGGACGCACACGCCTTCGACGTCACGCGCCGAGCGCGGCACATCTCCTTCGGCGGCGGCATCCACTACTGCATCGGCGCCGGCCTGGCCCGCCTGGAGGCGAGTGTCCTGCTGGAGGCGATGTTGCGCCGGCTGCCCGCACTTCGGGTCACCGCGCCGCCGACGTGGGAGCCCCGCCTGGCGTTTCGCCGGATCACCACGATGCGGGTGAGCGTGCGCTGACCCGCCCCGAGGGAGGCCGGTCGCGCCGCGCCGATGCGACCGGCCTCCGGGCGGCGGGGATCAGCGGGCCGCCCCCGCGCCCAGGAACGCGGACAGGAAGTGCCCGTCCAGCAGGGACAGATCCCCGTACCGGTCGCTTCGGCTGTACGCGTTCATCAGCGTCTTCGTCGCGTGCAGCGCCGCGACCGGGCGGCGCACCACGGGCTTGACCCAGCGGCTCACCGCGTCGTCGAGGTCGGCGGCCGGCACCACCTGATGCAGGATCGACAACCGGTGCGCGGTGGGGGCGTCGAACATGTCGGCGGTCAGCACGAGTTCGCGGATCCGGGCGGCGCCGACCTCGCCGATCAACCGGGCCATCGCACCGCCCCACGCGGTCGGCATCCCGAGGGCCAGTTCCGGCATGCGGAAGCGGGTCCCGATGTCGCCCACCCGCAGGTCGCAGAAGATCGCCAGGGCCAATCCGGCCCCGACCACCCGACCGTGCACGCGGGCGATGGTGACCGGATCGGCGGCGGCCAACCCCTCGCACACCGCCCGCGCCTTCTCGCCGAGCCGACGCAGCGCCGGACCCCCGGGATCGTCGGCCGCCAGCCGCAACATCTCGCCGCGATCACCACCCGCGCAGAACGAATCGCCCTCGCCCGACAACACCACGACCCGCACGTCGGAGCGCGAGCGCAACTCGGCCAGCACCGCGAGGAGATCGTCCAGCATGTGCTCGTCCAGCGCGTTTCCCGCCTCCGGCCGGTCCAACCGCACCCGCAACACCGCCCCGTCGAGGCTGGTGCGCACCGTCTTCAGATCCAGCGAGTCCACGAACGTGACCCCTTCCGGTGGTGGGAAAAACGCCGCCGCGCCGGCGGAAGCCCCGTCGATCACCAGATCGTCGCATTGATGATCACGACGTGAGGAGCCGAATCCACGCCATTCGAACACCCCTCCGAGGTACTCGCGCCATACCCCGCCGGCGCCGGCACCACGCACCGGCTCGAAAATCGTCCGTGAGCGGCCGAATACGTTGCGTGGCCTACCTCGTCGCCGTTCCACACCCGCCCGGGCGGTCGCGCCGAGACGTAGGCGCACCCCCTTCGACGACGATCGCCACGACCTCGGAAACCATCGAATCCGCGCCCGAGTGCCGGCCGAAACCACCCGGTACCCGGCCCGAACACGACCTGGCCGATCCGGGCCGGCGCGGGGCGCGTCGCGAACCGCCCCGGGTGTACGCGATGGCGGCGGGGCGGGTTGTGGCATTGTGGCGGGTTGTGTGGGCGACGGCCGTCCGCCGAGTGTGAGGGGTCCCGACGTGCCCGAAGACGTATTCGTCCTTCCCGTCGACCGGCGACTGGGTGCGCACACCACGCTGCGTCGGGTCGGTGCGCTGCCGGTGGTCGTGGTGACCCATCCGCGCGTGCGTGCCGCGATCACCCTCCAGGGCGCGCAGTTGGTGCACTGGCAACCGGCGGGCGAGGAGCCGGTGTTGTGGCTCAGCGAGACCACGGCGTTCGAGGAGGGGCGAGCGGTTCGCGGCGGAGTGCCGATCTGCTGGCCGTGGTTCGGCGCGGCGGGTCGGCCGAGTCACGGCTTCGCGCGCGTTCTGCCGTGGGAACTGCTCGACGTCGACGAGAGCGGAGCCGAGGACAAGGGCGAGGCCGCTCCGGGCGACGAGACGGTGCGCGTGACGCTGGTGTTGCGGGCGAGCGAGGCGTCGCGTGCGTACTGGCCGCACGAGTTCGAGGTGTTCGCCCGGTTCGTACTGGGGCGCGAGTGCCGGATCGAACTGGAGGCCCGGGGCGACTTCGAGAGCACCGCGGCACTGCACACCTATCTGCGGGTCGGTGACCTGGACGAGGTGCGGGTCACCGGTCTGGGCGGACCCTACGTCGACAAGGTGCTCGACACGCTGGTGCACACCGACCCGGCCCCGGCGGGGATCGCCTTCCGGGGGCAAACCGACCGGGTGTACACCCGTCCCGGCGACGTGAGCCCGGTGGAGGACCCCGCCGGCAAGCGGGTCGTCGAGGTGTGCCACGAGGGCCACACCGATGTGGTCGTGTGGAACCCGGGCGCCGACCTCGCGCGCACGATGGCGGACGTACCCGACGACGGCTACCGGGAGTTCGTCTGCGTCGAGACCGCCCACGTCTCGCGGCCCCTGGTGAGCACGCCGGGAACGCCCGCTCGCCTGGGCGCCACGCTCCGGATCGCGCCCGACGCGTAGGGCGGGCCCGGCGGGGGCCTGGAGACACCCGCTGGG
>NZ_JBHTVA010000075.1:31873-48591 GCF_042793325.1 Embleya sp. NPDC056575
GTTGGTCGTCGGCTCCGCCCCCCCCCCGGCCGGGCGCCCCGGGGGCCCCCCGGGGGCACCCCCCCCCCGCGGGGCCCCCCCCCCCGGGTCCGCCCCCGCGGGGTGGGGGGGGCCCGGCGGGGGCCTGGAGACACCCGCTGGGGGTAGTACGGCGACGCGGTCGGGTAGGAGAGTCGGAAGCCGTTGTCCACCGGGTCGACAACCAGGTCGACGACTTCTGCGCACCCCTCACCCCCGGAAGCCCGCACCTTCCACGACTGCCCGTAGACCGGCGATCAGGTTCCGGCCGCCGCCGCGGCCGCTCGGGCCGCGGCGGCGATCGTGGCCAGGTCCTCGTCGGTGGTGACGTACGGCGGCATCGTGTAGATCAGGTTGCGGAACGGGCGTAGCCAGACCCCGTGTTCCGTGGCCGCCCTGGTCGCGGTCGGCAGGTCGATCTCGTGGTCGAGTTCGACCACGCCGATCGCGCCGAGGACACGAACGTCGCGAACGCCGGGGATGGTTCGGGCCGGGGCCAGGCCGGCGGTGAGGGCGGTCTCGATCCGGGCGATGTTCGTGCGCCGATCCTGGTCGAGGAGCAGGTCCAGGGAGGCGTTCGCGACCGCCGCGGCCAGGGGGTTGGCCATGAAGGTGGGGCCGTGGGCGAGTACGGGCGAGTCGCCGGTGCCGATCCCGGCCGCCACCTCTCGGGTGCACAACGTCGCGGCCATGCTCAGGTACCCGCCGGTCAGGGCCTTGCCGAGGCACATGACATCGGGGCTGACCCCGGCGTGGTCGGCGGCGAACAGTTCGCCGGTGCGGCCGAAGCCGGTGGCGATCTCGTCGAACACCAGCAACACGTCGTGGGTGGTGCACAGTTCGCGCAGTACCCGCAGGTAGCGCGGGGAGTGGAAGCGCATCCCGCCGGCGTTTTGCACGATCGGCTCGACGATCACGGCCGCCACCTCGTCCCGGTGGCGGGTCAGCAGCGCGTCCAGGTGGTCCGCATAGGCGGGGTCGAAATCGCGCGGTGGGGCGTCGGCGAAGACCTGTTGGGCCAGGGCGCCCTGCCACATGTGGTGCATCCCGCCTTCGGGGTCGCACACCGACATCGGATGCCACGTGTCGCCGTGATAGCCGCCGCGCCAGGTCAGCAGGCGCCGTTTGCCGCCGCGCCCCCGGGCCCGCCAGTACTGCAGGCACATCTTCATCGCGACCTCGACCGAGATGGAGCCGGAGTCGGCGAGGAAGACGTGCCGCAGCGGTTCCGGGGTGATCTCCACCAGGGTGTGGGCGAGGCGGATCGCCGGTTCGTGGGTGAGCCCGCCGAACATCACGTGGCTCATCCGCCCCACCTGGTCGTGGATCGCCGCGTCGAGCACGGGGTGGCGATAGCCGTGCACGGCCGCCCACCACGAGGACATGCCGTCGATCAACTCCTCGACGTCCCCGATCGGTTCGGCCAGGCGCAGCCGTACTCCCTCGGCCGACTCGATCAGGAGCGGTCGCATCGTTCCGGGCATCGCGGCGTACGGGTGCCACACGTGTTCCCGGTCCAGGTCGAGCAGTTCGCCGGGTGTACGGTCCCGGCGCCCGGTACGCGCGGGGCCCGACCGGCCGTCGAGCGGCGCCTGGGGGCGCCTCCCGGCCGTCACGTGTTGGCCGGCATGTCGCTGCCCGCGCCGCGTCGCCGGATCGCGACCAGGTCGTGCCGGGCGTCGGGCAGGGTCTGCTCGTCGACGCCCTCGATCACGAAGCCCGCGTCGGCGAGCATCCGCCGGTCGTCCGCTCCCGGTTGGCCCTCGCTGGTCAGGTAGTCGCCCAGGAACATCGAGTTGGCCAGGTGCAGCGCGAGCGGCTGGAGGCCGCGCAGGTGGATCTCCCGGCCGCCCGCGAGGCGGACCTCGACGTCGGGGAAGAAGAACCGGAACAGTGCCAGGATGCGCAGGCAACGCTCCGGCGTCAGCTCCCAGTTGTCCGCGAGCGGGGTGCCCTCGAACGGGATGAGGAAGTTGACCGGCACCGAGTCGGGATCCAACTCCCGCAGCGCGAAGGCCAGATCGACGATGTCCTCGTCCGACTCGCCCATTCCGAGGATCGCCCCGGAGCACGGCGACAGGCCCGCGGCGCCGGCACGACGGAGGGTGTCGGTACGGTCGGTGAAGGTGTGCGTCGAGCAGATGTCGGCGTAGCGCGCCTCGCTCGTGTTGAGGTTGTGGCTGTACGCGTGCGCCCCGGCGGCGGCCAGTCGCTCGGCCTGACCGTCGGAGAGCAACCCGAGGCAGACACAGATCTCCACCTCGCGGCTGCCCTCCTTGACCGCGGCGATCGTGTCCTCGATCCGGGTGATGTCGCGTGCACCCGGCCCGCGTCCGCTCGCCACCAGGCAGATCCGCTTGGCGCCAGCCCGCACGGCCCGATCGGCGGTCCGCGCGGCCTCCTCGGGCGAGATCCACGAATACTTCAGGATCTCCGCCGACGACCCGAGCCGCTGCGAACAATAGGAGCAATCCTCCGGGCACAGCCCGCTCTTCATATTGATGATCGTATTCAGCTTCACCCGCCGACCGAAGAAGTGCCGCCGCACACGCCCGGCCGCCGCGACGATGTCCAGCGTCTCCTCCGCCCCCGTCAACACGGCCAACGCCTCGTCACGAGAGGGTGTTTCGCGCCGCAGCGCCTTGCCTACGAGCCCATCGAGCAATGTCGTCATGCCTCGCAGTCTCACCGAGTGTGATCACCCGCAACAATGAAGCGACCCCACAACATCAACCCCTCGAACTCTGTCCCCGTCCACTCCGCCGCCGCCAACGCGACCTGGAAACATGAATCGATCGGGCGAGCCGTCGAGGGCACGATGACCGGGCCGGGCCGGCGCGTAACCCGGGTGGGGGTGCGGGCGTTAGGGGTGACGGGGCCTTGCGCGCGGGTGCGTGGGGGCCTCCCCGGCCTGTACGGATGTGCACACGCATCGGGAGTCTTCAGTGGTGCTTGGTCGTCTCGTCGTATCCGCCCTGGTGCTTGTCGTCGGGCCGTACTCGGCCCCCGCCGCCGTGGCCGTCTCGGCGCCCGTCGCGACCGGCGCCTCCGGGATGGGGGATCGGTTGACCCTCACCGTGACGAATACTCCCGGCGGGGCCGGGGTGTACACGCTGGAGTGCCACCCCGCCGCCGGCGGTCATCCCGCGCCCCGGCAGGCCTGCGAGAGGTTGGACTCCCTGACGCTGTGGGGCAGGGACCCGTTCGCGCCCGTGCCGCACGGGGCGATGTGCACGATGATCCACGGCGGACCCGCCGCCGCGCACATCACCGGCGTGTGGGCCGGCCGCCCCGTGGACGCCGCGTTCGACCGGACCGACGGGTGTGAGATCGCCCGGTGGGACGACCTCGTCCCGGTCCTGCCGAGGGTGGGCGACTGAGGCGCACACCGCTTTTCCCATCGGCGGCCCCCGACGGGGCGCCTGCGCATGGTCGTTACGCTGCGCTCATGCCGCCGGAACGACGCATGCCGCCCTCGATCGACGACGAGGTGTGCGGATATTGCCCCTCCCGCCTGTTCGCCCCGGGAGCGTTCGACGTGGCGCCGCGCCCGGACCGGGCCTGGCCGTGGATCCGGGGCGAGGGACGCCGGGTGGACGCGCGCACCGGGGTGGGCGTGTGCGTGCACCCGCACAAGGTCCGTCTTCCCGTGGGCCGTTGGGGCAGCGAGGGGCTTGTGCCGGACCTGTCCGCGTGGGACCTGGCGACGGAGGCGGAGATGGCCGAAGGGGACGGGGTGGCAGGCACACCCGGCGGCCCGGTCCTCGACGTGCCGCCGACCCCGCTCTGGGCCGCCCCTCCCGGGCCCGCCGTGCCCGAGCCCGCCACGCCTCGGGATCGTCGTCGCTGGTGGCGGCGTGCCCTGGGTCGGCCGGCGGGCCGTTCCGGGCGCCGGGCCCCGAGCGGTCCGGGCGCGCCGGCGGCGGCCGGCGCGAGCCTGCCGGACGTACCGGAGGATGCCGGGCGGCTGGCGGAATGGATGTGCGAGGTCGTGTCCGGCGCCACCCCCGAAACCCTGGCCGACGTCCTCGACGCGGTCGAGCGCGCGGCGGCCGCCGTCCACGAGCCGACCGTGGTCGTGGTGGCGCTGCGCCGCGCGATGGGGTCGGTGACGAGCGATTCGCCCGTCACCGTTGACCCGGTATCGGGGCGCCGGGGTAGGGTCCCGACCAAGATCACAAAACCATGATCGATACGGGGAGATCCGCCATGGGCAACACCGAAGACGGCAGGCACGAGGGCTTCTCGGCCGACGAACGCGCCGCGATGAAGGAGCACGCCAAGGAGCTGAAGGCGGCGTCGCGGCGTATGTCGAAGGCCGAGAAGGCGGCCGAGGCGGAGCGGGATCTGCTCGCGAAGATCGCCGAGATGCAGGACGCCGACCGGGTCTTGGCCGAGCGGGTGCACGCCGTCGTCACCGCCAACGCGCCGACCCTGGAGCCGAAGCTCTGGTACGGCATGCCGTCGTACGCGATCGACGGCAAGGTCGTCTGCTTCTTCCAGAGCGCGGAGAAGTTCAAGGCCCGCTACGCGACGCTCGGGTTCAGCGACCTGGCCAAGCTCGACGACGGCCCGATGTGGGCGGCCGGTTTCGCCCTGACCGAGATGACCCCCGAGGTCGAGGCACGAATCGCGGAACTCGTCAGGCGGGCGGTGGGCTGAGCCCGGGCCCGGGGGAACGCACCGGGCCGACTCACGCACGTACATCGGCGGCCGTCCGGCGTTCGACCGGAGGCATCGAGGCGCCCCCCGGGCCTCCGGCGAACACCGCCGACCGCCGATGTACCGCTAGCGCGTGCCGGCGACCGGGATCGGCGTACCCGCCTCCCGGACCAGCGTGACCGTGTCGATCTGCGCGCCCGTCGCACTGAGCGTGCGGATCGTCATGGTGGTCTCCCGCCCGGCGGCGGCCGGCCGCACGTCGACGGCGATGAAGGCATTGCCGCGAAACCGCACCCGCGACCACTCGACGGTCTCGTCGAGCTTGCCGGCCTTCGTGTAGTAGCCGCCCTTGACCGCGTCGGTGACATCGGCCGGGCCGCCCGCGTACGTCTCCGGCGCGGAGAACTCGTAGCCGCTCTTCCCGCCGCTGCCCACGGTCAGGTAGGTGGTGCCGTCGGTGGCCGGCCGGATCCGGTCGCCGATGTCGGCCCGCCGGGTGCGTACGCCGCCGCGCATCGGATCGGCCCGCTCGTAGACGTGGTTGTGCCCGTTGATCACGAGGTCGACCTGGTAGCGGTCGAACAGCGGGATCCACTCCTCCCGGATCGCGCCGTCCGAGACGTGGTCGGTGGCCGTGCAGTAGGCGCAGTGGTGGAAGAAGGCCACCACGAAGTCGATCCCGGGCGTACGCCGCACCTGGGCCAGATGGCCGGCCAGCCACGCCGTCTGCGCGCCGGAGGTGTAGCCCCTGTTGTGCGGGATCTCGTGCGAGACGTCGTTGGCGTCGAGGCTGACCACCGCCACGTTGCCGTAGCGGAAGCCGTACGTGGCATGGGAGTTGCGCGGCCCGTTGCCGGGCAGGTGCCAGCGGGCCAGGTGACCGCCGTAGCCGTCCGGCGAGTACAGCGCCTCCATGTCGTGGTTGCCCATCGCCACCATCCATGGCACCGACGCGGCGACGGGGTCGATCATCCGCAGGTATTCGTCCCACATCTCGGGTTGGAGCTTGTCCGCGCCGTCGGCGCTGTGGTGACTGGACGGCAGCCCCGCGCCCGAGGCGGCGTAGGCGATGTCGCCCGCGAGCAGGTGGAACGCCGGGTTCTGACGGAGCATCAGGGTCTGGTTGGCGGCACCGCCGAACTCCACGCCCTCGTCGCCGAAGGCGGTGAAGGTGAAGGGTTCCGGTACACCGTCGACCGCCGGCGCGGTGCGGAACGAGCCGACGGTGGCGGCGACGGACGCGGCGTCCAGCCCCTCGTGGCCGAGCGCGTAGTAGTAGCGCGTGCCCGGGTCGAGGCCGTCCAGGGCGGCGTGCAGGTGGTACTGGTCGTAGTCGAAGTAGGCCGAGGCGGGGTTGTCGGCGTATTCGATCAGGTGCGAGTGCAGGTGCCGGATCTCGGCGGGCACCAGCTGGTCCAGCTGCTTCGGGGACGTGCCCAGGCGCAGGTACGGCCGGCGCACCGGTTGCGGCACCTGCCAGCTCAACGCCGCCTGGGCGCGCGGGTCGGCGCCGAACGCGAGGTGTCGCGCGGCGGGCTTGAGCGCGTTCCCGTCGACGTAGTCCGTGCCCGAGAGCAACGACGGCGCGCGGCGCGGGCCGGCCGACGAGGAGGCGCCGAAGAGCGGAACGGCCGCGCCGCCGAGGCCGATCGCGGTGAGGACGCCGCGACGGGAGACGGTGCGGCGGCGGGCGCGCAGATACTCGTGCTGCTCGGCGATGCTCATCGTCGCGGCGAGCCGGTCGGGCACGCCGGAGCGGGGCAGGTGGGGGTTGCGGTCGGGGGCGGGGGTCATCGGGCGCTCCTGGTACGTGCGGCGAACAGCAGGACGAGGCCGGCGCCGAGCGCGGCGGTGCCGAGGAGGACGGGGAGGACGATGTCGGCGCCGGTACGGGAGAGGCTGCCGCCGGTGCCGGTCGCGGTCTCGGGGATGGTGTGGGAGCCGCCGGAGCCGCCGCCGTTCGAGCCCGGGGTGGTGCCGCCGGACCCGGTGGGCGTCGAGGTGTCGGTCGGCCCACCGGAGGGCTCCCCGGTAGGCGGTGCACTCGTCGGCGGCGCCGTGGTCGGCGGCCCGCTCGTCGGAGGCGCCGTCGTGGGCGGCGCACTCGTGGGCGGCGCCGTGGTCGGCGGCCCGCTCGTAGGCGGCGTGGTAGGCCGCTCCCGACCCAGCGCCCAGCACCCGCCGACCGGCCTGAGCGCGACCTGCCTCGCGCTCTCCCCACCGCGGTGGTCGGCGCCCAGCGCCACCAGGCTCCACCCGTTCGGCACGATCGCCGCGACCTGCCCGGGCCGGGTGCCCACCACGTGCGCGGCCGGCCCCGCCGGCCACGGCTGCCCCCAGATCGGCCCCGCGCCGGTGGCCACCTCGTGCCGCGCACCACTCTCGTCGGCGAAGGTGAACACCGCCGAGGCGATCACCGGTGCCCCTACCCGGCCGTCGTCCAGCGCCGCCGTGAACACCGCCCGGTCCGCCGGGACCCGCCACTGCGCCGCCGTCACGCACGACTCGGGCAGGTCGCCCGCCTTGACCGCAGGCCCCGCCCACGAGGCGTGCCGGAGCGGCCCCTCGTCGGTGGGACTCGGCGGCGCGCCCGTCGCGGTCGTGGTGGGACCGGAACTGCCGCCGCCCGGGCGCGGGAAGCTCCCGGCGCCGCCCTCCCCGTGGTCGCCGACCACGAGCACCCCCTTGACCGGCGTCGCCCCCGCCGGCACGGCGAAGGCGAGCGAGGCACCGTCGGCCGCCACCCGCAGCGCGTCGCCGGTGATCCGCTCGGGCGAACCGTCCACGTACACGCCGACCCCGCCCGCGTCCAGGCCGGTGCCGGTCACCGTGACCGTGTCCCCCGGCCCGGCTCCGGGCGGGCCGAACCCGCTCACGGTGGTCGTCGGCACCGCCGGGCGCCGGAACACCGCGGCCGGGTCGCCCGCCGTCACCTCGGCGATCCGGGTGTCCACGTACCGCTCGTTGCCGTCGATGCGCAGTTGCAGCGTGTCCCGCGCATCGATCCCGACCCGCCACCGCATGTCGATGGTGACACCCAGTCCGGCCCGCGCGGAGTCGGCCGTGGTGGAGGCGAGATCGGCGACCATCACCGTCCAGGTGGCGTCCAGGAAGCCGGTGCCGTCGCCGAGCATGGCCCGGTACATCGCCGGATCACCCTTGTACAGGCTCTTCATGGCCAGGCCGTCGTCGTCCGTGCGGAAGTGCAGCGTGCGGCTGAGCAGCCCGCCGGGAACGCGCCCACCGGGCAGGTCCACCCGCTCCTCACGCGCCGACCCGGGGAAGAACGTGAGGCCGGTGACCTCGGTCACCGCACGCGGAGCGTCGCCGGGGCCGGCGTCGACCCGGCCGGCGTCCGCCGCGGCGCTCGGCGCACCCGCCTCCGAGTGCACCTTGTCGATGTGCACCAGCGACGTCACACCGACCACCTGGTCCAGCTCGCGGAACTGGTTGAGCGGGTGGTCGAATCCGGTCACGTCCGACGTGGCCTTCAGGCTCTGCGCGGTACGCGAGACGTTCAGCGCCGCCGACGTGATGGCGGCCGTACGCTTGCCCAACGGCGTACCCGCGGGCACCGACCGATCCGCCGAGGCGGTACCGTCCGCGCCGGCCGCGGGCACGGTCAGCCAGTCGGCCGCCCGCGAACGGGTGTCGCCGAAACTCTCGTCGGGCCCGGAGGCCAGTTCGGCGTAGCTGCCGGACCGGGTGACCAACCCCGGTGTCATGGCACGTTGTTCGCCGGTCAGGTAGTCGGCCCGCGCACCGCGCACCGGTGGTGACTCCGCGGCCGAGGACATCATGGGAAAGAGCAGGACCAGCAGACCCAGCACGATCAGACCGACCGCGACCCGTCGCGGCCGAAGAGCACCGATCATGAGCGGGGGACGACTACGCGTTGTACCCATGGGGAGGTGATGACCCGTCACTCACCCCGACACCGGCGGCCACCCGCGGTGAGACCATGGGGAGCGTGCGTGGGATCGGGAAGCCGAAAGAACCGAAGTCGACGCCTTCCGACTACGGCACGTCGACAACGATCGTGAGTATGCAGGGCGGCCCGGTCACAAACCCGACGAAACCAAAACCTTCGACGGGAATTACCCGACGGTTCCGCCGACATGGCTCCGAGATTCACCAACCTCCCCGAGTCTTCGTCCTCCACCACCCGCACCACTACGCGGCGTAGCGACGGCGGGCGGTAGGGTCCCGTCGGGGAAGGGTGATCACGTGGAACCACCGCGAGTCCTGGTGTTGGACGCCGCTCCCGGCGAGTTGCTCGCACGGGAACTCGAACGCCTGCTCGATCACGGGCTGGGCATCACCCTGAACCTGCGCCGGGTGGCCGACCCGGCGCGGACGCGGGCCGCCTGGTCCGGGCGCGTGCGGTTCACCGATTTCGACGCGTTCGACGAGTCGGCGCTGATCGCCGAGACCGTCCGGGACGGGATCGGCCATCACGCGGTCAAGTCCCGCGCGGGTTTCCCGCTGCGCGCCACGTTCCTCGCGGCGGCGACCGACGCGGCCCTGACCCACCGCCTGCGGGTGATCGGCCGCGCCGGAGCCGGCACCGACCACGTCGACCTCACCGCCGCCGCCCGTCACGGCGTCACCGTCACCCACACCCCGGGCTCCAACGCGAACGCCGTCGCCGAGTTCGCCCTCGCCCAACTGCTCGCCCTCACCCGAAACCTCCCGGCCCACAACGAGGCCGCACACCGGGGCCGTTGGAGCACACCGCCGGCCCCCGTAGCGGAACTGTCGGACCTGACCCTGGGAATCGTCGGCCTGGGCCGCATCGGCAAGGCACTGGCAACACGAGCCACCGCGCTGGGCATGCGAGTCCAGTCCCACACCCGACGCCCGACCGAATCCCCCATACCGACCACCGGCTCCCTGCACGCCCTTCTGGCAAGCAGCGACGTCGTCTCCCTGCACCTCCCGCTCACCCACCGGACCCGGGGGCTGATCGGCCGAACCGAACTCGCCTCCATGCGACCGGGATCGATCCTCCTCAACACCGCCAGAGGCGGCATCGTCGACGAACAGGCCCTGGCCGACGCGCTCGTCACCCCGACGCATCCCCTCGCGGCGGCGGCCGTCGACACCTTCGAACACGAACACGCCCGTTTCGCCTCACCCCTCTTCGGCCTCCCCAACGCCCTGCTCACCCCCCACATCGCCGGCATGACCGGATCCGCCATGGCCACGGCGGCGCTCCGCTGCGCGGACCACATCGCCGCCCTGCTCACCGGCCGGCCCGACGCCGTCCCCGTGGCCACCGCGTGAACCCGTGACCGATCGACCGGGTCCCCGGCCGGACAGGGTCGTCCGCAGGACCTCGATCCACCAGTCGAGGGTGTACTCCCGGTACTCCCGCGCGCTCGCGTCGAGGCCGACGCTGCGCCGGAAGTCGTCGCCGAACAGGGGCTCCATCGCGACGGCCTGATGCAGTGCGGCCATCGTCAGCCGGATCGCCTCGCGGGTCGGCGGTGTGCGACCATCGGCCGCGCACCGCTCCCGCGCCTGGGCGTACAGGCGGTCCACCACCTCGTCGAGCATCCCGCTGCCGGTGTCCCGCCGGCCGGAACGATGCAGCGCGAGCGCCAGTTCGGCGTAGCCGTCGGCGTACAGCGCGGCCAGCGCGCGCACCAATTCGGCGGGGTCGGTCGGGCCCTCGCCCCACGCGTCCAGCACGGCGCGCAACTCGGTCTTGAGCTTGGCCCCGCCGAAGCGCAACAGCGACTCCAGGAGTCGATCGCGCGTGCCGAAGTGGTGGTTGACCGCGGCATCCGTCATGCCGATCTCGGCGGCGACCGCACGCACCTGCACGGCGGCCGGGCCGCCTGCGGTCAGCAGCCTGCTCGCCGCCTCCAGGATCATCCGCCGGGCGTCATCGGGATTGCGTCGTACTCGGGTGGCCATGGCCGCAGCCTACCTTGACCCATCAAGGTAATCGGCTTACCTTGAGCACTCAAGGTAATCGGAAAACGAGGAAGGACGGAGGCACCGTGCCCGGACGATCCACGATTTCGGCGATGACCGAGTTGGCGACGGCCCTGGGCGTGCCGATCCACGATCCGACGCCGCCCCGCGAGTTCCACCACTCCCGTGCGGGCTGCCGGCTGCACGGATTCGACTGGGGCGGCGCCGGAACTCCCGCGGTCCTGCTGCACGGTGGCGGATTGACCGCCCGCACCTGGGATTTCGTCTGCCTCGGCCTGCGCGGCGCCGTCCGGCCGATCGCACCGGATCTGCGTGGCCACGGCGACAGCGGCTGGTCCGACGACTACCGCATCGACACCATGGCGGCCGACGTCGTCGCCGCGGCCGACCATCTCGGCCTCGATCGATTCGCACTGGTCGGCATGTCACTCGGCGGCGTGGTCGCGGCCCACGTCGCCGACGCGCGGCCCGATCGGGTGGAACGCCTGGCACTCGTCGACGTCGCACCGGGCGTGAACTTCGAAAGCACCCGGCGGGTACGGGCGTTCGTGGCCGGACTGGGCCCCGTACCGGACCTGGACACCGTGGTCGAAGCCGCGATGCGGGTCAATCCGCGCGCCGACCGCCCGAGCGTCGCCTACCGCATGAACACGCTGTTCCGCCGTGCATCCGACGGCAATTGGGTACCGAAGGGCGATCCGCGTCCGCCGGATTTCCCCGCCATCCTCGCAGCCATGGATCGAATGGCCGCTCGGCTGACCGCAGTCCCGGTCCTGCTGGTGCGCGGCGAACGCAGCAGGGTGCTCCCCCAGAGCACCGCCGAAAACCTGGTCGCGCGCATCCCGGACGGGCGACTGACGGTCGTCCCGAACGCCGGACACAACGTCCAGGAGGACAACCCGGCCGCATTGGTCACCGCACTGCGCACGTTCCTGACCCACCCCTCGTGACGCCCGCGCCGGGGTGAAGGCGTCGCCCGCGAGCGCCGTGGGTGTCCGGCTTCGACGAATCGCGCGAACGAGCACTCCTCGCCCGAGCCGCGGCACCGCTCGCGGAAGCGGAACCCGAACGCGAGGCCGAACCGGACCCGGAGCCCGACCCGGAACCCGACCCCGACCCCGACCCGGAGCCGGAGCCGGAGCCGGAGCCGGAGCCGGAGCCGGAACAGCCTTGTCCGTCAGCTCCTTCGCGTCCTGAGCGACCTCGTTTGCGAACTCCTTCGTGTCCTGCCCCGCCTCGTCGGCCCGGCCGCGAACGCGGTCGACCACCTCGTGCCCCCGCGCCGCCGGCCCCTGGTAGGTCTCGCGGGCGTCCTTGGCCACCGCGTCGAACTTCTCGCCGAGCCGGTCCCGGACGTCGGCGGCGGAGTCGGCGACGCGTTCCCGGACGGGCTTGCGGTGCGCCGGCTTCTCGCTCCGCAACTCGGCGATCCTCGCGGCACTTCGCGGATCTTCGCGACCGCGAGGTCACCCGCTCCGACGAACGCGTACAACGGGGTGGTATCGGCGAGAGTCTTCCTGATGTCCGTGTCGTTCGCATGACCTTCTCGCCTCCCGGATCGAGGGGTACTCATCCTCGATTCCTCGATCCACTGCCCTTCCCTGCCCTGCCGCCGCCATGCGCGTCCGGGACACATCCGGGACTTCTTTCCCCCCGCCCACCCGACTTCCCGCTCGCATGCCGCCTCGGCAAGGGGGTAGCAGCCCCGGCGTGGCAGACGAGCACACGAACCCACCACCGCCCCCGCCCGCAGGTGACACCGACGACGACGCCGGAACCCGGTTGACCGTATGGGTCGCACTCGCCGCCAACGTCGTCATCGCGATCGCCAAGGCCGCCGTCGGCGTACTCGCCGGAGCACCCGCGCTGTTGTCCGAGGCCGCACACTCGGTCGCCGACACCCTCAACGAGGCGTTCCTGCTCGCCTCCCTGTCCCGCAGTCGCCGCGCGCCGGACGCCGAGCACCCCT
Source organism: Embleya sp. NPDC056575 (assembly GCF_042793325.1). Taxonomy (NCBI): domain Bacteria; kingdom Bacillati; phylum Actinomycetota; class Actinomycetes; order Kitasatosporales; family Streptomycetaceae; genus Embleya; species Embleya sp. NPDC056575. Next base: position 44,466 of record NZ_JBHTVA010000075.1, read on the forward strand.
TCGGCTACGGCAAGGACCGCTACTTCTGGTCCCTCCTCGCCGCCGTCGGGATCTTCGTGACCGGCGGTTGCTTCTCCGTCTTCCAGGGCTTCGAGGCGCTGCGCGAACACGGCGAGCCGAAGACCGGCGCCTATGTCGCGGGTCTGGCCGTACTGGGCCTGGCCCTGCTCGCCGAGGGCGGATCGCTCCTGCGCGCCGTCGTACAACTGCGCGGCCAGGCACGCGCGGCCGGCGTGTCCGTACTGCGCCACGCCCGCGAGACGCCCGACCCGACCCTGCGCACGGTCCTGGCCGAGGACGGCAGCGCGGTACTCGGCGTCCTGCTCGCGGCGGCCGGCCTCGGGCTGCACATGGCCACCGGCGACGCCGTCTGGGAGGCGGCGGCGTCCTGGGCGATCGGTCTGCTGCTGGTGTTCGTCGCGTACCGCCTCGGCCGGGCCGCCCGGGACCAACTGATCGGCGAGGCGGTCGACGTCGAGCAACGACGAGGCCACAGTCCGTAGAACACAACCTCATCAGATCAAACACGGTTGCAGTACTAGTGCTAAGTTCCGCTTTGGGTGGGTAAGTAGTGGTCAAACAGTGGTGTTTCGGCTGCTCGGGGGCGAGTGTGGTGCCGAAGTTTCTGATGGCCCGTCAAGCCGTGGACGGGGACGAGGAGAAGAGGATCCGGCGGTTGGCCGGGGCGCGTCACGCGCCGGGCGACTGGATCCTGCGGGCGAGGATCGTCACGCTGAGCTGGGAGGGTCTGCGCGTGCCGCAGGTTGCCGCTCGGGCGGGGTGCGATGCGAAGACGGTGCGGCGATGGCTGCACCGGTTCAACGAGCAGGGCATGGAAGGTCTCGGGGACCGGCCCGGGTGCGGCCGCAAACGGCGGATCACCGAGGCGGAGCGTTCCCGGATCGTGGCCCTGGTGAAGACGGCCCCGCCCGGCCGCTTGGAAACGCAGCCGGGCGGTGACCTGTGGGCGGCGGACGAGGCCGGGCCGCCCGAGTGGACGTTGGACGCCCTGGCCGCCGAGGCCGGGCGGCTGGGTATCCGTGTGAGCCGTTCGCAGGTCCGCAGGATCCTGCTCGCCGAGGGGGTCCGGTGGCGTCGCACGCGGTCGTGGGTTCGGTCGCGGGACCCGGATTTCGCGGGAAAAGGACGCGGATCGTCGAGCTCTACACCGACCCGCCCGAAGGCGTCACGGTCGTGTGCGCCGACGAACTCGGCCCGGTGATCCCACGCGCGTTCCCACCGGCGCCGGGTTGGTCGCCGGACGGGCATCGCATCAAGAACGAGCTCGACTACGGCCGCGGCCCGGAGAAGACCTGGGTCTACGGGGGCTTGCGCGTGCGGGACGGAACCGGGGTCACGATGACCGCCTCGTCGCGCAACAGCGTCTTCTACCAGCGATTCCTCCAACTCGTCGAGAATGCCAATCCCACCGGCGACATCGTGGTCGTCACCGACAACCTCTCCTCCCACAACAGCCTTTCCACCCGGGAATGGCTCCTCGACCATCCCAGGATCCAACACGTCTTCATCCCGGTCGGCGCCTGCTGGTTGAACCTCCAGGAGGGTTGGTGGCGCATCTTCCGCAAGGCGGCACTGGCGGGCCGCTCGTTTTCCAACCCCGACGAGATTGCCCAGGCCACGACCCTCACGACCGCGCAACTGAACAGCCGCGCCAAACCCTGGATATGGGGAAGACCCGCCCCACCGACCCGAACGTTACGACACCGGTTCGTGTACACCCTTTAAGGAACGCAGCACTAGGCCCTGTCCGGCCCCTACTACCCGCGCTCGTCCGCCGACGTCAGCGGCGGGGCGATGTCCTCCAGCGAGCGGCGTTCCGCGTTCACCGCGAGGAATCCGGCCACCACGCCCGCCACGACCATCAGGCCGGCGCCGATGCAGAACGCCAGTACGGTGTCGCCCACATCGCCGGACTTGGTGAGGTCGGAGAAGACCAGCGGACCGGCGATCCCGCCCGCCGCCGTGCCGACCGCGTAGAACAGCGCGATGGCGGAGGCACGCGCCTCCATCGGGAAGATCTCCGAGACGGTCAGATACGCACTGCTCGCACCGGTCGAGGCCAGGAACAGCACCACACACCAACAGGCCGTGAGCGTCGAGGCGTTCAGGTGTCCGGCGCCGAACAGCCAGGCCGTGCCGAAGAGCGCGAGGCCACTGCCGACATACGTCGACGTGATCATCACCCGCCGACCGAGCGAGTCGAACAGGGGCCCGAGCAGCAGCGGCCCGAGCAGGTTGCCGACCGCGATGACCGCGAAGTAGTACCCGGTCCGACCACTCGGCACGTCGTAGAACGTCTCCAGAATCGACGCGAAGCCGAAGGTGATGGCGTTGTAGAGGAACGCCTGCCCGATGAACAGCGACAACCCCAGCACCGAACGCCGCGGGTAGTCCCGCACCACCGCCCGGGCGATCGTGCCGAGTCCGGCGGACTTGCTCTCGTCGATGGTCACTTCGCCCTCCGGCGTGGGCAACTCGCGGCGCTCCCCGCTGCCGTGCGTACCCTCCGCGACCAACTTCTCCTCGACCCCCACGACCAGCCGCTCGGCCTCCTCACCACGACCGTGCAGGTACAACCACCGCGGGGATTCGGGGACATGGCGGCGCACCAGCAGAATCACCAACCCCAACACCACACCCAACGCGAAGGTCAACCGCCAGCCGATATCGGCCGGGAACAGCCCGGTGTTCAACATCGGCACGGACAACAACGCCCCACCGGCGGCCCCGGCCCAGTAGGTACCGTTCACCGCGAGGTCCACGCGGCCCCGGTAGCGGGCCGGCATCAACTCGTCGATCGCGGAGTTGATCGCCGCGTACTCCCCGCCGATACCCAGTCCGGTGACGAACCGGAACAGGAAGAACATCCACGCCTCGACCGACAGCGCGGTCAGCGCGGTGCCGGCCAGATAGACGGCGAGGGTGACCATGAACAACTTCCGGCGCCCGAACCGGTCGGTGAGCCACGCGAAGAACAGGGCCCCGATACAGGCTCCCGCGACGTACAACGCCGCGCCCGGGCCGGTCACCTGCGCCGCGGTGATGTCGAGGCCGCTGTCGGGTTCGGACAACCTGCCCGCGACGTTGCCGACCACGGTGACCTCGAGGCCGTCGAGGATCCACACCGTGCCGAGACCGATCAGGATGCGCCAGTGCCACGTCGACCACGGCAATCGATCCAGGCGAGCCGGCACATCCGTGGTGAACGTCGTGGACTTCCTCGCTCGGGTACTCGGTCTCGATGCGTCGGACACGGTGCATCCCCTCCTGATCGGACTGGGTTCGGGGTGGGTTCGGGCAGCGTCGAACGACTCCGACAAGGCCATGAGGCCCGGGAGTTCGGGAGTTGGCGTGTGGTCGGAATCCGTCTTCGCCGGCGCACCGGCGGCTACCCCGAATTCACCTCCCGACACGATCGATTCGATCGGGAGAGTGACCCGGAAGGCAGCGGGTAGACGCGCCGTGGAGCCGCCCTCCCCCGGCCGCGGGCCGACAAGTCGGCCGGGGAAGGGCGGTCGGACCCGGGATCACGCGCCGGAGACCGTCACCTCACCGATCCACGAAGTCGCCCCGCCGTCCCGGCGAACACCCGTACGAGCACGGGAAGAACAACGGGAAGGTACCCAATATGATCGCCATCGGATTTCTCCTCGCGGCGGCGACCGCCGCGTTCGTCGGCCTGCTGATCGGCTACAACACGTCCGGCGGCCCCGAATACACGGTCCGTCTCTTCCACCGCGACCTCGTCACACTCGACACCCTGGACGCGTTCCTCGCCGGCCTCGCCCTCGCCCTGATCTTCTGCGCCGGGCTCGCGCTGATGGGGGACGGCGCCCGGACGCGTCGGCTCACCCACGAGGTGCGCAGCCTGGACCGGGGCCTGCACGCCCGAGCCGCCCGTCCCGCCACGACCGAGGAGTGGCAGGCCGATGGGGCCGCCCGCCCGTACCGCGCCGACACCTCGCAACCCCCCGGAGCACCGCCGCGCAATCCCTACCACGGCTGACCCGGCACGTCGGCGGTCCATCGGCCGCGCCGGGTCATGATGTTGAGCACCCGGACCGCGCCGCCGTCGCCGAGCAGGCGGGCGCGGAGCGTGCGGTCG
>NZ_JBHTVA010000076.1:0-48078 GCF_042793325.1 Embleya sp. NPDC056575
AGGAACTGCGGGCGAAGGCCGAAGTCGCCGCCGAGATGGCACCCGCCGCCCCGTTGCCGCAGCCCGTGTTCGACGAGGGCCCGGTCGACGCGGAGATCGAGCCCGAGGGCGGCTGGCCGAACGAGCCCGACCCGAACTGGCCTGCTGGTGGCGCGGCATGAACTCGATCCCGTACATCGCAGAGCAGTTCACCGCACTCCTCGACCGGGACGTCGACCTGGCCGACACCGACTGGGCGTACAACCTGGAGTACGTCTTCGGCCTCAACGAGTTCAGCACCGATGTCGTCTGCTCGATTGCCCCCGACGATGTTGCCGAGGTCACCCACGCGTGGGCCCGTCAGGGCGACTACGCCGAACTGAACCTGGCCGCCCTGATGCGATTGACGGACGGCTCGTGGGCGGCGGTCGCCGCCTGGTGCGACACATCCGGCTGGGACTGCCAGTCCGGAGTCGACTGGGCGGTCGGCACACGTGAGCACGTCATCTCCCAGGGCCTGGACCTGGAGAGCCGCCGTCACCTCGGGCTCACGTTGCCCGGCGAGTCGGCGGCGGTGCCCAACTGATGGCCGCCTCCCTGCGTTCCCTGCTCGGCCGGGTCATCCCGGCCGGGCGGGGCCCCCGCACCCCGGCCCCCGCGACCGGCGGCGTCCACGTCATCACGACCGCCCCGCCGCCCCCGCACCCGCGTGTCCTGGCCGAGTTGGCCTACGTCGCGGACGACACCCGCTGGCGGCCGTACCGCGAGGCCGACGACGACCTGTACATCGACCTCGGCCCGTGGAGCGGACACCACCCCGGCCGCCACCGGAGGACGCCGTGACCGTGTACCTCCTCGCCGCCGCCTGCTACCTCGCGGGCCTGGCCTGCCTCGTTGTGCTCCTGCGCGCCGCCAAGGTCCGCGGCCGGGCCGAGCGCGAGGCCGACGCCCGCACCGCCAACCACCGTGACCAGCACCGGAGGACCCGATGATCCGCCTGATCACCACCGGCCGCCTCGCCGACCTGACCGGCGACCTCGACCGCGAGGCCACCCTCAACAACAACCTCCTCGCGGACTTGGAGGAGGTCACCAAGGAGCGCGACGCCCACGCAGCCGAGAGCCGGCAGCGCGGATGCGACGCCGCCAAGTGGGCCGGACTGTACGAGCAGACCATCGCCGAGCGCGACCAGGCCCGGGCGATCGCCGTCGACCTGGAGCAGGAGCTCGCCGAAGCGCAAGCCAGCCTCGCCGGCGAGGACTACATGGCCGCCATGATCCGGGAGGTCCGGGACCAGCGCGACCGCATGGCCGCCCTCGCCGACACCATGCAGGCCGCCGCCGAAGCGGCCGACATCCCGGTCGTGGCCGGCCTCGACCCCGACGACTACCGGGCCGCCGTCCGCGCGGTGCTCGCCGACATCGCCGCACGCAAGAAGGCCGCGGCGGACCTGCGCGCCCTCGCCGAGACCGACCCCGAAGCCGCATGCCGCGCCGGTGAGGCGATGGCCGACTGGGCAGCACGACCGGAGGCGCTGTGACCGCCACGACCGCCGACCTGCGGACCCTGGCCCAGATCCGCGCGGGCATCCGCCACCGCGCCGAAGGGATGGGCGACGCGCACGTCGCCCGCAAGGCCGAGAGCACCGCCGCCTACGTGATCAAGCTGCGCAACGACACCGACGTCAACGCCCGCATCGAAGCCGCCGTGATCGCCGACGAATGGGCCGCGCTCGCCATGGAGCGGGCCATCCAGGGACGGAGAGCCGCCGCGTGATGCCCGACGGCACCGAACGCCTCACCACCACAACCACCGTCCTCACCGCGGCCGTTCGCCACCAGACGGCACACGCTCCCGCGCCGGAACACGGCGGGCCGGCGACCTGGCTCATGTACTCCGATGGCCGCGCCGCCGTCTGGCCCGGCCGCACCGCCGACGTGTGGGACCTGAACGTCTGCACCTGCCCCTGCCACGACCGGCCGCCCGCCCTCGGGCACCCCTACCGGCCGCACGTCGAACCCGAACCCACCGGACCCGAGACGTGGCCCGAACGCAGGCCCGACCCGGCGCCACCCGGGCCGCCCACGCCGATCGTCGCACTCGACCAACTCGACCTGCTCACCCACATCGGAGGTGCCTCGTGAGCGGACGACCCGCCGGGACCGTCACCGAACGCCTCCTCGCCCGCATCGACCGCACCGGCGACTGCTGGCTGTGGACCGGAGCACCCAGCGGCGGCTACGGGGCCATCAGCATCTCCGGCCGGCGTTGGGCCGCCCACCACGCCGTCTACAACCACTTCGTCGACGCCATCCCCGACCGCCACGACATCGCCCACACGTGCGGCACCCGCATGTGCGTCCGCCCCGACCACCTGCGGGCCGTCCCACAGGGCACCCGGGTACAGGTCCAGCCGACCGCGGACAAACCCGGGCGCATGTCCTCCCGGCTTGCCCTCGCCGCCAGCGCAGGCAGCGGGCGAGCCGAGCACGACAGCCGCGTCGACTGGCGTCACCGGGCGGCCTGTCGCGGCGAGGACCCGGAGCTGTTCTTCCCGATCGGCACCAGCCCCGAGGCGAAGGTCCAGACGGCCCTGGCCAAGAAGGTCTGCCGGGCCTGTCCGGTCGCCGGCGCGTGCGGCTCGTGGGCCATGGAGCACAGCTACGACAGCGGCGTGTGGGGCGGGACGACCGAGGCCGAACGGGTCGCCGCCAAGCGCCGCGCCAGCCGCCGTTCGAAGCGGTCCGCCTGACCGCGGGGTCCGGCGGCGGTACCAGCCCGCCGGACCCCGCACCAACCACCACGAGACGGGACCGACATGACCGACCAGACCACCGCCAAGACGTGCGGCACCCCTTGCCCGCGCGAGGACCACGACCACACCTGCGCTCGCAGCCCCGGCCACCTCGGTGACCACCGCGACGTGAAGCAGAAGGGTCAACAGACCTGCGATTGGGACCAGATCGTCCCGCCGGCCACATACACCCAGGCCGAGATCCGCGAGTTCGCCGCACGGGCCATCCGCGAACACGCCGCCCTCGGCCCGCTCGACGCCAGCGTCGCCACCTACGAGGTGTCGATGGGCCTGATGGGCGAACCGGACTGTCCCGACCTGACCGACGAGCTGCTCGCGCGCATCGTCGCCGAGATCGCGACGGCCACCGTCACCCTCTCCGGGCTCGCCGCCAAGCAGGCCCCGGCCGTTGCCGTCGGCTGGCCGACCGACCCGGAGTAGGCCCACCACACCCCCGGGGCGGGGCGTCCACACCCCCGCCCCGGGAGCACGCGGACATGACGAAGGCCCGACCGAAGCCGGGCCACGAAGGGAGGTGAAGCAGGTGTCAGGTCTCGTCGGATTCCTGCTTCCGCCGGCTCGTCACGGTCGGTTCTCGCAGCCGGGGGACGTCGTGTTCGCGGGCGATGCGGCGGATCTGCTCGGCTGTGAGGCCGGTCTCGTCGACGACCGCCTTCGGCTTTATCCCTGCCCGCAGGGCGGCGGCGATGGCTTCGTCTCGGTGCGTGCGCGCGTCCTTCACGGCCTTGTCGGCTCGCTTGAACGTGCGCACGGCGGTTCGAAGTTGGGTCACGGCGTCCTCCGTAGGCATGTCGACATGATCCCACATGCGTGTGGCCACTCCACCGTGGGTAGCAATAGCCAACATGTAGGTGGCCAAGTATATGATGGCTATCAGGTTGATCGGAAGCCGCCCTGAAGGGGTTGATCCCACCGCGCCCATCCCTCCGACCGCACCATCGAAAGGCCCGCACCTGTGGATAAGCGCCTGGTTGAGGAAGTTCTCGACCATGCTCCGGCCGACCTCACGCCGGCCGAGCGGATGGTGTTGGTCGTCCTCGCCCGGTACGCCGACCTCAAGACCCGCGAGTGCTGGCCGCCACCGGACCTGATCGCCCGGCAGTCCGGCCTCAAGGCGGACAGCCTGCGCAAGACGTTCCAGCGGCTGGCCGCGCGCGACCTCGAGGTCCGGGTCGTGATCGACAAAGACCGCAACGGCCGCCCGGTGTTCGCTCACAAGGGCCGCAAGACGCTGTACCGGTTGCCCCGGTTCGCCCCGGAACAAAGGCGGGACGAGATTCCCACCTTTGAAGGCCCAAAGGCGGGACCAGATTCCCGCCTTAGCGCTCAAAGGCGGGACGAGGTTCCCACCTTTGAGGCCCAAAGCCGGGACGACAGTCCCACCTTTGAGTCCGAATCGACCACAAATGCCGGGCCAAAGGCGGGAATCTCGTCCCGCCCTAACAAACAAGCAGGTAATGCAAGCAAGCAAGCGGCCGAGCGGCCGAGCCGCGACGCCTTCGCCGCCCTCGGCCCCCTCCAGGACCGCATGACCGCCGAAGGCATGACCGCCTCCTGGACCATGCGCGCCGAACAAGTCGGCGAACTCGTCGACCTGATCAACCGCGTCGGTGTCCCCGCCCTCATCGAACACGCCCGCCGCTCCTGGCGCAGGGACAACCCCCCGACCTACATCACCGCCCTCATGCGCGGATGGTCCGGACTCCCCAGCGCCCCCGCGGCCACCGCACCCACCCACCGGTCGGACCCCGAACCCGACTGGTGCGGCACTTGCGACAACCCCGGCTACCGCTTCGTCGAGACCGAGGGCCGCTGGTACCGCTGCCCCGACTGCAACCCCGGAGCCCCCACATGACCGACACCCTCGACACACCCGTCCTCGGCGCCCCCGGCTACACCCCCCACCCCGACGTCCTCCTCGCCGAGGACGCCGTCGCCGGCGCCGCCATCCACGGCCGACACCTCGCCGAAGCCGCCGCCGAAACCCTCACCGAAGGCGACTTCCACCAGCCCTCCCGCGGCCTCGCCTTCGCCGCCGCCGTCCACCTCGCCGGCGCCGGAGCCTGGGTCGACATCACCTCCGTCGCCCGCCGCCTCGAACAAACCGGCGACATGGCCGCCTTCCGCGGCGACGTCACCAAACTCTTCGAACTCGGCCAGATGGGCGCCGTCAGCCCCGCCAGCGTCCGCTACCACGCCCAGACCGTCGCCGACGACGCCCGACGCCGCCGCCTCCACCAGGCATGCGCCCGCGGCGTACAGACCGCCGGATCCGCCGGGTTCGACCCCGACACCGACATCGAGAAGGTCATCGCCGACGTCCAGGCCGTCGCCACCGGCAACACCGCCGGCCAGGCCCTGATGGTCGCCGACGACTTCGACGCCTACCTCGACACCCTCGAACAGCCCGACCTCAACCCGGTCATCCCCACCCCCTGGCCCGACGTCGACCGCGTTGTCAAACTCCGCGGCGGCCAACTCGTCATCGTCGGCGCCCGACCCGGCGGCGGGAAGTCCATCGTCGGCCTCAACCTCGCCGTCCACACCGCCGTCAAACGCGGCCGGCCCGCCGCCCTGTTCTCCATGGAGATGCCGCGGCGCCAGGTCATGGACCGCGCACTCGCCGGCCTGGCCGGCGTCAGCCTCAACGCGTTCGAGGCCCGCGAGTTCGGCGACTGGGACTGGCCCAAACTCGCCAAGCACAGCCCCGCGCTGCGCAACGCCCCATTGCTGATCGACGACACCGCGAACCTGTCCCTGCCGCACATCCGCACCCGCCTGCGCTGGATGCACGGCCAAGGCCACCCCGCCGAAGTCGTCGTCATCGACTACCTCCAGCTCATGAAGGTCGACACCCGCGCCGGCGAAAGCCGCGTCCAGCAACTCGGCGCCCTCTCCCGCGGGTTGAAACTCCTCGCCATCGAGTTCGGCATCCCCGTCGTCGCCCTCACCCAACTCAACCGGGCGTCCGAACTGCGCACCGTCAAGATCCCGCAGCTCTCCGACCTCCGCGAGTCCGGCTCGATCGAGAACGACGCCGACATCGTGATGCTCCTCCACCGCGAGGTCCCCCACCCCGACCAGCCGAAGGAACCCGGCGACCGCGACTGGCTCGGCGAAGTCGACCTGATCGTCGCGAAGAACCGCCAGGGCCCCAACCAGATCACCGTGCCGCTGTCGTGGCAGGGCCACTACGCCCGCCTCGCCAACCTCGGGAAGTGACCGCAATGACCGTGCCCATGCCCGTGATCACCACCACCTACGTCCTCGACCTCACCCACGGCGCCCACCTCGACACCCTCGACAACCGCATCCCCGTCGGCGCCCACGTCATCGTCGTCCTCGACGACCGCGCCTGCTGCGACACCGGCCTCGTCGACCGCATCGGCGCCGTCCTGTGGGACGCCGCCAGCATCAACATCCAGGCCCCCGCCCGACACATCCACCTCGTCGTCGGCCAAATCCGCCGCCGCATCGAAGGCGTCGTCGCCCTGGAGACCCGGCTCCGCGAGCAGGGCGCCGCATGATCCCGCCCGCCGCCCTCTCCGCCATCGACACCGCCGGCGACACCTGGCTCGCCCACCCCAACGAAGGCCCCCTGTCCGCCGCGGTGGCTGCCGCGCTCGCCGACTACGACGTCAAACCCGCCACCCGGCCCGGCTCCGGCCCCCGCGCCACCTGCCCCGAATGCGGACGCGACTGGGCCATCACCATCGCCGGCCACCTTCGCCAGCACCGCAACGCGATGCGCCAGCCCTGCAGCGGCGGCGGACGACCCGCCACGACCGGACGACCCGCCGACCCCACCACGGAGACCTCCTGATGCCCACCCGCACGTTCACCCAGGCCGAACTCGCCGCCCTCCTCGACGACCACACCATCCACACCGAGACCACCGACGAAGACGACCACTGCACGTACAAGATCACCGTCGTCAAGGCCGACGGCCGGCACTACCGAGTCATCTGGGCCGACCACGGCCCCGACATCCCGCCGATGTTCTTCGGCGGGCCGGAGATCGAGGTCACCGAGGTCGAGCAGCGGCCCGTCACGGTCCTGCAGTGGCTGCCGGTCGACGACACCACCCGGAGCGCCACGTGACCGACGACGCCCTCGCCGCCGTCCGCCGAGCCCTCGCCACCGCCGGACCCACCACCACGATCACCATCACCCGCCACATCGACGGCGAACCCCTCGTCACCGTCACCCAGGACGGCGAGCGGCCAGCCACCGACGCCGACCTCCACGCCGAGATCCACCGCACCCGCGGCGACATCCTCACCGTCCTGCGCGCCGTCGCCGTCCTGGAGGACGACGCCCGGGCCGACCTCCCGGGCTGGCTGCGCGACGCCCTCGACCACCTGCCGCCGCACTGGCCCACGCCCAAGCCCGGCCGACGGACGAAGCCCACCACACGCCGCCCCGACCAGGGCCGACACCAGACGGAGCCCCCGCGATGACCAGCCTCGACCCGCCCACCGTCTGCCTCTGCGGCAGCCTCCGCCACTGGCCCGCCATCCTCGCCGAGGCCGCCCGCCAGAGCCGCGCCGGCTGGCTCGTCGACATGCCCATCCCCGACGTCGGCCACGACATCGCCGGGCCGCTCCACCTGGCGCGGATCCGCCGCTGCGACCGGGTCGTGGTCGTCGGCGAGCCGGGCGAGCACACCCGGGCGGAGGTCGCCTACGCCGAGTCGCTGGGCCGGCCGGTGTCGTACACGGCGGTGCTGGACGAGGCGGCCGCCCGGTGACCGCCGCCGACGAGACCTCGGCCGCGCCGCTCGACCTCGACGCGATCCGGGCCGACCAGGCCACCGCAACCACGTCGCCGGTCCGCCCCGGCGGGCCGACCTTTGAGCACCTCGTTGCCTGGAACAAGGCGCTCATTCGCTGCATCGAGCAGCACGTGCCGGCGCTGCTGGCCCTGGTCGCCGAGCAGGCCGCCACGGTCGAGCGGCAGCGCACCACGGCCGTGGCGATCGGCCCCGGTCTGGGCGCCCTGGCGGCGGACCTCGCCGGGCGGACGGCGGCGGAGATCCAGCGGCGGGACGAGGCGGAGGCCGACCCCGGGCGCGGCATGCCCTCGCGGGGCGACTGGCGGCTGGCGCGGGACCGGACGTGGGCGGCCGAGCACGAGGCCGAGCGCCTGGAGGCCGAGCTGGTGGAGGCGCGGGCCGAGATCGAGCGGCTGCGGGCCGAGCGCGAGGACCCTGAACCCGACCCCGACTGCACGACGGCGACGGTGGCCGGCCCTCGGCGGTACGACCCGCCGCTGCCGACGACCGAGGACTACCGGGTCGTCCTCCGCGACGAGGCCGACGCCGACAGCCCGACCGGTGGCTGGCAACGCGTCGGGTCGACCGAACCGACGCTCGACCGGGCCGTCGAGCAGATGGCGACCCGACGCTGGCACCACCCGGAGTGGGCGGAGATGCGGGTTTGGCGGCGGCAGGACGTGTGGTCGGTCGCCGCCGTCGAGGACCGCGACACCGAGCCCCTGCTGTGCGTGGCCGCGCATGCCGTCCTCGGCCGGATCTGCGATCGGCCCGGCGACCACCCGGGGCTGCACTCCGGTCGCAGCGACAGCGGCGAGTGGGCCCAGTGGTGACCCGCGACGCCACAGGCGCCCCCGAGAGCCCCTCCGGCGCATCGACCCCCAGTGAGGGACCGGCGCCCGCCTCCGACCACTCCTAGCCCCCGCCACGGCCCGCCGTGAGGCAACGGCAAGCCACCGACCAGACCCACAGCGACAGGAGTCCACGTGGCCGACGTCACCGACATCAGCACCAGAGCACAACAGCGAACTGCCCGCACCACCACCGGAACCCGCCGCCTCATCGCCACCACACCCGTCGCCGGCCCGCCCAAGTGGACGACCACGTACATCGTCCCCAAGGGCTCCTGCGAGGCGTGCGAACACCACTGGCACCACCGCTGCCACGGCGTCAACCCGCTCCTCGACCCCATCCCCGACTGCCCCTGCCCGTGCGGCCTCGCCGACGACTCCATGCAGATGACGCCGCACGCCTGGGCCGACCTCGCCGTCCACGCACCCGACCAGATGTGGATCGCCGTGATGTTCGAGCGGCAGCGGGCGGCCGGCATCCACATGTGCACGTCCGACGACGACCAGGAACGGCCGTACCGGGCCTACCGAGAGCACGCCTGACCCACCCGCCCGGCCGGGGCCACGCGCCCCGGCCCCACCACCGGAGACCACCGTGGACCGCCGCCCCCCGCCAATCCGCGTCTACCGCACCCGAGACCCCGAGCACCCACGCCCCTCCGCCCGCTGGTCCTGGGCCTGCCGGCCGTGCATCGCCATCGACTGCGCCCCCACCCAGCCCGCCGCGCTCACGGCCGGCCTCGCCCACCTCGCCACCCACGCCTCGGAGCCGCAGCGATGACCGAGCCCACCGTCCGCCGCTTCCGCCGCCGCCCCGTCGAGGTCGAGGCCGTCCAGGTCCAGGGCGACGACACCGGCGACACCGCCCGAGCCATCGCCGCCTGGTGCCACGGCGACCTCTCCGGCCTCTACCGCGACCCGAAAGTGATCCTCGACCACGTCGACTCCGCCGGCCGCCACCACACGACCGTCGCCCGCGCCGGCGACTGGATCATCCGCCTCGGCTGCGACCGCTACCAGGTCGTCCACGACCACGACATGCGCGCCGACCACGAGGAGGCCGACCCGACATGACCGAGCCCACCCGCGAGCAGCTCGACAACCTCCTCGACCACGCCCACAAACGCCGCCTCGGCCCGGCCGAAGTCGACCGCATCCGCGCCGGACTCGACGCACTACGGCAGCAGCTCGCCCTCAGCCAGGCCGGCGCCTCGCAGCGCGAAATGCTCCTCACCGAGGCGCGCGACGCCCTCGAGGCGCACGGCGGGCACGGCGACGCCTGGCCGGACATCGTGGCGCCGATCCACGCGCTCATCGCCGAGCGGGACCGGCTCGTCAAGGAGCGCGATCGCTGGCGGCGCGGATACGACCACCACTACCAGCGCGCCGAGAGAGCCGAAGAAGCCGACCAGCGCGTCCGCGACTACGCCACCGGCCTCAAGGCCGGGACGATCCCGCACGGCCTGACCGCGGCCGGATGCGCCGACCGCATCCTCGCCGCACTCGACAACCAGGAGCGGGCGTGAGCGGCCCCGTGATCAACCTCGCCGACCGCCGGCCCCCCGCCGGCGACGAACCCGCCATCTGCCCCTGCGGCTCCTGGTACTGGGTTCTGCGGTCCAACCACGAACGCTGCCCCGAGCACGGCGCGCTGACCCTCCGCAGCAACGGCACCGTCTCCGGGTACGCCGGCTGGCCGCACTGCCAAGCCTGCGGGCTGCGCTGGACGCCCGCCTGACACGGCCGAGGGCCCGCGCTCGACCGGCGGCACCGAGAGCACGGGCCCTACACCGGCGAGGGGGGACGCGCCGGTCCAGGGACGCTACGCCCGACCTGCACAAACTGCCACACCTTGATCCATTCGAGACCAGAGCGACACCAAGGAGCGACATGCACATCCGCCCTGTCGACCTACCCGAACTCCGAGCCGAGATCGTGCGGCAGCGCGATGCCGTGGGGCCGGCGGGTATTGCCTCGCTACACACCGAGCAGAACCTGAGTCGCGTCGCCCCTGGCCTCGGCAGCATTGATGTCGCAGCACGAGAGACCACGAAACTCGTCCTTGCCGATCTCTTCCACGTCTCCGAGGGCATGACGCAACTGGCCACCGTGGCAGCCGGGTCACTGCCACCGTTCGCATCGGACGCGCTCGACTACCCGTCCTCGATCGGCTTCATGTTTTTCGACGGCGGCATCCCGGTCACCTGGGGCAAGATGCCGTGCCGCGTACACGCTGCGTCATGGCAAGTACTCGGCACGGGGGCGATGATCGCCTTCTTCATCGACCTGCAATCCGTGTTGGACGAGTTGGACAGTGCGGTCGTCGAACAGCAACTGCGCATCCTGGGAGCAACCCCCGGCGGCCTGTGGTTCAACGACATCGTGCGCCTCTACGCAGGGTTCAACGCGGGCGTCAGCGACCATGAAATCGGCCTGATGGCGGCAGAATCCGGCGTCGCCAACAGTGCCTTGCCGGTCCTGCGCGCCGCGATGTTGCTGATGCAACAACCCCTGGCTGCACTCTCCGACGTGCAGCCCGATCGAGCTGCACAGAAGAGGCTGCGGCGGGCGGGTCAGGTGGCCAAGCCGGTTCGCGTAATCGAACTACGCCGCCCCAAGCGGACCGAGGGCCAGGGTGACGGAGTTCGCGAGTACCACCACTCGTGGATCGTGCGCGGCCACTGGCGCCAGCAGTGGTACCCCACCCGCGAAGTCCACCGCCCCCTGTGGATCGCCCCGCACATCAAAGGCCCCGAGGACGCGCCACTCATCGGCGGCGAGAAGGTCTACGCCCTCAAGCGCTGACACGGCGAGAGCCCCCGGTCACCCGGGGGCCACGGTCCACCACTCACCCCGGACCGTACCGCCCAGGGAGCCGACCATGCAGCACGACACCGACACCACCCCGGCCAGCACCTGCCCCAGCCACCCGACCCGCACCGGCGAACCGGTCTGGTGCGCGGACTGCCGCAACGACCTCGCCACCATCCTCTGGCGGCTGCCCTCGCTCCGCGACCGACTCATCGCCGCGGCCGACGGCCAGGCCACCCACACCGCCCTCACCCGCGGCGGCACCCGCATCGACCCCGCCAGCCCCTCACCCGAGTTCGACCAGGCCGACGAGATGGACACCACCCTCGCCGAATGGGCGGCCGCCTGGCTCGACCACCTCGGCAGCACCGAGGTCCGCGGACGCACCACCGGCTGGGCCGCCCGCGTCCTCGGCGACACCCGCGGCGGGCGCGACGCCTGGGCCTGGCACGACGCCGAGGGCCTCGGGCGGGCCGTCCGCATTCTCGCCGGCCGAGCACGGCGGCTCCTCGGCGGCAGCGGCGACGTCGAGCACATCCCGCTCGGCACCCCCTGCGGCGGCTGCGGGCGCGGCCTCCAGCGCGAGGACGGCACCGACCGCGTCACCTGCCGCGGCTGCCCGCGCACCATGACGTGGACCGAGTACCAGGGCTGGCTCGTCTGGCTGATCGAGCAGCGCCGGGCGGCGTGAGGGTCAGTCGGCGGCGGGCCTGGCGGCCGGCGTGCGGGTCTTGCCCTCGGCGATCTGCTGGGCCCGGGAGCGGCTGGTGCCGATGGCGGCGGCGACGTCGCCGTGGCTGTAGCCCCGGGCCCGCAGGTCGAGGACGGCGGCCTGGCGGAGGGCCCGGGCCTGGGCCTGGCCGTCGGCGAGGGCGGTCAGCAGTTCACCGGCGGCAATGGCCCGGGCGGTCGGGTCGGCGACCTGCTCGACCCGGGCGAGGGCGGCGGCTACGGCGTCGGCTGGGGTGGTCATGGATCCACTGTACATGGGGGGTTGCATGACGTACATGGGCCATGTACAGTCGTAGACGTCAGCAGGGAACACCGACACCGGGGAGCACACCATGGCCGCCACCACCACCTACCAGACCATCGTCACCACCAAGATCGAAGGCCAGCCCGTCACCATCCAGACCCTCGCCGTCACCGTCCCCGCCACCAAGACCGCCGCCTGGGTCAAGGGCTGGGCCGAGAAGAAGGCCCGCATCGAGCAGCGCACCCACCGCGCCGCCGCCCTGGTCACCGAAGCGTGGATCATCCCGGCCTGACGCCGGCGGGCTCCCCGGCCCCGGACACGAGCCGGGACCGGGGAGTTCGCCGGACCAGCCGGCGCGAAGACGGGAGCTTCATGATCACCATCACCACGTTCGGCTACCTCCACGGACCGGCACCGGACGCCACCATCACGCTCGACCTCCGCCACCACTACCGCGACCCGTACGTCTCCCCGGAACTCCGGCACCTCACCGCCGACGACGCCCAGGTCCGCACCGCAGTCGCCTCCACGCCCGGCATCCCCGCACTCGTCGACGCCACCCTGGCGACCGTCACCGCCTACCTCGCCGGACCCAGCCCGGCACCGACCACCATCGCCGTCGGATGCGCCGGCGGCCGACACCGCGCAGCCTCCGTAGGCATGATGCTCGACACCGCCCTCCGCACCCGCGGCCACGACGTCACCCTCGTCCACCGCGACCTCGCTCGACCGGTCGTCGAACGCTGACGGCCTCCGGGACACTGGCCCCATGCCGCCCGCGCAGCCCGACCACCGCCCACGCCTCCGCGTCACCCTCCCCGACGACCAGGGCGTCATCGTCGCCCGCCTCATGTGGTGGATCCAGCGCGAGCACGGCGGCTGGGAAGCCGTTGTGGCATGGAACCGGTGGGCAGCCACCCACCCCGCCGACCGCGCCGGACCCGTCGTCACCCAGGCCATGGGCGACGTCATGTCCGTCCCGCGGGCCGCCGTCGAGCCCATCCGCGGCGAGGACTACAGCCGCGTCGAGCGCAAGGTCGAGACGCCCATGTACCGCCGCTCCCAGCCCCGTGACGAGCCGTCACGCCCCGGGCTCGGCGAACGCGTCGACCGCATGCGCCGGGGCTGACCCGGCGGCCACCCCGTCACACCCCTAGAGATCACCAACTCCCGTACAGGACACGCCAGGACGGGTGTCACGTCACACCCTCGAATCCGACACAATCCATAACAGACCGTGATATAAAGGCCGAGCACGATAGCAAAACGGCCCCCACCTGGCGCTGGTAACGCCAGACGAGGGCCTGACCACGGCAGGGAGCGAACCCCGCCGCGGCTACCACTACAGATCTCGGGAGATCCTTCGTGGCTTCGCAAAACCGTATCCTGCGGTTGATCACCCGGGGCAGTCCGCCCCGGCGTGTCCCGCCCGCATCACCCCCGCGTGACACCGTCACGCCCCGGCCGCCGCTGTGGGTTCGCGCGTTCACCGCCGCCGGCCGCCCCGCCGTCGCCGTCACCGTCCTCGTCATGTGCGCCCCCGGCGAGCACCACCTGGCCGTCCTCGCCGGATGGGACACCCGCCTCGCCTGGGGCATGGCCGCCGTCCTCGCCGCCTACGCGGGCATCGCCGCCGTCGTCGCCGGCACCCGCCCCCGCGGCGCCCCCGGACACCGCTCCGCCGTCGCCGGCGCCGCCCTGTCACTCGGCCTCGCCATGAGCGCCCAGCCCGTGTCACACATGTTCGTCACCGGCCACTGGACCGCTACGCCCGCTGCCCCGGTGTGGCTCGTCTGGGTCGTCTCGTGCATCCCGCCGCTCGTCCTGGGCCACCTCCTCCACCTCGCCGCCACGCCCGTCCAGCGGCAAGTGGAGCGGCGCGTGACAGCCGTGACGGCCGACGCCACCGCCGCCGTCACACCCCCGCCACCGGCCGCCCCGGCGCACCGGCCGGCCATCCACGGTCCTGCTGCGATCCCGCTGTCCGTCCCGGTGGTCGTCACGCCCCGCGTCACGGCGGCCGCCCCTCAGAGGGAGCTCACGACGGCCATGATCGCCGAGCGGTTCAAGGTCAAGCCGAACACCGTTCGCCAGTGGGTTGCCCGAGGCACCCTCGTGCCGCTGCCGGAACGGGACGCGAACGGCGGCTACCTGTTCGCGCCCGATGCAACCCCCAAGCTCACCGTCGCCACCGGCTGATGCCCGCCGCCCTCGCGGGCGTGCTCCTGGCCATGCTCGCCCTCATCGGCCTCCTGGCCGTCTCACCGAGCCTGCCCCCGCGCACCGTCCACCGCATCGCCCTCGAACTCGCGTGCATCTGGGCGGCCATCGCAGCCGCCGCCGCGCTCTACACCCACTGAGGACCCGCCATGCACGAGTACCCCAACGTCCACGACCTCGCCGGCCAGATGCTCGCCCAGACCACCGCCGGCACCGCACCCCAACAGCAACCCCCCGCCTCGCCCCAGGGCCTGGACGTCAACAGCGGAGTCACCGGCACCGGCTCGCTGATCATCGCCGTCTTCATCCTCGGCATGGGCGTCAAGGGCTGGAAGACCGCGCACAAGCAGGCCAAGACCTGGACGATCATGACCATCATCGTCATGTGCCTCACCGCCACCACCGCCGGCCTCTTCGGCGTCCTCCGGGTCACCATCAACCAGACCGGCAACAGCGTCGGCAACTCGGTTACCCAGACCACCACCGGCCGGTGACCGGACGCCTCCCCGTCCGCCCCGTGCTGCTCGCCCGGCGCGGGGTGGACCGGGCGGTCGACGGCCACCACGCTCTCCTCGACCGGGTCACTACGTGGATCGCCGCCGAGACCGAGGGAGCCGAGGAGCGGCGCGGAACGATCGCCGCTCGCGGCGGCATCCTCCTCGGCGGCGCCTGGGCCGGCTGGCACCTCGGCCCGGCAGTGCTCGCGGTCGCCACCCCGGCCTGGGTCGCCGCCGCCTGGTGGCACGGCCCGGCCGCAGCGACCGAGGCAACCAAAGCGACCGAAGCGACCGAAGCGACCGAAGCGACCGAAGCGACCGAAGCGACCGACGACCCGATGCCAGCGGCGGCACCGATGCCACCGCCGCTCGACCCGGCCGCCGCCCGCCACCGCGACCTCACCGCCATCCGCCGAGCCATCGGCGACCGGCGCGGCATCCACCTCGCCGAGATCACCACCCGCGTCCAGGCCGCCGGCATCGACTGGGACACGGCCGACGTCCGGGCCTGGATCACCGGCCACGGCGTCCCGATCCGGCCCAAGGTCCGGGTCGGCGGCAAGGCCGGGAAGGTCAACGCCGGGGTCCACGTCGACGACCTGGAAGCCGCGCTCAACCCCTCCCCCCGACCCGACCCCGACCCCTCTCCGGCCGGTGTAGCCGCAGGTCACGACGCGCTACACCCGCCGCTACACGCCGAGCTACACGCCGCCCCAGGGCAGCACTACACCCTGGACGACGAGCCCGTGTGGCCCGGAACAGCCCCCGCCTGACAGTCCGATACGAGAGGATCCGTCCCATGGGACATCACACCCCCACCCGCACCTGCCCCCACCGCTGGTGCCGCCCGCTCCACATCGGCTGCACCGCCCTCGGCGTCGTCGCCCTCACCCAAATCCTCGTCCAGTCGATCATCGTCGCCGCGATCCTCCTCGCCCTCGGCTTCATCGCCATGGGCGTCACAGCCCTCACGCGCGGCACGACCATCACCGGCATGGTCGAGGAGGACAGCCTCGCCTGCGCAGACGAAGTCCTCGTCGAGCGGCCCGCCTGGGCGCGAGCCGCAGCCGCATACGACCTCCTCATCACCGTGGGCGGCGCCGCCGTCGTGTCGGTGCTGTTCACCGGCGGCATGACCGCAGGCGAACTCGCGCCGACCGGGCCCGACATGCAGGGCGCCGTCGTCGGGGCGGTCCTCACCATCGCGCTCGGCGTCTTCGGCTCCTACGCGCACTGGGCCGCGACCCGACCCGCCAGGCCCGCACGCCAACTCGACCCCGTGAGTGGACCATGACCGACACCATCGCCGTCCCGCTGAGCCCCGACCTCCGCGACGCCCTGGTCGGCCGCCTCACACCGACCCTCGGATGGGCACGCGCACAGCGGGAGGTCGCGCGGGCCGCAGCCGGGCAACCGGCGCCCAGGGTCGAGCAGGCGATCCGGGACCTGTGGGCGGAGCTGGAGCCCGCCGTCGCGGCGGTCGCGGCGGCGTGGGCGGCGACGCAGGCTGAGGAGCACAAGTGACCGACGACCTGGTGGCGTTCCTGACGGCGCGGCTCGACGAGGACGAGGCCGAGACACTGGCGGCGAGCCCCGGCCCCTGGAGCACCACCGCCGAGGAAGACGAGGTCCTGGCGGCCGACGGCGAACGCGTTGCCGACGCGTTCGCACTGTCCGGCAGGCAACTCCGGGCCACCACGCGGCACATCGCCCGCCACCACCCCGCGCGCGTCCTCCGCGACGTGGCAGCCCGGCGGGCCCTGGTCGCTGCGCTCGCCGGCGCCGATCCTCACGGCGCCTACATCACCGGCACCTATACGGTCGAGGACGCCCTCCGTCACCTCGCCGCCGTGTACTCCGACCACCCCGACTACCAGGAGGCGTGGAGGTCGTAGCGCGCCGGACTTGCATGGTGATCCACAAGGGTGGAACATGCATGCAGCACCACACGTGTGCCCACAGACACCGAACCCCCTCCCAGCGAGGGGGTTCGCTGCGTCCAGGGGGTGACCGTGCACCGCGACGACATCGACCCCCACGACCTCCGCCCCGGCGACATCACCACCGCCGCCGAGTTCGCCCGCCAAGCCGGCCGCTGCCGCACCGTCGTCAACCACTGGCGCGACAACGGCTACATCAACCAGGCAGGCAAGCGCGTCTACGTCCGGCCCATCGCAGGCGAAGGCACCCGCCGACCCATCTACCTCACCGCCGACCTCGAGGCCGCCGAACTGGCCACCAGGCTCCGGTCGGTCGAGAGCAGCAACCCGGCGATCGCAGGCTGGCAGCGGATGAAGCGGGCCGAGCGGAAGGCGGCGGCATGAGCGACGACAGCATCGCCAACGTCCTGCCCGAAGGACACATCGCCCTCGGATACGCCGTCTCGATCAAAGCCCTGGACGAGCACGGCGACGTCTGCCTGATCAACTACCGCACCCACGACCTGAACGCCTGGGAGGCGCTGGGCATGCACACGAGCGCGGCCGACGACATCCGCCGGTGCATGCAGGAACGCGAGGGCGACGGCTGACCAACCGGACGGCGTGATCGAACGCCCCGTCACGGATCTGTGAACTCAGCCACCCAAGGCGACCGTCCGGCGTAGCGTCCCCCGCACTCGACCCATGGGGGGACCATGAGACACCACACCACCGCAGCCCTGGCGACAGCCGCCCTGCTCGCACTCGCCGGATGCTCCGACAGCGACAGCAGCAGCAAGCCCGCCGCCCAGCCACCCGGCACCGCCGCCCCGGCGGCGAGCGCGCCCCAGGCCACCGTGGGAGGCGCAACGGCGACACCGGCAGGCCCGCCCGCGCCCGTTCCCATCGGCCAACCTGTCACCCTCCTCCGCGACGGCGGCAGCGGCATCACCATGACCGCCGCCCAGGCCCTCGACGTCGCCACCGGCACAGAACCCTCCGGTGCCGCCCCGGCAGGCAGCCGGCTCTACGCCGTCCAATGGCGCATCCAGGCATCCGGCACCCAGGCCATCAGCAGCTCACCCGCCATGGGCTCCACCGTCATCGACGACCAAGGCCAGCAATACCCGGTCCTCACCCGGGACATCACGGCGGGCCCGGCCATGCCGCTCAGCGTCAGCATCGCCGCGGGCGACAGCCGCACCGGGTGGGTCGTCTACGCCGTGCCCACAACGGCCAAGATCACCAAGGTGCAGTACTCGCCGGGCCTCGGCCTCGCCGCCGACACCGGCACCTGGACCACCTGACACACCCCAAAGACGGGGACGCCGCGGGCAGGCGAGAGCTGTCGCCCGCCGCCGGCCGGCACCGGTGCGACTCCGGAACCGCGGCGATCCCTGACAACCCCGAGGCCCCGGCACCCCCAGTTCGGGGCCTCGGTCATACCCCGACGCTCGGGCGGCGTCGGGACGCAGGTGGGGCCGTCGAGCACCGCTCCGGCCCCACCAGCAACCCGCGGTAGAGCAGCCAGGTCAGCTCGCCGGCGCAACCATCAGTCGGAGGACGCCGGTTCGAATCCGGCCCGCGGCACCACTACAACCAACCAGGGAGACGCCATGGCGCGCGGCACCATCACCCCCACCCAGGGCAGCCGAGCAGGCACCACGATGATCGCCGCCACCACCGGCGACGCCACCAACGGCCACCAGGTCGCCTACGACAGCCGCACCGCGATCCTCGCGAAGAACACCGGCGTCACCAGCCGGACCATCACCTTCCTGCCCACCCGGTTGGTGGACGGGCAGTCCACGGCGGGTCGTATCGAGACCCTGGCGGCGGGCGAGACCCAGCTGTTCAGCGGCTTCGACAGCGCCGACTACGGCGACACGCTCCGCATCGACGTTGCCCACGCCGAGGTCACCATCCAGGCCGTGCGCCTGTGATGGACGACCACACCATCCGGGTCGTCCGGGCTGCGCTCTCCAGCCTCCCCGACCAGTGCCGCTACCACGGCACCGATACCGAACCCCACACCCAGGGCTGGGGTCGAGAGGCGTGCTGCGACACCGGCATACCCGCCCGGCGGCGGCAGCTCGCCGAGCAGGCCCTGGCGGCGGAGCGGCGGGTCAGTCCCTGAACGACCCGTCCGCACGGCGCTGGTGACGGCCCAACTTGTGCTTGCACTGCGGACACGTCCGCATCACCAAGGGCCGGATCAACCAGAAGAACGTACCGAGCGACAACGCCTTCATCGTCAGCTTGGCGCCCACAGTCGCCGTACAGCTCTTGCAGTCCCGACACCCGGCCATCACACACCCCCAGCTCCGCGGCCACCCTGGCGGCGGGAGGCCAGCGTGCCGGCCGGTCGGCGGACGCCGCGGGCACGTGATCAACCCGCAACCAGGCCGACACAACCCACGCACAACCGGGACGGCATGAACCAACCGGATGGAGGATCGGATGCCCCGGCGACTCCGACCACCATGCAGCCGACCAGGATGCGCCAACACCAAGCCCTGCCCCGACCACGCCAACCAAGCCGACCGACAGCGAGGCTCGGCGGCGGCCCGCGGCTACGACGGCACCTGGGCCAAGCGGCGAGCCGACTACCTCACCGCCCGACCCTGGTGCTGCCTCTGCGGCAGCGGCGCTACCGTCGCCGACCACTGGCCGACCAGCCGCCGCGACCTGGTCGCCGCAGGCGTCCGCGACCCCGACGCCGACCACCGACTCCGGCCCCTCTGCACCAGGTGCCACGGCACCGAGACTGCCCGCCACCAGCCAGGCGGCTGGCACGCCGAACGGCCTGCGGATCGACCGCCGTTTTAACCTCGCCACTTTTTATCCGTCGACATTTTTTGTCACGGATTATTTTTTCTTCGACTCGCTTTTTTTCGTCTCTCTTTTTTCTTCCGGTCATTTTTTATCGCTTCGACTTTTTCCTTCGCGATTTTTCGTCTCGGTTTTTCTTCAAGATCCACACACGCGCACGCACGCGCACCCGGGCGGGGGCGCACCCGCGGGCGCGCACGGAGGTCGACCGCCGGGGAGGGAAAGAGCCAGCCCCGGGGCTGGGCCCCTTTGCGCGGATCAACCTAATTCGGACATTTAACTCAAGGGGGTGTAGGGCCTATGGCCGACCCCCACCGCCGCCGCCCACCCCTCCAGGTGGTCCGCGAAGGCAACCCGGGAAAGGGAGTCATCCGCGAAGGCGTCCGCCTGCCGCCCTCGCCCCTGGTCGAACCGAATTGGCTCGACACCTTTCCCACGGTCGAGGACCCGGACCAGCGCGCGGCGAATACCAGGTGCCGAGAAATCGCCCGCCGGGAATGGCGGCGCGTCGTGCCGGTCCTCACGCTGTCCGCCGGCCTGGCGGCGGTGGACACGCAGACGGTGCAGGACTACTGCATTTGCGTGGCCCGCATCGACCAGTGCGAGCGGGACCTGTCGACCCGCGGCATGGTCATCCAGGGCGAGCGCGGCTGGATGAAGAACGGCTCGACCACGATCGCCGGCCAGTACCGGCAGCAGTTGGCCAGGTACATCGGCGAGTTGGGGTTGTCGCCGTCGGCCCGCGGCCGGTTGACGCCGCCGGAGGGCGGGCCCGATGACGACGACGTGTTCGACTGACCGGCTCACCGAGCAGGACGTCGCCGACGGCCTGGTGGTGCCGCGGGCGGCGCTGGCGGCCCTGGGCATGTCGGACGAGGACATCGCCGAAGCGGTCGCTTCACGGCCGCTGGTGGTGGCGTGCCAGGCGCACGAGGAGCCGGGCGCCCGGTTCGACGTTGCCGCCGCGGCGAGGGCGATCCGGGCGATCGAGTCGTTCAAGCACACCAAGGGCCGGTGGGGCAACTCGCCGCTGAAGTTGGCACCGTGGCAGCTCGCCTGGGTGATTGCCCCGGTGTTCGGCTGGCTGGTGCACGACCCGGAACTCGGCCGCGCAGTGCGGGTCGTCCGGGCCTGCTGGGTCGAGGTGCCACGCAAGAACGGCAAGAGCACGCTGAGTTCGGGCGTCGGCCTGACGCTGTTGCTGGCCGACCGGGAGACCGGGGCCGAGGTGTACGCCGCCGCGGGCAGCCTGGTCCAGGCACAGCGCGTGTTCGACGACGCGCGGCGAATGGCGCAGACGTCGAAGGCCGTTCAGGGGCGGGCCGAGGTGCTGACCGGCGTCATCAGGGTCCCGCGGACCGGCGGGGTATTCAGGGCGCTCAGCCGGATTGCCGAGACCGCCCACGGTCTGAATGTGTCCGGCGCGGTGATCGACGAGGTCCACGTCCACAAGAGCCGTGACCTGATCGACGCGATCACGACCGGCACGGGCGCCCGAGACCAGCCCCTGGTGCTGTACATCACGACCGCCGACGACGGCGGTGAGGGCTCGATCTACGACGAGCTGCACGGCTACACCCGCAAGGTCGCCGAGCGGGTGGTCGAGGACCGGGCGCACTACGGCGTTGTGTGGGCGGCGGAGGCCGGGGACGACCCGTTCGCCGAGGCGACCTGGCGCAAGGCCAACCCGGGCCTCGGGACCAGCCCGACCCTGGCCTACATGCGGCGCGAGGCGGCGAAGGCCGAGAGCACGCCCTCGGCTCTGCCGACGTTCAAGCGGCTGTCGCTCAACCTGCGGGAGCGGGCGTCGACCAGGTGGCTGGACATGCCGCTGTGGGACTCGCGCGCTGGCATGGTTGACGAGGCCAAGCTCCGCGGCAAGCGCGCCTGGGGCGGTCTGGATCTGTCGGCGGTCTCCGACCTGTCCGCGTGGGTGCTGGCGGTGGAGTCACCGGAGCCGGGCGTGGAGGTCGAGTTGGTCTCCCGGTTCTGGCTGCCGGAGGAACGGCTTGCCGAGGTCGAGCGGCTGGTGCGTGTGCCGCTCGCCAGGTGGATTCGCGAGGGTTGGCTGACCCTGACCGAGGGCGACGCCATCGACTATGACGCGATCGAGCGTCAAGTCCTTGCCGACTGCAAGCACTTCGACGTGCAACGCGTGGCCTACGACCGCATGTTCGCCGGTCAGCTGGTTCAGAACGTCGACCGGGAGACGCGCCGCGGCGTGGTCCTGGACCCGACCGCCCAGACCTTCCTCGGCCTGGGTTCCGGCTGCAAGGAGTTGGAGCGACTCCTCCGCTCGGATGGCGTCCGCCACGGCGGTCACCCGGTCCTCCGCTGGCACGCCTCTTGCGTCGAGGTGATCGCCGACGGCAACGACAACGTCCGCCCAACCAAGCCGAACCGGGCCAAGAGCAGCAGCCGGATCGACGGCATCCCCGCGACGGTGATGGCCTTGTCGGGCTACCTCCGCCGGCCGAAGCCGAAGTCCCGCCGTGCGGTGGGCTTCTGACCAAGTCAGGGGGTGCCCGTGGCGAAGGAGCATCCCGTGGAGTCGCCGGAGTGGTGGCTTGATCGGCTGTACGACGAACTGCTTGAGCGCCGTGAGTACGCCGAGAAGATGCGCTGCTACTACGACGGCGACCCGCCGCTGCCGCTGATCGCGGAGAAGGCGCGGGATGCGTTCCGTCGGCTCCTTCGCCAGGCCAGGCTGAACGTCGCGGGCTTGGTGGTTGACGCCACGGCCGAGCGCATGCAGATCGACGGTGTCCGTCTCGGTGATGCCGAGACCGGCGACCCGGCCGCGTGGCGGATCTGGCAGGGCAACAACCTGGACGCGGACTCCGATCTGCTGATCACGGAGGCGGTCAAGGTCGGCCGGTCGTTCGCGCTCGTCGCCCCGAACCCGGCCGACCAGGCGATGCCGCTGGTGACGCCCGAGGACATGACGCAGGCGATCGTCGCCTACCGGCCGGGCAACCGGCGCGAACGGGTCGCCGGGCTGAAGACATGGATGGACGACTGGACGGCGAAGCTCATGGCGACGCTGTACCTGCCGACCGGCCTGTGCAAATTCGAGGCTCCGGAGCCCCGCAAGGGGCTCGGCGGTCGGCCGCGCTGGGTACGCCGCGAGGTCCCGGGCGAGGCATGGCCGGCGCCGAACCCGCTTGGCGTGGTGTCCCTGGTCGAGCTACGCAACCGGCCGACACTGCTCGGCGGCGCCTACTCGGAGCTGCACGACGTGACGGACGTGCAGGACCGGATCAACAAGACGCTGATCGACAGGCTCATGGCCCAGGAGTTCAGCGCCTACAGGCAGCGGTGGATGACTGGGTACGAGGTGCCGGTCGACGACAACGGCCAGGCGATCGAGCCGTTCAAGGCGGCTGTGGACAGGCTGTGGATCATCGAGGACGAGAGCGTCAAGCTCGGCGAGTTCAGCCAAACGGACCTCGCTCCGTACCTGGCGGCGGTCGAGGCGGACATCCAGCACATGGCCGCCCGCACCCGCACCCCGAGCCAGTACCTGCTCGGCACGATGGCCAACGTGTCCGGCGACGCCTTGAAAGCGGCGGAATCCGGGCTGGTCAGCAAGGTCAGGCAGCGGCAGCGGCCGATCGGCGAAGGCGTCGAGGAGATCGTCCGCCTGGCTCTGCGTGCGGCCGGCGACCCGCGCCCGACCGACCGCGCCGAGATCATCTGGCACAACCCCGAGTTCCGGACCGAGGGTGAACTGGTCGACGCCCTGGTCAAGATGTCGTCGCTCGGCGTACCGCGCGAGGCGCTATGGGAGCGATGGGGTGCGTCGCAGACGGAGATCGCCAGGTGGCGCATCCTCCAGGCGGACGCCGCGGCGAGGGTGATGGGCGGGGACCTGGCGTCGCTGCTCGGTCCGAAACCGCCGCTCACGACGGCGACGCAGGACCCGGGTGGTCTCGGTGGCCCCGCCAACGCCTGAGGAGATCACCGCCGCCCGGGCCGCGCAGTCGGCGGCGATCCAGCAGGCGGTGATGCAGCGGGTCCAGGAGATCTGGTCCCAGATGCAGTCGGCCCGGATTGTGCTGGAGATGAGCGGGGACGCCGGCCGGGCGATCCTCAACGCGGTCTTGGCCGGACAGCTCACCGTGGCCCAGGGTGCGCAGCAGTTCGTCGAGGCGTGCATGGGCGCGACGGCCGGTGCGACCGGTGCCACGGGGGCGACGGGTGCCGCCGCGGCAGCCGCTCTCGCGGGTGGTCCGCCTCCGGCGCCGCCGCTGCCGCTGGTTCCGGCGACGTTCGCCGGGACGGCGTCCGACGGCCGGCCGCTGGAGTCGCTGCTGTACATCCCGGCGATCACGGTCGCGGACCGGCGGGCGGCGGGCGAGTCCGACGAGGACGCGATGCTGGCGGGTCTGTCACAGATGACGCGGATCGTGTCGACGCAGATCGCGGACATCGCCCGGGAGGCCGACGAGGTCGCGATGGTCGCCGACAACCGGGTGGTCGCCTATGTGCGGGTGGTGGAGCCGCCTGCGTGCTCGCGGTGCATCCTCCTGGCGGGCCGGATCTACAAGATCCTCGAAGCCAAGTTCGCACGCCACCCGAACTGCGACTGCGGGAAACGCCCGCTCAAGGCGTTGACCGATGACGAGTACGACCTGGCCACGAACCCGGACGCCCTGTGGGAGGCGATGAGCGAGAGGGAGCGCGTCCGGACGTTCGGGTCGCGCGGCGCTCAGGCGATCACCGAGGGCAGCGACATGGGCCAAGTGGTCAACGCCCGCCGCGGCATGAACACCGCGACCGCCTACGGCCACCGGGTGCAGACGACCACGGAGGGCACGACACGGCGCGGTCACGCCTACCACCGGATGCGGCAGGTCGGACTGATCAACGAGGTCAACGACGTCATGGTCCCGGGTCAGCGGGTGATGCGGACGATGACGCCGCGGCTGATGCCGGAGGAGATCTACCGGCTGGCGGACGGGGACCGGGAGCACGCCCAGCGGCTGCTCTACAACCACGGCTACCTGGCCGTCGGCCCGGCCCGGCAGGCCGGGTTCTTGGACGAGAACTACCGCTACGTCCCGGGCAGTACGCGCGGCCGGCCGCCGTCCACGTGAGTTTCCCCGCCGCGAGGGTGGGGCGTTTGATGAGAGGAGTCGGCCGCGATGGCTGACGACCAGGGCACGACCAGCACCGACGGCACGACCGCGCAGGACCCCGCGACGGGGACCACGCAACCGGCCCGCGAGACCTTCCCGGACGGGTTGGGGGATGCGGGCAAGCGGGCGCTCACGGAGGAGCGGGAAGCGCGGCGCGAAGCCGAGCGGACCGCGACCGAGCGCCAGAAGCAGCTCGACGCGGCGACCGCCGAGCTGCAGCAGTTCCGCGATCGCGACAAGACCGAAGCGGAGAGGCTCGCCGAGCGAGCGGCTACCGCCGAGGCCACGGCCGCGACCGCGCAGAGCCGGCTCATGAAGTACGAGGTGGCCGCCGAGAAGCGGCTCCCTCCGACGCTCGCGGCGCGCCTTCAGGGCTCGACCCGGGAGGAGCTGGCGGCAGATGCCGACGCGCTCCTGGCCGACCTCGGCAAGCAGCAGCAGGCGATGGCGCCGAGCTTCGACGGCGGCGTGCGCACAACCGCAGCGGCACCCGCCGACATGAACACCTTGATCCGCCGCGCGGCGGGCCACCAGTAACCATCTCCGGCCCGGGCTGATCCGGCCGGCCTACGAAAGGCAGGCCCAGCCGTGGCCTACGACAACGTCACCAGCCGCACGGATGCGGCGGCGCTCATTCCCGAAGAGGTCTCGAAGGAGATGCTCGGCAAGGCGACCGAACAGTCGGCCGTCCTGAGCATGTTCAAGCGGGTGCCGGTCGGCCGTGCCCAGGTCCGGTTCCCGGTCCTGTCGGCGCTGCCGCTGGCGTACTGGGTGACGGGTGACACCGGTCTGAAGCAGACGACCGAGGTCAACTGGACCAACAAGTACCTCAACATCGAAGAGATCGCCACGATCATGCCGATCCCGGACAACGTCCTCGCAGACGTGGACGCGAACGTGTGGGACGAGGCGATGCCGCTGCTGACCGAGGCATTCGGCCGAGTCCTGGACACCGCCGTGTTCTTCGGGACGAACGCGCCGGGAAGCTTCCCGACCAACATCCTGTCGGCGGCGACCGCCGCAGGGAACAGCGTCAACGAAGGGTCCACCGCCGCGCAGGGCGGGTTCTACGGCGACATCGACAACGTGTACGAGAAGGTCGAGGCGGACGGTTTCGAGGTCAACGGCTGGGTGGCGTCGACCGGAGCGAAGTCCAAGCTCCGCCGGGCCCGCGACACCCAGGGCCGCAAGCTCGACGAGGCTCGCGTGTCGGGCGCACTCGACATGCTCGACGGCTACCCGATCTCCTACCCGATGCGGGGCCTGTTCCCGGCTGCGGGCGGCGTGGGCGTGGACGGGGTCCGCCTCTTCGGCGGCGACTGGTCGCAGTTCGTCGTGGGTGTCCGCCAGGACATCACGCTGAAGGTGCTCGACCAGGCGGTCATCCAGGACAACACGGGGGCGATTGTCTACAACCTGGCCCAGCAGGACATGACGGCCGTTCGCCTCACGTTCCGGGTCGGGTGGCAGGTGGCGAACACGCTGAACAACGAGCAGCCGACCGAGGCGTCCCGCTACCCGGTGGGCGTCCTGAAGACCGTCGGCGCCTGACCCATCGAGTAGAGAGGCGACCCCATGCCTGACACCGCTCCCTTCGTGCGGGTCATCGAGGCCGACGTCCCCGCAGTCAGCACGGCCGGGAACGACGACGACACGGTGCTGTTCCAGGCGCCGTTCAACTGCACGGTCACCACCGTCGAGTACGTGCCGGAGTCGGCGATCACCGGCGCCGACACGAACAGCCGGACGCTGTCCCTGGTCAACAAGGGCGCCGCCGGCTCGGGTTCCACGAGCGTGGCGTCCCTGGCGCTCACATCCGGCGTGAACGCCACGGCGTACAACGAGCGCACGATCACGCTCTCGGGCACCGCCGCGAACCTGGACCTGGCCGCGGGTGACACGCTGCAGTGGCGGTCGGTCCACGTGGGTACCGGCATTACCGACCCCGGGGGCCTGGTCCGCGTGACCGTGGCCCGCCGCTGAGGAGGCGCACCATGGCGACACGCAAGCCCGAACCGGAGCCGGAGACCAAGACGCTGCCGCCGGACCCGGCGGTGGCACCCCTCCAGGAGGCGACCGACGAAGCCACGGAGCGCGGGTTCCTCGGGGTCGAGACCGACCCGACGCCGAACTCGGCATACACCGTGGCGGGCGTCCTGGCGGGCGAGCCGACTCCGGAGACCGATCCGGATGCGGCGGCCGCCGCACGCAAGGCATCGCACGGCTGACCTCCGCTCGCCGACCGGTCGGGGGTGAGCGGTGACGACGTACACGCTGTGGCCCGCCACGAACGGTCCGGCGACGGACTCGGCCACCGACCCCATCAGCCTCGGCACCCAGTTCGACATCACCGCCACCGGGTGGCTCGTCGGATATCGCGTGTGGCGGGCGACGCCCGGTGACACGGGCGTCACCGCCGCGGCGTTCGCGGTCGGCACTGCAGTGCCCCTCTCGGGGAGCGTCGTCTCCGTACCCGACAGCGGAACGGGTTGGCTCACGGTCCCGATCACCGCGATCCCCCTGGCGGTCGGTGTCTCGCACATCGCGGTCGCCCATCACTCGGTCCGCTACCCGGGTACCGGCGGCTACTGGCTGGCGGGTCAGCCCGGCGGGTCGGGCCACACCGAGGGGATCCTGCACGCGCCGCCCGACAGCGCGGTGCCCGCCGGGCAGGGTCGGTTCCTGGAGGGGCCGTCGATTGCCGAGCCCACCCAGACGTATCAGGGCGGCTGTTACTGGATCGCTCCAATCGTCAGCGACGAGGATCCGGCCGGCGTTACGGCGTCGGGTTCGGCGGCTGCGGCCGGTTCCGCGTCCGGTGTTCGGGGCGTGGTCGGTTCAACCTCCGGTTCGGCATCGACCTCCGGCTCGGCGACGGGCGGACGCGCGGCGGTTGCGGTCGCGTCCGGCGGTGCGACCGCGACCGCTTCGGCCGACGGCGGTCGCCTGGCGATTGCCGTCGCATCAGGCTCTGCGGAGTCGGCGGCGAACGCGGACGCTGGCCGTATCGCGGTCGCTGGCGCGAGCGGCTCGGCGGCGACATCGGCATCTGCGGCCGGGATTCGCACCGCAGTTGCCGCCGCCTCCGGCACCGCGTCAGGTTCCGGCCTGGTTGACGGCGACGGGCGCATCGCGCTCGGCGGCGGTCTCTCGACCGGCCAGGCTGCCATCCACCCGCTGATCCGCAGGCCCCGACGGGGCATCATCCATCGCCCCTGAGGAGGCGGCATGGCCGGGAATCTGCCCGACACAATCGAGGCGGGGCTGCTCGACCACCTGCATGGTGTGGCGACGCTGACAGTCACCGGGCCGCTCAAGTGCCGGTTGATGACAGCGGCAGGCAGCGACAGCACGGCGGGCACCGAAGTGACCGGCGGCTCCTACGCGTCGCAGACGATCACGTTCAGCGCGGCCTCGGCGGGCGCCACCAGCAACTCCGGCGCCCTGTCGTTCACGTCGATGCCTGCATGCACGGTGGTGGGCGTCGAGATCTGGGACAGCAGCGGAACGCCGAAGCGGCTGTGGTACCTGCCGCTGTCGTCCTCGAAGACCTTGCAGGCCGGCGACACGTTCAGCCTCGCTGCGGGCGCGGTTACCGTCTCGCTCGACTGAGAGGCGGTCCCGCATGAGCCTGCCCCTTCTCGCGTCCGGCGTGGACCTGGCGACGTACATGCAGCAGGACATCGACCTTGCCGCCGCCGAACTGGCCCTGCGCACGGCATCGGCGGCGATCCGCCGCTGGACCCGCCAGGACATCACCCTGGTCGTCGGCGACGTGGCCACGTTGCGCGGCGGCGAGCGGGTCCTGTCTCTGCCGCAGCGTCCACTCGTGGTGGGCACCGACCATCCGCTGACCGTGGTCGAGTTGGCCGAGTGGGGCTCGCCGTCACAGACCCTGGTTGAGGAGCTGGGCTATTCGCGGCTCGGCAACGAACTCACCCGCGGACACCCCGAGTACCTGGGCTCATGGCGAGGTTGCGTATGGGCTCCGCGGGTGCGGGTCACGTACTCGCACGGGTACGCCGAGGTACCCGACGACATCGCGGGGGTCGCGCTCGACCTGGCTGCGGCAACTCTCGCCAACCCGAACCGGCTGCGGTCGGAGACGGTCGGCGGCGAGTCGGTGGTGTACACGGTGGAGACGTTCGGCACGGGGTCGCTGACCTCGTCGCACCGGGAGATCCTGGAGGGCTATCGCCGGTCGGCGTACTCGGTGAGGATGCGATGAGCCTCATGTACGTGCAGTCGATCGTGATCGTGCGGGCGCCGCTGGTGGCGGACCGGTACGGGTCCGAGCAGCGTGACTGGGACGCGGCGACCCGCACGCCCGTGGACGGCGTCAACGTGCAGCCGGCCGGGGCGCCGGCGCAGTCGACGGAGTACATCGCCGATCGGCAAACGACCGCAACCGGGTGGCGGCTGTACACGCAGCGCGGGATGGACCTGGACCTGCGGGAGACGGACCGGGTCGAGTTCGACGGGATGACGCTGGAGGTCGACGGCAAGGTGGGCCGATGGCCCCGGCCGGGCGGTGGGGTGCATCACGTCGAGGCCGAGTTGATGGAGGTGGACTGATGCCTCAGCAGTTCATCAGAAATCCGGCCCTGTTCCTGGAGCTTGCGCGGTCGGACGACGTTCGCGACGCCCTCAAGGACAAGGCGGACACGGGCCACACGCGGCTGCTCGCGACCGCGCCGACCTACACGGGGCCGACGTTCTCACCGGCTCACGTGAGAGCGGGCGAGTATGCGGCGATGTCGTTCAGCCACACGGTCATGGGGGCCACCGGCTGGCGGGCCCAGTACGGGTCGGATGCGCCGTGGACGCTCCAGGTCGAGTACGGCACGGGCAAGATCAAGAGAACCAGGCGCCGG
Organism: Embleya sp. NPDC056575; assembly: GCF_042793325.1. Classification (NCBI taxonomy): domain Bacteria; kingdom Bacillati; phylum Actinomycetota; class Actinomycetes; order Kitasatosporales; family Streptomycetaceae; genus Embleya; species Embleya sp. NPDC056575. The sequence goes on from NZ_JBHTVA010000076.1 coordinate 29,690, forward strand.
GTTGTCACCGAGACGATCGACCTCAGCAAGCGCCCTCGGCTGGACATGCGCAAGCGCCACCGCGTGGATTTGTCGAAGAGGTCGCGGGTGAACCTCACCAAGGGCATCAGCCTGACCAAGAGCCGCGGAGGGCGCGGCGGCTCCGGTGGTGGACCCGGCGGCCCGGGCGGCGGTGGAGGCGGGGGCGGTGGTGGCGGGCCTCGCCGGATCGTCACCTACATCACGACGTCGCGGCGGACCCGCACGCCCCAGGGCGGCTACAACCTCAAGACCCGCGTCCTCTACAAATCGCTGATGTCCATGAGAGTGAGGACGAGATGACCCGGATCCGACTGGCACATTGGCACGACGGCCACGCACCCGGTGACGAAATCGAAGTGGACAGCGACCAGTTGCGCGCATTGCAGCGGGACGGTCGAGTTGCTGAGGTGCTGCCAGCGTACGACGAAGGTGGCGTCCTGCCACCAGGGGTGGTCGAGGCGGTCAACGAGACAGGCGCTCCTGAGCCAGTGGTGACCGCGCCGAAGCGGGGCCGCAAGGCGGAGACCACCGAGTGACCGACCCGCTGCCCATCGTCCCGTTCCCCGACGTTGAGGCCCTGGTCGTCGCGTTCCTGACGCCACGACTGCCCGGCGTGACGGTGGCGTCCGAGTGGCCGGAGGATCTGGCCGAGCACCTGCCGGTCGTGGCCGTCTCGCGCGTTGGCGGCGCCACCGAACTGCGGTACGTCCTCGAGGACGTAGCCATTGACCTCGACGTCCTGGCCGCCAGCAAAGCCGGCGCCCAAGATCTGGTGCAGTCCGTTCGCGCGCTGCTGCTGACGGCGCCATCGAATCCGACGCCGGGCGCGCGCATCTACTTGGTCACCGATGACGCCCTCGTGTGGGTGCCGGATCCGGTGACCGAGCTGCCGCGGTACGTCCTCACTTGCACGCTGCGGGTCCGCCCCGCCTAACCCCCCAATTCCTCTCCCGCCGGCGGTTGTCGAGCGGGCATTCGGCATGCCCAGGAGGCAGCGCAATGGCGAACAACGGCGACAACGTCAGGGTTGGTCTCGACGGCAAGATCCTGATTGCTCCCAAGGGCACGACCGCGCCCGTCGATCTCGTCTCCTCGTGGGCGGCGGGCTGGGTCGACCTCGGCTACCTGTCGGACGACGGCTGCGAAATGCAGTACTCGACGAGCACCGATGACATCAAGGCGTGGCAGTCGCTGTCCCCGGTCCGCAAGATCCTGACCGGCATCGACCTGACGCTTCAGTTCACCGCGCTTGAGTTGAAGAAGGACGTCGTGACCTTGTACTTCCCCTCGGCGTCGATCTCGACGTCGGGTGGTGTGTCGACGCTGGCGATCCCGTCGGCGCCGGACCCGGACGAGCGCGCGCTCGGCCTGGAGTGGACCGACGGCGCGGTGACGAACCGCCTGGTCGTCGCGCGCTGCGAGATCACCGACCGCGGCTCGATCACCACCTCCCGCGGCGGCGCCGTCGGCCTCCAGATGACGGCATCGGCCTACGCCACCTCGGCGCCGGAGATCGCCACCTGGCTGAGCAACGACCCGTCCTGGGCGTAACCCCTGATCGTCCGCCCGGCCCGGCCGCGGGTCCGCGCCGGGCGGACCACAACCCGCATACCCGTAAGGAGATCAGCATGGCTGCCAAAGACGCCCCCCGAAAGGTCACTTCGCTCGATGCGCTCGCGAAGCAACGCCGCGATGCGATGCCCGAGCCGTCGGACTTCGAGCTGTCCGGCGTGCAGTTCACGCTGCCGCCGATGAAGCTTCTGCCGATCGAGATGCAGGAGCGTGTCGGCAATATGCAGGACGGCTACGCGGTCCTGAAGGACGTGCTCGGCGCGGAGAAGATCAAGGAAATGTTCAAGGCCGGTTACACGTTCGATGACCTCGAACTGATCCACGAGGAGTGGCAGGCCCGGTCCGGCCTGGAGCCGGGGGAATCGCAGGCCTCGCCCACCTCCTGAGGGAGCACGGCGAGGCCATCGAGGCCGACCTCCTGCGCTACTACCAGGTGGACCTGCTGGACCTGTACCGCGGCGAGATGTCGTGGCGCCGGCTGCGGGTGCTGATCCGGTACCTGCCGGTCGAGTCCGCCACGTCACGCGCCATGCAGCCGCGGGATCCGAAGGACGAGTTCTGGGCCGACCCGATGGACCGGCGTATGGCGGCTTGGCTGGTCAACGCCGTGCGTGAGAACACCTACGCCACGATCCTGCTCAACGGCGATCCGAAAAAGGTCAAGCGGATCCGGCCGCCGAAGCCGATCGGACCCGAGGCCGAGGCCGATACGGGGCGGAGCGGCGTGATCCGGTTCGGTGGTCGACACGGTTCCGGGGCCAAGGAGTTGGCTGCCGTGTTCGGCGGTCCTGCTGGCGGCTAGGCCGCCCGAGGCTTGACCGACTTCAGGATCTTCAGGGCCGGCGGGCGGGACATGTTGCCGCGCACCCTGTGGGCAATGTTGTTGGCGCTGATGCCGCCGAACTTGTGAGCGTCTCGCATGGCCTCGGAGAGTTCGTCGCGGGCGCGGTCTGCGGCAATGTCCGCTGCCGCGCTCGCCTCGATGGCAACCTCCAAGGCCGCGACCACCTCGTTCGGGGCGGGCGTGGGGTCGTCGATGGTGATGCTGACGCCGTCCTCGCGGATGACCTCGACGATGGCGGGGAGCCCGGCGTAGTCGCCGTGGGCGCCTTCGAGCCACTCGCTCAGGAGGATCCGTCCGAAGTCGTGGATGGTGCCGGCCCATTCGACGCTTCCGGAGTCCGCCGGAGTGGCCCACCCGTTCTCGGTTGCGTTGGCGACGGCGGGGACGCGGATCTCGAATCGGTGCTGCATGACAACCCCTAAGTAGTGGTCAACCGCTTGACCACCAATGTAGTAGTCAAAGCATTGACCAGTCAAGTGATTGACCATCACCAATCTCTAGGCGTCAGGGGGTGTCCTGATGCCGGGTGCCGGCGTGCTTGTGGGTCGCGGATACATCGAGATCCGCCCGGAGTTCACGGGCGACTGGGACCGCAACCTCAACAACCAGGTCGGGCGGTCCGGGGCCAACGCGTCGAGTGCCTTCAGCAAGGCGTTCGGCAAAGGGATGGCCGGGCTGGGCGCCATCGTCAAGACGTCGCTCGCTGGTGCCGGCTTGGCCACGGCGGCGGCGGGCGCCCAGCAGCTCGGGACCGCGCTGGTCGCGGCGTCCGCCGTCGCCGCCCCGGCACTGGCCACCATCGGCACCGCCGGGGCGGCGATCGGCGTCGGCCTGAAAGGCGTCGGCGCCGCGTTCAAGGCATTCGACTCTGCCGCGGCCGACGCCGGTAAGGCCGCGGCGGCGACCCGCGCGGTGGAGTCCGCGCAGCGTTCCCTGGCCAAGGCCCAGGAGGGCGTGGCCGACGCGCGGGCTTCCGCTGCCCGCCGGGTGCGCGACGCCGAGCAGTCCCTGCGGGACGCGCAGCGCGACGAGCTGACCGCACAGCAGGACCTGACGACCGCCCGGCGGGATGCGACCCGTCAGTTGCAGGACATGAACGACCGCCTTGCGGACGGCGCCTTGGACCAGCGCGAGGCGGCGCTGCGGGTCGAGGAGACCCGTCGGGAGTTGGAGACCGCGCGGGCGAGCGGCGACAGGTTGGCGATTGAGCGGGCCCAGCTCGCCGCCGACCGGGCGGTGCAGTCGGCGTCGGAGCAGTCGACCGCCTATCAGCGGCTCCAGGTCGACGCGGAGAAGGCCAACCGGGCTGGCGTCGAGGGTTCGGACACGGTCCTTGCCGCGAAGGAGCGGTTGTCCGCCGCCGACCGCCGGGTCGCCGCAGCACAGCAGGGCCTGACCGATGCTCAGGTCGACGGCAGCAAGCAGATCCGCGACGCCCAGCAGGCGGTCGCGGACGCTGCTCGCGCGCTCGCCGACGCCCAGGCTGCGGCTGCCGCGCAGACGAGCGCGGTCGAGACGGCCATGGCCAAGCTCACCCCGTCGGCGCGGGAGTTCGTTCTCGCTGTCAAGGAGATGGCCCCCGCCTGGGGCGAGGTGCGCAAGGCCACCCAGGAGCCGCTGTTCGCCGGGCTCGGCGCTTCGTTCAAGGAGATGTCGGGCCAGATCATCCCGGACATCCGGGCCGGTCTCGCCGGGGCTGCGGGCGAGCTGAACCTGATGGCCCGCAACTGGATGTCGGCCGTCGCCGAGATCTCCAGGGTCGGGCTGCTCACCCAAATCTTCGACAACGCCAACAAGTCGCTGGCCGACTTCGCGAGGTGGCCGGCAGAGGCCACGCGAGGGTTCGCCCAGCTCACGGTGGCGGCCGGTCCGGCGTTCAGCCGACTGACAGCCCAGGCGGGCGAGGCGTCGACCCGGTTGTCCCAGACGATGGACCGGGCGTTCGCCAGCGGTGCGATGCAGCGCGGCATCGAGTCCGGCATCCAGGTCATCGGCCAGTTCATCGGTGTCATCGGCGACCTCGGCAAAGTCGTCCTCAACGTCTTCTCCGCCGCCCAGGCCACGGGCAACTCCCTGCTCGGAGCAATCGGCAAGGGGATCGCGGAGCTTGCGCGGATTACCGCACTGCCGCAGGTCCAGGCCGCGCTCACCAAGATCTTCCAGGCGATGGGCCAAGTCGCCACGGCGACGGTTCAGGTCATCGGCTCGGTCATCCAGGCCGTACTGCCACTGCTCGCGGCGATCGCCCCGGTGATCGGCCAGATCGCCGCGACCCTGGGCCCGGTCCTGGCGCAGGTGGCGACCGCTCTGGGGCAGGCGCTGATGCCGATCCTTCAGGCGGCGCTGCCGGTGCTCCTGAGCTTCGGCACAGCGATCACCCAGGTGTTCGTGGCCCTGACGCCTCTGCTTGCCCCGATCGGCCAGATCATTACGGCGATCGTCCAGGCAGCGAGCGCGCTGATCATCCCGCTCCAGACGGTGATCGTGCAGTTGGTCCAGGCGTTCGCTGGCCCGCTTACGACCGCGCTCACGGCGGTCGTCCCGGTCATCCAGCTCCTGGGTAGTGCGTTCGGGCAGATCTTTGCGGCCCTGGCGCCGTCACTCCAGCCGTTGATTGCGGGGCTGGGCCAGATCGTGACGGTGCTCGCGATCCACTTCATCGGCGCGCTTCAGCAGGTCATGGCGGCACTGACGCCGCTGATCCCGGTGCTGGTAACGCTGGCCACCTCGGTGGTCGGCGCCCTGGTCGACCTGCTCCCGACCGTGGTGCCGGTCGTCAGCATGCTCGCCGACGCCTTCGTGTCGGTGCTGACCGCACTGCTGCCGCTGATCCCTCAGTTGGTGCAGCTCGAAGTAGGCCTGCTCCAGGCGCTCTTGCCGATCCTCCCGGCGATTGCCCCGCTGTTCACAGCGATTGCCGAGGCCCTGGTTGGGATCGTCAAGGCGATCGTGCCGCTGATCCCTGTGGGGGTGCAGCTCGTCACGTCGGTGCTCGGTGCTCTGTTGCCGATCCTGCCGACGGTTGCGCAGACCGTGGGCATCCTCGCGCAGGCGCTGATCGCGCTGCTGCCGCCGGTGGTTGACATCGTCGGGCAGCTCGCTGGCGACCTGGTGCCGATCATCAAGGATTTGACGCCGACGCTGACCGAGGTCGCGCGCGTGGTTGCGTCCGGGCTGGCGAAGATCCTGCCGACCCTGGCGGAGGCGTTCGTCCAGTTGGTCACGGCGGCGATTCCGATTCTGCCGGTGGTGGGCCAACTCGCCGGGATGCTGGTGCAGCTCGGCGGTGAGGTCCTTGCTCAGTTGATGCCGTCGCTGGTGCAGCTGATTGACGCGGCGGTGACCCTGGTCGTCGCTCTGCTGCCGCTGATCCCGCCGCTGGCGACGATCATCAGCCTGGCGGTCACCCTCGCGGTCACGGTGCTGGCGACGGTCCTGCCGCCGCTGGTGACCCTGGCCGGGTGGCTGGTCGAGGGCCTGGCGTGGGCTGTCGGTGTGGCCATCTCGGCGGTTGCGGAGATCGTCAACTGGTTCGCGACCCTGGGCACGACGGCGAGCGACCTGTGGTGGACGATCTCGCAGGTGTTTCAGTGGATCGGCGCGGCTGCGTCGAGCCTGTGGACGGACAAGATCCAGCCCGCGATCAGCTCGATCCTGGGCGGGCTCGCCTCGTTCGGGTCGGGCGTGCGAGCGCTGTGGGACGAGAAGATTTGGCCCGTTTTCAGCTGGATCGGCAACAAGGTTGCCGACACGCTGCACGGGATCGAGACGGGGTTCCAGTCGACCGTGGACGCGGTGGGCCGGATCTGGGTCGGCCTCCAGGAGGTCGCCGCCGCTCCGGTGCGGTTCGTCGTGGACAAGGTCTACAACAGCGGTATCAGGTCGGTCTGGAACTTCGTGGCCGGCAAGGTGGGCCTGCCGCAACTCGACGCTGTTCAGCTCGGTTTCGCGCTCGGCGGTGTGGTGCCGGCGGGCGCCTACGGTGTGCTGCCCGGGTATGCGCCGGGCCGGGACACGATGCTCGCGGCGGTGTCGCCGGGTGAGGCGTGGTTGCGGCCGGAGGCGGCCCGGTGGCTGGGTCGCGACGGCGTGGACGAGATCAACTACCGCGCCCGGACCGGCAGCCTGCCGGCGTTCGGGTTCGGCGGCATCGTCGGGTCGGTCGTCGACAAGGTCACGGGCGGCATCAAGTCAATCCCGGGTGTCGGCAGCGTCATCGACAAGATCGGCGAAGTCATCCGGGGCGGGCTCGCGAAGGCCGCCGAGATCGGAATGTCGCCGATCCGCGCGCTCATCAACTCGATGCCGGGTGGCTCCGACTGGGTCGACGCGATCAAGAAGTTGCCGCTCGCCGGGATCGACGCCCTGATCGACAAGCTGAAGGGCGAGGACGCCGCAGCGACGGGCGGCGCCCAGGTCGCGAAGGCACTCGACTGGGCGAAGACACAGGACGGCAAGCCGTACCAGTGGGGTGGCGGCGGCAATCCGTCGTGGGACTGCTCCGGGTTCATGGCCGCGATTGAGCAGGTCATCCTCAACAAGGCGCCCAGCCGGCTGTTCACGACGTTCGACTTCCAGGGCTCCCGGGCGCCGGAGGGCTGGAAGCAGAACCTGGATGCCCCGTTCCGGGTGGGCGTCACGAACGCCGGTGTCGGCCACATGGCCGGAACCCTGGCTGGCGTCAACGTCGAGTCGCGCGGCGGCGACGGCATCGTGGTCGGCAGTCGGGCGCGCGGGTGGAACGACCCCCTGTTCACGGCGAACTACGGCTTCATGCCCTCGCTCCAGAGCGCGGGTGGCCCGGTCCCGACCGGCCAGCTCCTGGCGTGGATCGACGCCGCCCTGTCCGCGACGGGAACGCCTCCGCCGGGGACGCTCGACCAGTGGCGGTCGGGCATGGCCACGCTCATCGGCCGCGAGTCCGGCGGCAACCCGCGGGCAATCAACACGACCGACAGCAACGCCCGCGCTGGGATCCCCAGCCAGGGCCTCGCTCAGGTCATCCCGCCGACGTTCGCCGCCTACCGCGTGGCATCGCTGGCGAACGACATCCTCGACCCGGTGGCGAACATCGCCGCGAGCATCAACTACATCAAGGCTCAGTACGGGAACATCAGCGGCGTCCAGCAGGCCAACCCGAACCTGCCGCCGCGGGGCTACGACTCGGGCGGCTGGCTCCAGCCCGGCGACACCCTGGCGATGAACCGCACGGGTGCCCCCGAGCCGGTGCTGACATCGGGTCAGTGGGCAACGATGCAGCGCGCCGCCGAGGCCGGCATGACCGGCGGTGGGCTCCGGTCGGGCGACTCGCTCAACCTCGTCATCGAGGACGGCGTCACCGTGCGGGCCTATGTCGACGGCCGGGTCGACGCCGGGCAGGACCGGGCGGCCCGTCACCTGGATCTCGGGCCGAGGGGATGGTGACGCGTGGGCATCATCAGCAATCTCCTGCCTGCGGATGACGCGGGCCTGGAGGGGTCGATCGGGTCGTGGACGGCGGGCAGCAACACGACCGTTGCCCGGGTCACCACCCAGGCCCTGACCGGTACGGCATCGCTGCGGCTGACGTCGTCCGCCGCGGGCGCCATGTCCGCCAGCACGGGCAAGGTGCCGGTCACGACCGGTGTGACCTACATGGGGTTCTGCTTCGGCGCGAACACCACGTCCACGGCTGGCCGTGTTTTGTCCGTGAGGATCGACTGGTACACGGCGGCGAACGCGCTCGTCTCGTCGACCACGACGACGTCCACTTGGGCGCTGGGTGCGAACACGTCGTGGTCGAACACCGTGGTGGTGATCGGCGCGGCGCCGGCCACCGCCACGCAGGCGGCCCTCACGGTCATGGTCACGGCGGGCATCACCGGCAGCGGCCAGCAGGTCGTGTTCGACTCGATGGGCCTGGGCCTGCCCGCGGGGCTGACCGGCAACGTCCTGCCCTACGTGGTCGAGTCCGTCGAGATGGACGCGTCCGGCTGGTCGGCCACGACGAACTGCACCGTCGCGCGGGCGGCCGGTGCCGCCGAGGGCTCGTACTGCCTGGGCCTGACGTCGACGGCGTCGGGTTCGACCACGGCGACGACCGCCGCCCGGTGGCCGGTCACTGCGGGCGTGGAGTACGAGATCGCCACGCGGGTGGTGTGCCCGGCCGCCGGACGGACGCTGGTGTTCGAGGCGCGCTGGTACACGGCGATCACCGGCGGAACGCTGCTGTCGACGACGACCCGCACGGTGACGACGCAGGATCCGGCGTCGTGGGAGCGGTGGACGACGATCGCGACCGCGCCGGCGACAGCCACACACGTCGAGATGCGGCTGCGGCCGACGGCGACCGGGGCTTCCGAGAACTGGTACTTCGACCAGATGGTAATCCGGCCGACGTCCGCCGGCCTGGTCGCCGGGAACCTGCTGTCCTTCGCCGCGCAGTCCTTCGAGGTCGATGCCTCGAACTGGACGGCGTCGTCGAACTGCACGGTGGCCCAGTCGGTGCCGGCGGACCCGGTGTTCGACGGCGGTCGTTCGCTCAAGGTCACGGTCACGGCCGCGGGCCAGGCTCGCGTGCAGGCTGCCGCCCTCGTCCCGGTGACTGCCGGGCTGTATTACGTGGCCCGGCAGTGGCATTACGGTGTGGCCGCTCACCAGGCATGGACGGACATCGACTGGTACGCGGCCGACGGCACGACGTATCTGGGGCGCGCGTTCCCAGACACGGACGCCGCTGGCACGGCGGGTGTGTGGCGGTCGAACTTCATCGGCCGGCAGGCCCCGACCGGCGCCGCCTTCGCCCGGATGGTGCTGCTGCCGCAGGCCGCCACCCCCGGGCAGATCTTCTTTATCGATCAGGTCAGCTTGGTGCAGACCGCCCCGCCGTACATCCTGACGGTCGTGCCGTCGACGGCGTCGGTGACGATCCAGATCGGCAGCATCCCGCATCCGACGACGATCACCCTCAGCCGGGTCGACCCCGACGGCACGCGTCACCCGGTGCGGGCGATGGGCGGGGATGCCGCCGGCCTCGCCACCACTGGCACGACGATGATCTTCGAGGACTACGAGGTCCCGCTGAACGTGGGGGTCCACTACGAGTACTCGTGGCCCGGCAGCTCGACCTCGACCACGTCCGTGACGATCCCGCCGCCGAGTCAGCCGTACATGCTGTGGCTCAAGGATCCCGGCCAGCCGGCCCGCAACGTCTGCCTGATGGCGCGGTCGACGGGCGCCTGGTCCCGCAAGGTCGACCGCGGCGTCTATCCGGTCCGCGGCGCGCGGATGCCGGTGATCATCTCGGATACCCGCACCTCGCGCGAGGGTTCGGTGCAGGTGTACACCCGGTCCGCCGACGAGGAAGCCGCGCTCGACTGGCTCCTCGACACCGGCTCGACTCTCCTGTTGCAGGGGCTCAACTTGGGGTCCGTGTACGTGAGCGTCGGCGACTCCGAGGATGCCCCGGTCGACGCGGACGGCTCCGACCCGTGGCGGGTGTGGACGCTCCCGATCACCGAACTGGACCGCCCCATCGGCGGCATCCAGGGCACGGCGGGCCGCACCTGGCAGAACATCTACAACAACTACGCCACCTGGCAGGCCGTGTTCGACGCCTACGAGACCTGGCTCGGCGTGCTCACCGGAGTGGAGGGCACCTGATGCGAACCGTCAGCAGCAACTTCGTCGCAGCCCTCAACGGCCCGTACACCCTGGCCAAACGCGTCGACGCGTTCCTCGGCACCACCCTGCTGCGCGGCAACCTGCCGATCACCGCCGGGACGGTCACCGCCGACCGCGGCAACAAGGTCAGGTGGTCGATGTCGGTGACGGTCTCCGATATCGCCCTGATGCCGAAGGCGGAGAACGACCCCCTGGCCGTGTTCGGTAACACGATCCAGGCGTTCCGCGGCGTGCAATTCACGGACGGCACGCAGGAGGTCGTGCCGTGTGGGGTATGCCGCATCGACGACCTGCAGGGCGACCGCGACCTGGGGCCGATCACCCTGACCGCCAAGGGTCTCGAGGCGGTGGTCGCCGACGAACCGTTCCTGACGCCGTTCAGCACGACCGGCCTCGGGCCGTGCGCGGCGATCATCACGACGCTGATCACCGACGCCATCCCGGGGGCGGTCGTCACGAACACCGCGACGAACAACCCGACGCCGGGCACCAGGTCGTGGCAGCTCGACGACAACCGCTGGGACGCGATCGAGAGCCTGGCGGCGATGATGGGCGCCGAGGTCTATGCCGACGGCGCAGGCCAGTTCAAGATCAAGGATCTGCCGAACCTGGACACGGCGACCTCCGTGTGGGACGTCGCCGCGGGCGAGCGCGGGTCGATGGTGTCGGCCACGACGGGTATGTCCCGGGCCCGCGTCCGCAACGGTTGGCGTGTGTCCGGGGGCAACGCCGCGGACGGTGTGCCGCCGATCACCGCGATCGCGGTCGACTCGGACCCAACAAGTCCCACCAGGTGGGGTGGGCCGTTCGGGCATGTCCTCGGCGTCAAGTCGGATGCCTTGTGGACGACGTCCGGCCAGTGCCTGGTGATCGCCGAGTCCCTGCTGCGGGACAGCCTGCGCGTGACCTTGTCACCGGAGCTCAAGTCGGTACCCAACCCGGCGCTGGAGCCGGGGGATTGCATCCGGGTGGTGTACGCCGACGGGTACGCCGAACTCCACATCGTCCAGTCGATCAGCATGTCGCTGACGGCGGCCGGCGACTACACGATCACGACGTACTCGAAGGAGGCGACATGAGGCTGTCGCGCGCGATCGCCCGCGCTGTCCAGGACGGCCCTGTCGGTGACCGCTCCGAGTGGGCGACGATCACCGCCGACAACGGCGACGGCACCCTCGCGGTGTCGGTCCCCACCGGCAACTACCCGCGGGTGAGATTCCTCGACCCGTTCACACCGACCGTCGGCGACGTCGTGATGCTCACGTACATGGCCAACGGCGACAAGGTCGTCCACGGCAAGTGGGCCTGATTCCGGAGGAACCCTGTGCCTGGTACCGACATCTACGGGCAGGGCATCGCCGCGGCGCTGCTCTCCGACAAGCCCGACGCACAGGCGTTGGCGAAGGCGCTCGCGGACGGCGCCGCCAAGTACGGCGTGAAGGTCTTCGCGAACGCCAGCAACCGCGGCGCCGTCCTCACCGGCGGGTCCGCGCCGACGGTCGGCATGGTCACCTACCTGACGGCCGAGGACCGTATCGACTACTGGTCCGGGTCGGCGTGGATCCCGGTCACCCCGGGCCCGTGGATCTCGCTGCCGTATGCCGCGAACATCACGGCGAACTCAGGCTCTCCGGCATATCGACTGGTCAACAGCGCCGTCGAACTACGCGGAACCCTGGCGCACACGGACGCGTCACCCTTCGACTCGTCCGGGACGACGCTGCTGGCCACACTGCCGTCCGGATACCGGCCGCCCTACTACCGGTACTACCCGGTGGCAACGGCCTGGACGTTCGGCATCACCGGCCGCCTCGAGGTGGACCCGTCCGGCAACCTCACCGTGCTGATCACGTTCGGCAGCACCGGCCCGAACTGGGTCTCCCTGGACGGCGTCAGAATCGCGCTCTGATCCACCATGATCAACTAATCTGACGCGCCCTCACCAGCACGGTGGCGGGCGCTTCTCCATGCCCCGAGGAGGGCCGAACCATGGCGCTGGCCAGGGGATATGACGTCTCCGACTACCAGAGCAGCATCCCCAACGACGCCGAGTTCGTGATCGTCAAGGCAACGGAGGGGCAGCGCACCAGCCAGAAGGGCTACCGCGCGAAGGTCGCCGAGGCCCGCCGGCGCGGACTCGTCCTGGGCCACTACCACTTCATGCACGCAGAGAACCCGGTCCAGGCCGAGGTCGACTTCTTCTGCGACACCGTAGGCGACGTCCCCGCAGGCGAGTTCCTGGTCCTGGACTTCGAGCCGTACAACCAGGGGCAGAGCGACGCGGCCTGCACGCGGTGGAAGAACACCTGGCTGGCCAAGGTCAAGGCGCGCTACCCGGACCGCCTGGTGGGGATGTACGCGAACCTCGACTGGTGGCATCGCACGGATGACAACTGCGGTGATTTCCTGTGGATCGCGGACTACCAGCGCGCGGCCGGGTCGCCGGCGGTGCAGGCTGCGTGGCGGGTGCACCAGTACACCGAGTCGCCGCTGGACACGAACGTGTTTGCCGGGTCGATCGCGGAGATGCGCGCCTGGGCTGGTGGGGCGGACGCCCCGAGCCCGCAGCCGTCGTCCGGCGGTTCCGCCTGGCCGGGGCTCAAGCTCGTGTCTCGCGCAGATTGGGGTGCTCGGGCGTATCTCACGCCGAACGGCGCGACGCCCTACGCGGGCACGCCACGCGGCGTGAAGATCCACTATCTCGGGACGCCCTACTCCTTCGGCGACCACGCCGGATGCGCGGCCTACGTGCGCCGGCTTCAGGCGTCGCACATGGACGGCGACGGCTGGTCGGACATCGGCTACTCGTTCGTCGTCTGTGAGCACGGCTACGTGTTCGAGGGCCGTGGCTTGCGACGACGCAACTCGGCGAACGGCAACACCGCGCTGAACGAAGCCCACTACGCCGTCTGCGGTCTGGTCGGCTCGTCCGGGTCGACGACCCCCACAAGCGACCAGCTCAACGGCCTGCGGGACGCAATCGAGTACTGCCGGGCGCGCGGCCCGGCGGGGGACGAGATCCGCGGGCACCGCGACGGCTACAGCACCGACTGCCCCGGGCCCGCGCTGTACGCGTGGGTGCAGGCCGGGGCTCCACGACCCACCACCCTGGAGGACGATGTGTCCGCTCTCGACATCTGGTCGTACAACAACCCGGACCTGACGCCGGAGGACGCGTACCAGCTCCTCCTGGATGCGGCGGCGGCGAAGGAAGCGGTGGGCGCGCTCACCGAGCAAGTGGCCGCCCTGGCCCAGGAGATCAAGACGCTGGCCTCCCTGCAGGTGGACGCGGCGACGCTGGCGGCCGCGCTGCAGGCCAATGACGGCGCTGTGCTCAAGGCTCTCGCCACGGCCATGACGGATGTCGCCGCGGCCCGACTGAAGGACTGATCATGACCCTGACCACCCGGGCGGCGCTCGCCGCTCTCCTGGAGCGGGCCGGTTGGACGTTCCTGCAGGTGTTCCTGGGCGGCCTGACCACGGCCAACGCGCTCGATCTGTCGGTTGCCCAGACTGCTGCCCTGGCTGCTGTCCCGGCCGGGCTGAGTGTGTTGCTCAACGCGGTGCGCGGGTGGTCGGACAACCGCGCGCTCGACCGGACGGTCCGCAGTGGCCCGGCCTGGTTCGTCGACCTGCTGCAGCGGACGGCGGCAACGTATGCCCTGGCTGCGGGTGGCGCCTGGATGTTGTCGGCGCGCTATGACCTGTCGACGGTGCAGGTGGCTCTGTATGGGGCGATTCCGGCGGCGCTCGCGGTGATCAAGGCGGCTGTTGCTCGTCGGATCGGTGATCCGGGGTCGGCGGCGACGTTGCCGGGGGCGCTGGATCCGGCGGCTCCGGTACCGGCTCTGGCGGCGACGCGGTGAGGCTGGCGGCGGCCCGGCTGCGGCAGCGTCTGGGCCGCCGCGGCATCTACCTGCTGGGCGCGGGCCTGGGGAAGGTGTGTCTCGGCGTCAGCTATCTGACGGGTCCGCTGACGACCGTGAGTCCGCTGACGTCGGTGATGCCCGTGTGGGCGTGGGCGTGGCTGTGGATCGTTGTGGGGGCGTTGGTGTTCGCGGGTGCGTGGATGCCTGTCGGCCGTGATGGTCCCGCGTTTCTCGTGGCGCTGGTACCGCCGGTCGCGTGGGCGGGGACGCTGCTGTGGGGGTGGTGGACCGGCAACTACCCTCGCGGTCTGGCGTTGTGGGGGTGGCTGATGTGCGGCCATGTGTGGGTGATCTTGTGGGCGAGCACGGTGCCTGAGCACTCGGTCCCGCCTGCGGACCAGGTGAGAGCGAGTGACTCGTGAGTGAGATATGGAGCCTGGCGGGGATCATCGGGAGCGCGGGGGTCACGGCTGCGGGTGGCTGGTTCACGTTGCGGGCGACGGCGCGGGCGACGCAGGCGAACAACGAGGCTCAGCGTGCGGTGGCTCAGATCACGACGGAGCCGGCTCGGGATCAGGCGAGTCTGTCGATCCTGAAGGAGACGACGGAGCGGGTCGACCGGGAGAACGGCGAGTTGCGGCAGCGGTTGTCGCGGCTGGAGGCGGTTCTGCGGGCGTTCTCGCGGTCTGCGGATCGGTGGTGTGCGCAGATGCGGCGTGCGGGGATCGACCCGGAGCCGCCTGATCCCCTGGTGGAGGAGTACCACCGAACTGGAGTGTGAACGACCGTCGCCCCCGTCGCGCCTTCGGGCTGCGGCGGGGGCGGCTTCGTGCTGTCCGGGGTCAGGCTTCCGGCATTTTGGCGACCGCCACGTTCTTCATGCCGGCGTCGCGCAGAATGCGTGCGAAGTCCTCCAGCCACTCCAGGGCTGCCCGCCTGGGGTCCTCGCCGGCGGGGTGCGAGTAGATGGTCCAGGTGAAGGCGCCGGCGTAGACGGTGTCGTCCGCGGCGCCCTGGCGCCACTTTGCGGCAATGGGCGCGAGGGCGGCGGTGCGGTCGAGCAGGGATTGAATCTCGGCTCGGGCCTGTTCGCGGGTGAGGCCGCCGGGGCCGATCATCGGCTTGACCATCAGGTCGTCGGGGACGAGTTCGGTTTGCATGAAGTTCCAGCGGGTGTCGCTCATGTCTTGGCTCCTGTCCGGGGGTGTGTCGGTCGATGCGGGGGTGTTCATACGCGTGGGTCAGGCGGGGGTTTCGGCGAGGAGCGCGTCGGCCTTGGCCTGGTGTTCGATCGCCGCTTCGTACTCGGCCGGGGCCTGGCAGCGGGTCACGGGGTCGGTGCCGGCGTAGTAGGTGGCGGCGCGCGCCCATGTCGAGGCCGCGAGGTTGAGGGCCTTGATGGCGGGTGCGTGGGCGGAGCGCCTCCAACCGGTGCGGGGCTTGGCCTCGGCCATGAGGCGGTCGCGGAGCCTCATCGCGGCGATGTGCTTGGCGGTGCATTCGGCGGCGAGCGCCTGTTGTTCGGCCGGGTTACCGCAGGTGTGGTGTTCGGCGACGGTCGCCCAGTAGGCGTCCGAGTCGATGGTGTCGATGTCGACGGCGCCGTGGGCTTCGATGATGTCGGCGACGATGGCGTCGACGTCGTAGTCGTCTTCGCGTCCGTCGAGGCTGCGGGTGACCTGGTTGGTGACGTCGCGGCTGGTGATGGTCATGACGGTGGTCCTCACGTGGTGGCGTGGTCGAGCCACGCGTCGATCAGGTCGGGTGTCGTCTCGGCGTATCGGGCGATGCGGCGCCGGGCGGTGGGGCTGAGCCGGGAGCGTCCGTCGTCGGCCAGGAGGACTGCGGCGTGCAGGCGGGCGGCGGCGATGGCCGCCGTCTCCTGCGCATCCTCGGCGACTGCGGCCTGTCCGTGCAGCCGTTCGCGCAGGATCGCGTCGCCGGGCCTGCGGTCGCTCCTCCGTCGCAGGTCGTGCAGCTGGCCCGTTTCGCGGTCGCGGTGACGCGTGGCCAGGGTCAGTCGGCGGGCCGCGGTCGCGACGTCGTGCCAGCGTGTCGGTGCGGTGGGGACGTGCGCGTTGTACAGGTCGAGGACGAGGTCGGCGAGGGCTTCCCAGTCGCGGTCTGCGGAGCGGGTGAGCGTCCGGAGGCGGTGCCGGTTGGTCGCGACGCGCCAGTCCCACAGTTCCCCGATCGCGGAGACGCCCCCGGCCGCGGCGATCTCGCCGGCGGTGTAGGACGGGGCGTCCGGGGTCGGCAGCAATTCGGGCGCGGGCAGGTCGCGTTCGATCGCGGCCCGGCCGGTGAGGACGTCGCGGGCGACTGCCCGGTACCAGGGGTCCCCGACGGCGACGCCGCGCCGTCCGTAGCCGGTGCTGCGTTGGCGTGGGGTGACGGTGAGGACGAGCGGCGCGAGGGGGTAGCCCGCGTGGACGATCGCGGCGCGCAGTTCCTGGGTGCGGCAGCCGCCCCGGCGGTGCTCGACGACGATCACGACGCGGCCTCGCGAAGCAGTCGCAGGACGGGCGGGCGGCTGATGAGGCCGTCGACCAGGCGGGCGGCGGCGTTGGCGCTGCGGTCGCGGTCCTCGCTCCACGCCCGGGTCAGCGCGGAGCGGAGCGTGTCGAGGTGGGTGTCGAGCGCGTCCTGTGCGGCGCGGGCCTGGTCGACGGCGGTCTCGGCGGCGCGCCAGATTGGGCAGGTCTCGTCGGGCGGGACTTCGGAGTCCTCGACCTCTTCGGGGTAGTCGGGGATCGAGAACGCCTTCAGCAGGGTGGGGCGGGAGACGACGCCCGCGGCGAGGCGGGCGCAGGCGTTCGCGGAGTGGTAGCTGCCGTCGGGGTGGTCGGGTTCGCCGACGGCGGCGTCGAGCGCGCGGATCATGCGGAAGCGGGTGTTCTCGCGGGTGTACCAGTCGAGGCGGGCCTCCTCGACGGCTTCCTCGACGGCGATCCACAGGGGTCCGGGTTCGCGGGTTTCGGTGACCACGGCGAGGGGTGCCGGGTTCACTCCGACGCCGTGGATGGCGTTCGCGAGGTGGATCTCGACGGGGAAGGGGTCGCTTCGGGAGGCGAGGACGAGGCGGCCGATCGCGTGGGCGTGGGCGGTGCGTTTGACGTGGCCGCTCGCGATGCCCTCGTCCCCCGGGATGCGGAACAGGTACCAGTTCTCGGGGTGTTCGCGCCGGTCCTTGTAAGAGTCGGGGACGTCGCGGTCGTAGAGGAGTTCGGGCATGTTGTGGGCTCCGGGTTCAGAGTTCGGCGACGGCGTCGCGGACGGCGGTGCGGATGAGGGCGACGAGGTCGATTTCGTCGTAGTCGCCGCCCTTGTAGCGGACGACGACGTTGCGGGCGGCGCAGTGGTCGACAACCAGGTCGCCGGTGTTGGCGTCGAACCACACGTTGTTGATCTTGTAGCGGAGGGCGGCGGCGCGATCGGTGGCGAGGCCGCGGCCGGCGAGACCGTGCTTGGTGAGGCCGATCAGGTCGGTCCACACGTCCTCGTTGAGGTAGACGCGGTGCTCCGAACCGCGACTCCACTCGCGGCCACCGATGGCGCGGACGTTCTCGACGGTGAGGGTCGGCCGTGCGGGCTTGGCGGGTGCGGCGGGCTTGGTGCGGCGGATGCCGAGGGCGATGCGGCGGGCGAGGGAGGCGGTGTCGACAGCCCAGCGGCGGCCGACCTTGACGGCGGCGACGGCGCCGACGCGGCACCAGGTGCCGACGGTGGAGATGTGGACGCCGGCCAGGTCGGCGGCTTCGCGGGTGGTGGCGGTGGTGGCGGTCACTGTTCCCCCTCGGCAGGTGGTCAACTGTTGACCACTCTAGCGGTCAACGCCTGACCGGTCAAGCATTGACCGCTGGTTGGAGGTGGAGAGACGACCGGCTATCCTCCCGACATCGGTTGCGGCCGATGTCCCCACGCAGGTGGGGGTGAGCCGCGCAATTCGGGCCCGCGATGTCGAACGACCACGACTCCCCGCGCGAGTGGGGGTACACGAAACGCCCCATCCGCCTCGCGCGGGTGGGGCGTTCGTCGTCTGTCCACAACCCGCCCGGTTGTCCACAGACCCGCCACCGCCCAAGTCCCAGCCCCGCCCGCCCGCCACGCTCTCCTCGCGGGCCGCCCGGCCCACGAGGGAGGCGTGATGTGGGATCTGCTGTCCGCGCTGGTCGGCGCGGCGGGCACGGTGATAGCGGCGGTGATCAGCGCGCGTCGAACTCGTCCAGCGCGGCAACCTCCTGCTGCGCCAGGTTCAGCTCCAGCTCGACGTACTCGCGCCATTGGGCGATGCGCGCGGCCCGACCTTTGGGCGCGTCGGGCGGTCCCACCTCGGCGTCGAGATCCTGGGAGCACACGACGAGGTCCGGGAGGTGCACGCGGTCGCAGCCGGGGACCCAGCACAGGCCGTCGATGATGTT
>NZ_JBHTVA010000077.1:0-47454 GCF_042793325.1 Embleya sp. NPDC056575
CGAGAAGCGCCCGTCCCCCCGGGGGGGGCGGGCGCTTCTCGGATGACCGACCGACGCTCAGTGGCCGGTCAGTTGTCGGGGTCCTCGTCGATCAGGAACCCGCGCATCGGCGACGGCTGCTGCATCTGCTGCGGCTGCGGAGCCTGCGGACGCACCGGCGACATCTGCTGCGTCATCGCCGGGCTCATCTGCTGCCCGATCGACGGCGTCATGGCCGGCGACATCGACGACGGCTGGGACATCGACTGGCCCATGGACGGAGCCATCGACTGCGACATCGGTACCGGCGCGGACGACATGGCCGGCGGCAGCGAGGCCGTGGCCGGGGTCCGCGGCGGCGCGAGCGAGTCGTCGGCCTGCGACTCCAGCTGACGCAGCTGGCTCTCCAGGTACGACTTCAGCCGCGTGCGGTACTCGCGCTCGAACGCGCGCAGGTCGTCGACCTTGCGCTCGAGCGTGGCGCGGGCGCTCTCCAACGAGCCCATCGCGACGCGGTGCTTCTCCTGCGCGTCACGCTCCAGGGCGTCGGCCTTGGACCGCGCGTCGCGCTCCATGCCCTCGGCCCGGGTGCGCGCCTCGCCCACTATCTTGTTCGCCTCGGAGCGGGCCTCGGCGATCGCCTGGTCGGCCGTCTGCTGCGCCAGCGCGAGCACTCGGGCGGCGCTGTCGCCACCGGGGTTGCCCATCTGCTGCTGCGGTCCACCCGGACCGAGCTGCGGCGGGCCGCCCTGCAGCTGGTGCTGCTGAAGCTGCTGCTGGTGCTGCGGCGGACCCTGGAGCTGGTGCTGACCGCTCATGCCGGGACCGCCCAGGCCGGGGCCGCCCTGCAATTGGTGCTGACCGGGCTGCAGTTGATGCTGCTGCTGACCGGGCAGCTGGTGCTGGCCGCTCTGCATGCCGGGGCCGCCCTGCAGCTGGTGCTGCGGCGGACCCTGGAGCTGGTGCTGACCGCTCATGCCGGGACCGAGCTGCTGCGGTCCCCCCATGGGGTGCTGCTGCGGTCCACCGGGACCGAGCTGCTGCGGGCCGCCCTGCATCGGGTGCTGGCCGCCCTGCATCCCCTGCGGTCCACCCATCTGGGGCGGCGGGGGAACCGGGGTCGGCCCGGATATGGCTGCCGGGACGGGTGCGTCGGGGCGTTCGCGCTCCTTGCGCTGCTGGGCCTGCTGCTGACTCTGCGCGGCGGCCCTGGTCGCCGCCGCGAGTTTCGCTCGCAGATCCTCGTTTTCCCGGAGAAGTCGGGTCAGTTCGCCCTCGACCTCATCGAGGAACGCATCGACCTCGTCCTCGTCATAGCCCTCGCGGAGACGGACGGTCGTGAACTGCTTGTTACGCACGTCTTCGGGGGTCAACGGCATCTCTTCACCTCAGCGTGATCGTCGGCATCGGACAGACGGTACCGCTTACAGCCTGCCCACGACGGAGATCAGGATGTAGACGATGATCATCAGTACGAAGAAGGACAGGTCGAGTGCTACACCCCCGAGGCGCAGCGGAGGAATGAACCTGCGCAGCAACTTCAACGGTGGATCGGTGATGGAGTACGTCGCCTCCAGCAGTACCACCATGGCCCCGCGCGGCTCGTACGACCGCGCGAACTGGAACACGTAGTCCATCACCAAGCGGAAGAACAACACGATCAAAAAGCAGTAGAGCACGATGCGGATGATCTCCAGCGCGATGCTCATTTACCTGCCCCCTCGTGTGCCGTCCCTCTGGTCAGGACCGCACCTAGCCTCAGTTTTCGCACACCTCAGCTCTGATTGAAGAACCCGCCCTCGGCGATGCGGGCCTTGTCCTCGGCTGTCACATCGACGTTAGCAGGCGATAGGAGGAAGACTTTTTGGGTGACCCGTTCGATGCTGCCGTGCAGGCCGAACACGAGCCCCGCGGCGAAGTCCACCAGGCGCTTGGCGTCGGTGTCCTCCATTTCGGTCAGGTTCATGATCACGGGCGTGCTCTCGCGAAAGTGCTCGCCGATCGTGCGGGCTTCGTTGTAGGTACGCGGGTGCAGCGTCGTGATGCGGTAGGGCTCACGTTCGCTGACGACTTTGTGTACGGTCACCGGTGTGCTGCTCTCGGGACGGCGTTCGGGCATGGCGGACACTGTTGCGCGGTGTTCTTCGAGGCGGCCTTCGTCGCGAAGGGCCCCCGCTTCGCGGAGGGCAGTAGCTCCACGAACGGGATCGTCGCGACGTTCCCGCGATTCCCCACGCGGTTCGCGTACTTCACGTGGCTCCTCACGACGCTCGTCCCGTCGCTCCTCGCGACGATCGGTGCGCTCGACCCGGTCGCGGCCGTCCTGGCCGATGTCGTCCTCATCGTAATCGTCATACTCGTAGACATCGTCCTCCACGAGGCCGAGGTAGACCGCCATCTTGCGCATTGCGCCGGCCATGTTCCGCTTCCTCCGGTCTCACGGTGGATCGGCTGAGGTCACCGTGGGTCGTGCGATCCACTTCACGGCGACGCTACCGGAGGGAGGGCCGGACTCCGAGCACCGCAGTACCGATGCGTACATGTGTCGCCCCGGCCTCGATGGCCGCTTCGAGGTCGTTGCTCATCCCCGCGGAAACCATGTTCGCAGCCGGATGGGCTTCGCGTAGGCGGGTTGCGATTTCTCGCAATCGGGCGAACGCGCGGGCGGGTTCGACGCCGAGCGGGGCGACCGCCATCACTCCGCCGAGGGTCAGCCGCGGCGCCTCGGCCACGGCGTCGGCGAGTTCGGCCAGGTCGGTCGCGGACACCCCACCGCGGGTGGGGTCTTCGTCCAGGCTGACCTGCAACAGCGCGGTGATCGAACGTTGTTGCCGCTCGGCCGCGGCGGACAGTGCGTGGGCGAGCCGAATCCGGTCGAGCGAGTGCACCACATCGGCGTAACCGGCCACCGATTTGGCCTTGTTGGTCTGCAACTGGCCGACATAGTGCCAACGAAGGTCGAGGTCGTTCGTGGCCGCCGCCTTCGGCGCGGCCTCCTGGTCGCGGTTCTCGCCGACGTCGCGGACGCCGAGTTCGACGAGCAGGCGCACGTCGCTCGCGGGGTGGGTCTTGGTCACCACGACGAGGGTGACGTCCTCGGGCGAGCGGCCGGCCGCGGTGCACGCGGCGGCGATCCGGGCCCGGACGTCGGCCAGGTTGGCGGCTAGCTCGGCCCGCCGGTGGGCGGTCGTGGCGGTCGCTGAATCGGGCGTGTCCATGGGGCCATCGTCGCCGACGTCGGCCCGCCGCGCCCGGGCGGGGTCAGTCCTCGGCGAGCCACACGTAGCCGGCGATCCGACCCGTGGCGCGGTCGCGCCGATAGGAGAAATGGTCGGCCGACTCGCGCGTGCAGATGTGCGATTTCTCACCCGACACGACCCCCTGCGCGGCGAGTTGCGCCCACACTCCGGCCGGTATATCGAGCCCGGGCGTGCCCTGGCGGGTGCGTGCGCGGGCCGCGGGGACGAGTGCGGACACTTCGTCGCACATCGCCTCGGGAACCTCGTAGCAGGCGCCGCAGACGGCCGGTCCGGTCCACGCCTCGATCCGCGCGGGGTCGGCGCCGAGGCCGCGCATCGCCTCGATCGTGGCGGGCACCACGCCGGCGGCCAGCCCCGGACGGCCCGCGTGCGCGGCGCCGATCACGCCGGCGTGCGGATCGGCGAGCAGTACCGGGGTGCAGTCGGCGACCAGCACCGCGAGCGCGAGGCCGCGGGTCGCGGTGACCACGGCGTCGGTGCCGGGCACCGGTTGGGCGCTCGGACCGGTCAATACGGCCACCGTGTCGCCGTGCACCTGGTTCATCCACACCACCCGGTCGGCCGACAGGCCCAACGCCTCGGCGGTGCGCGCCCGGTTGGCGGCCACCACCTCCGGGTCGTCGCCCACATGGTCGCCGAGGTTCAACTCGTCATACGGCGCGGCGCCCGTGCCGCCCCACCGGTCGGTGAAGGCGAAACGGGCGCCGCCGGAAGCGGCCCTTCGCGTGAACACGTTCGGGCCACCTCGTGGTCGTGTCGAATTGTTTCGAACTCTTGCGTCGCCGACTGCCGGCGACGTTTTTCTTCTACTTCATGAACGGCGGGATGTCGAGATCCAGATCGTCCTTGATCGGTTCCGGCACCAGCGGGGTGCGCGGGCCCGGCGTGGTCGGGGTCGGGTAGGTCGTCTGCGGTGGGTCGTTGAGCACACCCTGCCCGATGCCCGAGCCGCCCTGGCGACCGGTCGGCTCGGGGCGGACGGGCGGCTGCGGCGGCGCCACCGCCGGCTTGCCCAACTCGCTCTTGGAGGGCGGTTGCCCGCCGTCGAAGCCGGCCGCGATCACGGTGACCCGGACCTCGTCGCCCAGCGCGTCGTCGATCACCGCGCCGAAGATGATGTTGGCCTCGGGGTGCGCGGCCTCGCTGACCAGCTGCGCGGCCTCGTTGATCTCGAACAGGCCGAGGTCGGAGCCGCCGGAGATGGAGAGCAGCACGCCCCGGGCGCCGTCGATCGACGCCTCCAGGAGCGGGCTGGAGATGGCCATCTCGGCCGCCGCCACCGCGCGATCGTCGCCGCGCGCCGAGCCGATCCCCATCAGCGCCGAACCCGCCTCCGACATCACCGACTTGACGTCGGCGAAGTCGAGGTTGATCAGGCCGGGCGTGGTGATCAGGTCGGTGATGCCCTGGACACCGGACAGCAGCACCTGGTCCGCCGAGCGGAACGCGTCCAAAACGCTGACCTGCCGGTCGGAGATGGACAGCAGTCGGTCGTTGGGGATCACGATCAGCGTGTCGACCTCGTCGCGAAGCTGCGCGATGCCGTCCTCGGCCTGGTTCGCGCGGCGCCGTCCCTCGAAGGTGAACGGGCGCGTGACCACGCCGATGGTGAGCGCGCCGAGCGAGCGGGCGATGTTGGCCACCACGGGGGCGCCGCCGGTGCCGGTGCCGCCGCCCTCGCCCGCCGTGACGAAGACCATGTCGGCCCCCTTGAGGACCTCCTCGATCTCCTCGCGGTGGTCCTCGGCGGCCTTGCGCCCGACATCGGGATTCGCCCCGGCCCCCAGGCCGCGGGTGAGTTCGCGGCCGACGTCGAGCTTGACGTCGGCGTCGCTCATGAGGAGGGCTTGGGCGTCGGTGTTGATCGCGATGAACTCGACGCCCTTGAGACCGACCTCGATCATCCGGTTGATGGCGTTGACCCCGCCACCGCCGATACCGACCACCTTGATGACTGCGAGGTAGTTCTGGGGTGCTGCCACGTCGAAGGCCTCTCGCCTCGAGTTCCGGTCGGCGTGCCGTGGTTCCGGCATGCCGACATTTGCCGACTTGGGGAGGTCGGGACGCGATTTCCGCGAGCCACCAAAACCCTCACCCTCAGGTATAGAGTCAGCCCCGTTCGCATCGAACGCCGCCGATCCGAACAGTGCGGATAACTGCTTTGTCAACCTGGGGCTAGGCCGACACTAGGTCCCCATCGGACGCGGTTCAACGAACACGCCGAACCTGTCCCTATTGTTTTATCGCAGTGGCCGAGTGCTTCCGCCCCCGGTCACGGCGTGCTCGGGGTCGAAACCGCCGCGCCGGACGCCCCCGGAGCCAACGACTGCGCGGGCGCCGGCGGCGCGAGCGAGGGAAACGGTTGGGTTCGGGTCACCGGCGCGTCGGGAGCGCTGACGTCGTAGAACTTCGCCGGCCGCGTCAACAGCACCGCGAGCACGAGCGCCTTGCGATCCGACGCCTCCGCCCCGCCCCACGACACGGTCTCGCCCTTGTCCAGCACCAGCACGATGTCGTCGCGCGTGCGGGCGGTGATGTCCCGTACCCGTTGGGCGATCGGCGGCGGCAGTGCCGAGACCACCTGGACCACCCCCCGTAGCGTTTCCCGACTCACCGTGTTGGCGTCGACCTTGACGATCGGCACCCCGGCGGGCGCGGCGTCCACCGTACCGAACCGTACGCCGTCCTTGTCGATCTCCGCGAAGCGGTCCGCGTCCGGCACCACCAGGGCGGTGGCGCGTTCGCGGACCGTGATCCGCACCGTGTGCGGCCAGTCGCGCTCCACGTGGACCGAGGCCACGCGCGGGATCGCGGCCACCCGGGCCCGGATCGCGTCGAGGTCGATCCCGGCCAGCGGCTCGCCGACCGGCACCGCGGCGACCTTGGCGATCTGGTCCTTGGGCAGCACGACCGGCCCGCCGACGGACACCGTCCGGGTGTCCAACAGCGGCGAGTGGTAGACGATCCCCCACCCGGCGCCCGCGAGCACCACGAGCACCACGAGGACGAGGAGCGGGCGCAGATTGGTCCAGCGCCGCCGCGGCGCGCGACCGGGCCCGGCCGGGCGCGCCGGCGCACGCTCCTTCGTATCGGGCAAGGACGCTCCTCGGGCCGGCGGCTACTGGGGCAACCGCGCGGCGGCGATCGCCTCGTGGACCATCCGGACCAGTTCCTCGTCGGCGTCGCGCCGACCGAACTCGGCCGCGGCCTTGCCCATGTCGTGCAGGCGACGCGCGTCGGTGAGCACCGGCAGCACCGAGGAGCGGATCCAGTCGGGGGTCAGGTCGGCGTCGTCCACGAGCAGACCACCACCCGCCTTGACCACCGGCTGGGCGTTCAGCCGCTGCTCGCCGTTGCCGATGGGCAGCGGTACGTAGGCCGCGGGCAGCCCGACCGCGGCCAGCTCGGCGCAGGTCATCGCGCCGGCCCGGCACAGCACCATGTCGGCCGCCGCGTAGGCCAGGTCCATCCGGTCGAGGTAGGGCACCACGACGTAGGCCGGTCCACCGGGCGGCGAGTCGATCTTCAGCTCGTTGTTGGGGCCGGCCGCGTGCAGCACCTGGACCCCCTCGGCGAGCAGTTGCCGGGCGGTCGCGGCCAGCGTCTCGTTCAGCCGCCGGGCGCCCTGCGAGCCGCCGAACACGAGCAGCGTGGGCCGCATCGGGTCCAGGCCGAACATCGCCCGGGCCTCGTCGCGCAGCGCGTTGCGGTCCAGGGTGGCGATCGCGCGCCGCAGCGGGATGCCGATGTAGCGGGCCCCGCGCAGCTTGCTGTCCGGCGTGCTCACCGCGACGAATCGGGTGTAGCGGGCGCCGATCTTGTTGGCCAGGCCCGGACGGGCGTTGGCCTCGTGCACCACGGTCGGCACACCCTGGCGTTTGGCCGCCAGGTAGCCCGGCAGCGCGACGTAGCCGCCGAAGCCGACCAGGCAGGACGCCTGGGTGCGCTCCAGCACGGCCGCGGCCTCGCGGATCGTGCCGCGCAGCCGGCCGGGCACGGTCATCAGCTCGGGCGTGGGCTTGCGCGGCAACGGCACGGCCGGGATCAACGCCAGTTCGTAGCCGCGAGCGGGAACGAGCTTGGTCTCCAGGCCCTTGGCCGTGCCGAGCGCCGTGATACCCACGTTCGGGTTCTGGCGGCGCAGCGCGTCCGCCAAGGCCAGAGCGGGCTCGATGTGCCCGGCGGTTCCTCCGCCGGCAAGGACGACATGCACCTGATTCACCCATCCCTGCGCGGCAGGATCCGCGCGAACGCTCGACGAACCGCCCCGGGCCCGCGTGCGGCGAGCGCCGCCTCGGCCTTTGGCTCACCTCGGGCGAAGGACAACAGCATGCCCACGGCGAACATGGTCGGAAGCAGGGCGGAACCTCCGTAGGACACCAATGGCAACGGCACTCCGGCGATCGGCAGCAGGCCGAGCACCGCCCCGACGTTGATCATGACCTGGGCCATGATCCACGCGGTCGCGCCACCCGCGGCGAGCCGTACGAACTGGTCTTTCGTCCGACTCGCGACGCGGATACCTGCATAGCCTAGGGCCGCGAAGAGGGTGAGTACGGACAGCGTCCCCACCAGACCCAATTCCTCGCCGATGACGGCGAAGATGAAGTCTGTATGCGCCTCGGGCAAAGTGCCCCATTTGCCATAGCTGGTCCCGATTCCACTGCCGAACCAACCACCGGTGGCCAGCGAATAGATGCCCTGGGCGGCCTGCAACGTACTGCCGTCGGGGTCGGAGAACGGGTCGAGGAAGCCCGCGAACCGCGCGGCCCGGTGCGGCTTGAGCACGATCAGCACGGTGGTCAGCACGCTCACCACGGCGATCGCCATGGCGAACAACCGGCCCGGGGCACCCGCGATCCACAGCAGCGCCAGAACCAGCACGGTGATGATCATCGCGGTGCCCATGTCGCCGCCGAGCAGCACCAGGAACAGGATGATCAGGGCGCCGGGCAGCAGCGGGACGAACATGTGCCGCCACTGGCCCAGCAACCGGCGCTTGCGGGTGAGCACGTCGGCCCCCCACAACACCAGGCCCAGCTTGGCGAACTCCGAGGGCTGGATCTGGAACGAGCCGAACCCGATCCAGTTGCGGTTGCCGTTGACCTCGATGCCCAGACCGGGTACCAGGACCAGACACAGCGCGCCCACGCAACCCAGCAGGAACGGATAGGCCAACCGGCGGTACCAGCGCAGCGGCAGACGTGACGCGATCCACATCAGCGGGAAGCCCATCGCGACCGCGATCAACTGCTTGGTGAAGATCTCGTCGAAGGAGCCGTAGATCGTGCGCGAGGTGATCTGCGACGCGGACAGCACCATCACCAGGCCCAGCACGGTGAGCAGCAGGCCGGAGCCGAGCAGCAGGTAGTAGGCGGTCAGCGCGCTGTCCATGGCCCGGCGCAACTCCCGCCGCACCGGTCCGATCCGGCGCGCCCCGGCGGCCGGACGCGGCGCGGGCAGCCGCGAGTCGCCCCGCGGCCGCCGCTCGTCGGCGGGCGCGGGGTGTGCCTCGCGGGTCTGCGGACCGGCGGCCATCGCGCCCGGTCAGCCCGCCGCCGGCCCGAGCCCGCGGACCGCGTCGGCGAACGCGTCGCCGCGCTTGCCGTAGTTGGCGTACATGTCCATCGAGGCGCACGCGGGCGCGAGCAGCACGGTGTCACCCGGACGTGCCAGCGCCGCCGCCTCGCCCACGACCAGTTCCATGGCCCCAGTGTCGGTCGCGGCCACCTCCACCACGGGGACATCGGGGGCGTGTCGCGCGAGCGCGTCCCGGATCACCGCGCGGTCGGCGCCCATCAGCACCACCGCGCGCAGCCGGTTCTTCGCGCCGGAGACCAGGTCGTCGAAGGACGCGCCCTTGGCCAGGCCGCCGGCGATCCACACGATGTCCCGGTAGGCGGCCAGCGAGGCCGCCGCGGCGTGTCCGTTGGTGGCCTTGGAGTCGTCCACGTAGTCGACGCCGGCCACGGTGGCCACGTGCGCGATGCGGTGCGCGTCGGGCCGGAACGCGCGCAGCCCGTCGCGCACCGCCACGGGCGGCACACCGTAGGCGCGGGCCAGCGCGGCGGCGGCCAGCGCGTTGGCCACGTTGTGCGGCGCGGGCGGGTTCACGTCGCCCACGGTGGCCAGTTCGGCCGCGGTGCTGTGCCGGTCGGCCACGAACGCGCGATCGGCCAGCAGGTCGTCGACCACCCCGAAGTTCGACAGCCCCGGCGGCCCGAGCCCGAAGCCCACCGCGCGGCAGCCCTCCTCGACCTCGGCCTCGTGCACGAGCTGTTCGGTCTGCGGGTCGGCCAGGTTGTACACGCAGGCGATCTGGCAGCCGCCGTAGATCCGGCCCTTGTCCGCCGCGTACGCCTCCGGCGAGCCGTGCCAGTCCAGGTGGTCCGGCGCGATGTTGAGCACCGCGGCGGCCAGCATCCGCGGCGCGCCGGCGTCGTCCTTGGGGCTTTCCTCCCAGGTCGGCAGCCAGTGCAGCTGGAAGCTGGACAACTCGAGCGCGAGCACGTCGTACGCCGGTTGGCCGTCCCCGTCGCGCGCGAGCACCGCGTCCACCACGGGCGTGCCGACGTTGCCCGCGGCGGCGACCCGCTTGCCGGACGCCTCCAGGATCGAGGCGAGCATCCGCACGGTCGTGGTCTTGCCGTTGGTACCGGTGATCGCCAGCCACGGCGCGGGGTCCACGCGCGGCCGCAACCGCCACGCCAACTCCACGTCGCCCCACACCGGCACGCCGGCCGCGCGCGCGGCGGCGAACAGCGGCTTGGTGGGCGGCAGTCCGGGCGAGGTGATCAGCACGTCGACGCCTTCGGGCAGCGTCTCGTCGTCGCCCAGCCGCACGTCGACGCCGAGCGCGCCCAACTCCTCGGCGCGGCGCCGCGCGTTGTCGTCGGCGCTGCCGTCGATCGCCACGACCCGGGCGCCGAGGCCGTGCAGCGCCCGCGCCGCGGACGCGCCGGTGACCCCGGTGCCCGCGACGCAGAACGACAACTCGGCCCACGGCGCACCGTGATGAGTGAAGGTGCTCAGGTCTTTCGTACTCACGTCTCTTACGTTCCCGTAACCCAGCCCGCGTAGAAGATGCCGATCCCGAGAATGGCGCACAGGCCGGCGATGATCCAGAACCGAACCACGATGAGTACTTCGGTCCACCCCTTGAGTTCGAAATGGTGCTGGAGCGGCGCCATTTTGAACACCCGTTTGCCGGTCATCTTGAAGTAGCCCACCTGGATGATCACCGACAGCGAGATGATCAGGAACAGGCCGCCGATGAGCGCGGACAACAACTCGGTGCGGGTCAGGATGGCCAGCCCGGCGAGCGCGCCGCCCAGGGCGAGCGAACCGGTGTCGCCCATGAAGATCTTGGCCGGCGAGGTGTTCCACCACAGGAAGCCGAAACACGAGCCCATCATCGCCGCGGACACGATCGCCAGGTCGAGCGGATCGCGCACGTCGTAGCAGCCCACGCCGGGCGCGTTCAGGCACGACTGGCCGTACTGCCAGACCCCGATGAAGGTGTACGCGCCGAAGACGATCACCGAGGCGCCGGTCGCCAGACCGTCCAGACCGTCGGTGAGGTTCACGCCGTTGGAGTGGCCGGCGATCAGGATGTAGGCCCAGATCACGAAGAACACCGGCGTCAGGTCGAGCGCGGTGTCCTGCACGAAGGACAGGTGTGTGGACGCGGGGGTGAACCCGCGCGCGTCCTTGAACTGGATCGCGAGCAGCGCGAACGAGATGCCCACGAACGACTGTCCGGCCAGTTTGGCCTTGGCCCGCAGACCCAGGCTGCGCTGCTTGACGATCTTGATGAAGTCGTCGACGAAGCCGACCAGGCCCAGGCCCGCCATCAGGTACAGCACCAGGAGCGCGGACGCGCTCGGCGTCTCCAGGGTGATCGCCTTGGCGGCGCCGTAGCCGATGAGCGCGGCCAGGATGATCACCGCGCCGCCCATGGTGGGCGTACCGCGCTTGCTGTGGTGTCCGGCCGGACCGTCGTCCCGGATCAGCTGGCCGTAGCCGCGCTTGACCAGGATCCGGATCGCGAGCGGCGTACCGATCAGCGACAACACCAGGGCGATGCCGCCGGCGATGAGGATGGCCCTCACCCGTGCACCTCCGCGTTGCTCACGTCGTCCCCGGCGGCGTCCGCCAACAGCGCGTCCGCGAGCCGTTCCAGGGCCACCCCTCGGGACGCCTTCACCAGTACGACGTCGCCCGGGGCCAGTTCGCCCCGGAGTAGTTCGACGGCCGCCTCTACGTCGGGCACCAGCACCGACTCCTCACCCCACGAACCCTCGTTCTTCGCGCCCATGTCGATCCAGGCGGCCTCCCTGCCGCCCACGGCCACCAGTCGGTGGATGTTCAGGCGTACCGCGAGTCGCCCGATCGCGTCGTGCTCGGTCAGCGACTCCTCGCCCAGCTCCCGCATGGCGCCCAGCACGGCGAACGTACGATTGCCGCCCGCCATCGCGACCAGGGCCTTGAGTGCGGCCCGCATCGACTCGGGGTTGGCGTTGTACGCGTCGTTGACGACGGTCACCCCGTCGTCCCTGCGGGTCACTTCCATCCGCCAGCGGGAGATCGTACCGGCCGCGCCGAGGGCGGCCGCGATGTCCTCGACGGTCATGCCCACTTCGCGTGCCACGGCGGCACACGCGAGTGCGTTCGCCACGTGGTGCTCACCGTACAGGCGCAAGATCACCGGCGCACTGCCCTCCGGCACGCACAGCGTGAACGAGGCCCGTCCCCGCTCGTCGAGTGTCACGTTCTCGGCCCGTACGTCCGCCTCGGCGCTCTCGCCGAAGGTGACCACGCGGGCCTTGGTGCGCGCGGCCATCGCGCGCACGAACGGGTCGTCCCGGTTGAGCACGGCCACGCCGTCGGCGGGCAGCGCCTCGACCAGTTCGCCCTTCGCCTTGGCGATGCCCTCGCGTCCGCCGAACTCGCCCATGTGCGCGGAGCCGACGTTGAGCACCAGGCCGATCCGGGGCGGGGCGATCGTGCACAGGTAGGCGATGTCGCCGACGTGGCGCGCGCCCATCTCGGCGACCAGGTAGCGGGTTTCCTCGGTCACCCCCAGGACGGTCATCGGCAGGCCGATGTCGGTGTTGAAGTTGCCGCTCGGGGCGATCGTCGGGCCCCGGCGGGCGAGCACCTGGCCGAGCAGGTCCTTGGTGCTCGTCTTGCCGGAGGAGCCGGTCAGCGCGATCACCGCGGTCTCGGGACGCCGGTCCAGGATCGTCCGGGAGAGTCGGCCGAGCGCGCGGACCACGTCGTCGACGAGGATCGCCGGGGTGCCGGTCTCGCGGTCGGCGAGGACCGCGACCGCGCCGGCCTCGATCGCGGCGCGCGCGTAGTCGTGCCCGTCCACGTGCTCGCCGCGCACGGCCACGAACAGCGTGCCGGGGCCGGCCTTGCGGGAGTCCACGACCATCCCGGCGGTGATGTGCGCGTGCGGATCCGCGCCGCCCGCCGGCCGCCCTCCGAGAGCGGTGGCGATCTCGGCAAGAGTGGTGGAAATCACTGGTTCGTCTCCTCGGCACGCGAGGTGCCGGTCGCCGGGACGCCTGGGTTCGGGGTCTCGGACGTCGGGGTGTGCGTTGATGGTGCGGGAGCCACGATCCTCGCATCGGTGGACTGCTTGGGGGACGCGGGGACGGCGTGCATGGTTCTGGCCAACGCCGCGCGCAGCTCGACGCGGTCGTCGAAGGGGTGTTTGATCCCGTTCGCGAACTCCTGGCCCTGTTCGTGCCCCTTGCCCGCGATCACCACGGTGTCGCCCGGCGCGGCCCGGTCCACCGCGAGCGCGATCGCCGCGACCCGATCCGGCTCGACCAGCACGGCACCCGGCGAGGCGTCGGCCGCACCGATCCCGGCGAGCATCTCGTCCAAAATCGTGTTCGGGTCCTCCGAGCGCGGGTTGTCGCTGGTGAGCACGACCGCGTCGGCGAACCGGGCGGCGGCCGCGGCCATCAGCGGGCGCTTGGCCCGGTCCCGGTCCCCGCCCGCCCCGAGCACGATGGTCAGCGTGCCGGAGGTCACCGGGCGCAGCGCGCGCAGCAGCGTCTCGACCGCGTCCGGGGTGTGCGCGAAGTCGACCACGGCCTCGAACGGTTGGCCGACGTCGACCCGCTCCATCCGCCCGGGCACGCCCGGCGTGCGGCCCACACCCTCGACGGCTTCGTCGAGCGAGACGCCGCCGGCGGTCAGCGCGACGATCGCGAGCAGCGCGTTGGACACGTTGAACGGGCCGGCCAGGCACACCCGCGCCTCGGCCTTGTGCCCGTCGGGCCCGACCACGGTGAAGCGGCTGCCGTCGGGGCCGAGTTCGACGTTCTCGGCCCGCCAGTCGGCGTCCGGGTCGCCCGTCGCGGACACGGTCAGCACCGGCACGCTCGCCAGCTTCGCGAGCCGGCGGCCGTACGCGTCGTCCACGTCGACCACGCCCAGTCGCGAGCGGCGCGGCGTGAACAGGTCGGCCTTGGTCAGGAAGTAGTCCTCCATCGACGGGTGGAAGTCCAGGTGGTCCTGGGACAGGTTGGTGAACAGCGCCACGTCGTAGACGGTGCCGTCGACCCGGCCGAGCGCGAGCGCGTGGCTGGAGACCTCCATCACCGCGTCGGTGACGCCGCTCTCCAGCATCGACGCGAGCAGCGCCTGCACGTCGGTGGCCTCCGGCGTGGTGCGCACGCTGGGGACCACCTCCTCGCCGATCCGGGTCTCGACGGTGCCGATCACCCCGGTGACGCCGCCGCCCGCGCGCAGCCCGCCGTCGAGCAGGTAGGCGGTGGTGGTTTTGCCGTTGGTGCCGGTGACGCCGTACATCGTCAGGTGCTCGGCGGGCCGCCCGTACACCCAGGCCGCGATCTCACCCAGTCGGCCGCGCGGATCGGCCACCACGAGGGTGGGCAGGCCGCTGTCGGCCGCCAGGGCCGCGCCGGCCGGGTCGGTGAGCAGCGCGGTCGCGCCCGCCTTCGCGGCCTGCGCGGCGAACGCGGCGCCGTGTACGTGCTCGCCCTGCAACCCGGCGTACAGATCGCCCGGGCGCACGGCCCGCGAGTCGTGGGTGACGCCGGTCAGCGTCGCCTCCGGATCACTCGGGCCCCCGGTGAGCGGGACGGCGAGAAACCCGGCCAGGCCGGTCAGCGGTTGAGGGCGCACCTCGGCAGGGCGGCGCAGATCACGGTTGGGCACGGCGGGCAGGCTACCGCGCTTTGGCCCCTCGCCTGGTGCCGGCACCGGTCACCACTCGATCGGGAGATCGAGCGGCGCGGTGCCGCTCGGGGCGATCCGACGGCTCTGCAGGGCGAACGTCATCACCTGCTGGAACACCGGCGCGCACAGGCTGCCGCCACCGCCGTCGACGCCCGGCGCCTGGAGCGTCACCGACACCACGACCTGCGGGTTGTCCGCCGGGGCGAAGCCGATGAAGGACGTGGTGTAGCCGTTGTAGTGGCCGGTCTTGGGGTCGAACCGGTTGGCGGTGCCGGTCTTGCCCGCGACGCGGTAGCCGGGGATGCGACCGTTCTTGCCGGTGCCGCCGTCGTCGGCGACCACGGTCTCCAGCATGTCGCTCACCTGGCGGGCGGTCTCCGGGCTGACCACCACGGTGGACTTGGGCGCGGCGGCGGGCTTGAACTTCCCGTCCGCGTCGGTGCTGCCCTTGACCAGGCTCGGCTCGATCCGCACGCCGCCGTTGGCGATGGTCTGGAACACCGAGGTGGCCTGGACCGAGTTGACCGACAGGCCCTGGCCGAACGGGATCGTGTACTGCTGTGACCCGCTCCACTTCTGCGGCGGGGCCAGGATGCCCGGCGTCTCGCCCGGGAACTTCAGGCCCGACGGTTGCCCGACACCGAACCGGGTCAGGTACTCGTGCAGCTTGGCGTTGGCCTCGGCGCGGCCCGGCCCCAGTTGTTCGGAGGCCAGGATGGTGCCGATGTTGCTGGACTTGGCCAGGACGCCGGCCAGGGTGAGCTGCTGGGTCGGGTGGTCGTGCTCGTCCTTGAACAGTTGGTCGGCGCGGGCGAGCCGGTTGGGCACGGTCACGTGGGTGCCCGGGGTGGCCCGGCCCTCCTGGATCACCGCGGCCATGGTCATCACCTTGCCGGTGCTGCCCGGCTCGTACGCCTCCTCCACCGCCCGGTTGCCCAGGTTGTGCACGTCGTTCGGGCCGATGTGGTTGGGGTCGTAGCCGGGTGCGGTGGCCATCGCCAGGATCTGGCCGCTGCGCACGTCCTGGACCACCACGGTGCCGGACTCCGACTTGGTCTCGGCGACCTTCGCGCCGATCAACTGCTCGGCGTACCACTGGAGGTCGCGCGAGACGGTCAGTTGCACGTCGGAGCCGGCCACGGCCCGGGTGCCGGTGAGGTCGGAGGTGGGCACTCGGCGGCCGTAGACCATCTCCTGCGTGGTGCGGCCGTCCTTGCCCGCGAGTCGGCCGTCGAGGGTCATCTCCAGGCCGCCGCCGCCGTGGCCGGTGGCGTTGACGAAGCCGACCAGGTTCGCGCCGACGGGGCCGGCCGGGTAGATCCGCTTGCTGTGCTTGGTCGAGTAGATGCCGACCAGGTCGTCGCGGCGCATCTTGCCGAGGTCCTTCTGCGCCTGGCGGATGGTGTTCCACACGGCGGGATCCACCTGCGGCGCGAGCACGACGTAGCGGGACTTGGGGGTGCGCAGTTTGGCCTCGATGGCCACCGGGTCGCCGCCCACGAGCGGGGCCAGCGCCAGAGCGGTGGCGCGCGGGTCGTACTTCTGCACCTGGGTGGGGTCGGCGGTGACGTCGTAGGCGTCCACCGACTTGGCCAGGCTCACTCCGGAGGCGTCGGTGAGCGAGCCGCGCTCGGCGGGCACGGTGACGGTCTGGGTGCGCTTGGCGGCGGCCTGCGCGGCGTACGCGGGCGCGTCCAGGGCCTGGAGTTGGAGCAGTCGGCCGGCGAACAGGGTCAGCACCACGCCGAGCGCGATCAGCCCGATCCGCAGCCGCTTGCGCGGGTCGCCCATCCGGGCGGGCCGTACGGGCCGGCGCGGGGCGCGCGGACGGGCGGGCGGGGCGGCACTCGGCCGCGCCCGCCCCGAGGCCCCGGCCCGCTCGGCCCGGGCGGCCTCGCGAACCCGCCGCCCGGCGCCCTCACCGGAGGCCGCGCGAGGCGGCCGCGACCGCTCCGGCGCGGCCCGGTCCCGCGAACCGTCCACCGGCCGGGGTCGTCGGGCGGCCGAACGCTCGTCCCGCGTGGCGGCGGCGTCCCCGGCCCGCCGCACCGGCCGGGGCCCACTCTCCGCCCCACCACGCTCCCGCGCCCGCGACGCCCGAAGCCGCCCACGATCCTCCCCGGACCCGGCCCGCGCCCGCCCGTCGGCCCGGGAGGACGCACCGTCCACGCGCGGCCGGCCCGACGAGGCACCCGCGGCCCGCGGGACCGCGTTCTCGCCGCGCCCCGAGCCCCGACGCGCGGACTCGCCCTCGCCCCGCGAACGCCCGGACTCCGCCCGGGAAGACACCCCGCCCCGCGACCGACCCGAATCGCGCCGGGCGGCGCCGTCCTCGGCCCGGGCACGCTCCGCCCCTCGACGTGCGGCCCCGTTCGCGTCCCGCGCCCGCCCGGCCCCCGCCCGGGGCGAGGCGCCATCGCCCCGCGAACGCCCCGACCCGGCCCCGGGGGACGCGCCGTCCGCGCGCGACCGGCCCGAGCGGGGCGCGTCGGGGCTCGCGGGCCGCCCGGTGCGCCGCGCGGGCGGATCGGACTCGTCACCCGGTCGGCGCGGTCGCCCGGCGCGGCCGGCCCGCTCCCCGTCGCGCGTGCCCGCACCACGCGGCGCGGCCGGGTCGCCCTGACCGCGCGGGCGCGGGCGGCGCGCGTCCGGCGCACCCGTGCGGTCGGCCGCCGGCCCGGGTCGGCGCGCCGAGGACCCGGCCGGGTCGCCGCCGGCGTCACGGCGGCCCCTTCCGGCGGAACGCGGCTCGTCGGGATCACGCGGATCACGGGGGTCACGGCGTCCGTCGGTCAACGCGGGGTCCCTTCAAGCCGAATGCGGCAGCAAGCCGAATGTGACAACAAGTCGAGCGCGACAGCGGGTCGAGCGCGCCGGCGCACCGCACCCGGCGGTACACCCGTACAACGAGCGGACGAACGCGCGGCGCCGGGCGAAAGCCCACCCGTGCCCACCCGACCACATCGACCCGCCCGCCACCCCGACCCGACACGTCGAATCGCGCCGCCCTCTCGCGGCGCGGGGCTCCACGGCCCCGACCCGCCCGTGGACCGCGCGCCCGGGCGGGCGACACGATCGGCGGAGCCTCGCGTCAACGAGCCGCTTCCGGCGCGGCGGGCGTCGCCGGGGCCGCCGGGGTCTCGGCGACGGGCGCGGCGGTGGTCGCCGGCGCCTCGGCCGCGGGCGCCGCCAAAGTCGCCGGCGCCGAAGCCCCGGCCGGGTCGGCCCCGGCCTGGGCCACCGGCGCGCCCGGTCCCCCACCGGCGGGCGGGGCAGCCGTGGCACCGGCCGGTGTCGCCGGGGCCTCCGGAACCAACGGCGGCTTGGACGTGGCGGCCTTGGGCACCCCGAGCACCCGCCCGGTCGCGGGGTCGATGAAGACCGCACTGCCCCCCGGAACCAGTCCCAGCTCCTGGGCCCGCCGGGCGAGTTCGCCGGGTGCGGCTTTGGCGTCCAGCTCGCGCTGCAACGCCTCGCGGTCGTCGGTGAGCTGGTCCTGGCGCTTTTGCAGCCGGCCCACCTCGAACGAGCCCTGGTTGAGCGCGGTGTTCAGCAGCAACAGGGACAACAGGCCGCCGCCGAGCAGAGCGACCACGAGCACCACGAACGGCGTGCGCGTGGTCCCCTTCGCCCGGCGCGCGGCCAGGCGGATCCGGGTCATCGTCTTCGCCGCGCCGCTCATCGGCTCCCCCGTCCGCCGCGTCGATTCACCGGTCTTCCCGCACCCGCTCCGCGGCCCGCAACCGCACCGATGCCGCGCGCGGGTTCGCCTCGTTCTCCCGCTCGCTCGCCTGCTCCGAACCGCGCGTGAGCAGCTTGAACCGCGGCTGCAACTCCTCCGGCACCACCGGCAGGTCCGGCGGCGCCTTGCTCTGCGCGCCGGCCGCGAACACCCGCTTGGTCATCCGGTCCTCCAGCGAGTGGTAGGACATCACCACGATCCGCCCGTGCAGCGCGAGCGCCCGCACGGCGGCCGGCAACGCCCGCTCCAGCACCGCGAGTTCCCCGTTGACCTCGATCCGCAGGGCCTGGAAGGTGCGCTTGGCGGGATTGCCGCCGGTACGCCGCGTCGCGGCCGGGATCGCGGTGCGCACCACGTCGACCAGCCGCGCGCTCGTGGTGAACGGCTCCTTCTCCCGCTCGCGCACGATCGCGTCGGCCACCCGGCGGGCGAACCGCTCCTCGCCGAAGTCGCGCAGGATCCGGGCCAACTCCGCGGCGGTGTAGCCGTTCAGGATGTCGGCCGCGGTGATGCCCGCGGTCGGGTCCATCCGCATGTCGAGCGGCGCGTCCTGCGCGTAGGCGAAGCCGCGATCGGCCCGGTCCAGTTGCAGCGAGGACACGCCGAGGTCGAACAGGATGCCGTCGATCCGCTCGATCCCGAGCCGGTCCAGCACCTCGGGCAGTTCGTCGTAGACCGCGTGCACCAGCGTCGCCCGCTCGCCGAACCCCGCGAGCCGGGCCGCGGAGCGCTCCAGCGCCTCGGGGTCGCGGTCGAGGCCGATCAGCCGTACCTCGGGGAAGGCGGTGAGCAGGGCCTCGCTGTGTCCGCCCATGCCCAGCGTCGCGTCCACCACGATCGCTCCGGGTGCGCGCAACGCGGGGGCCAACAGGTCGACACACCGCTCCAGCAGGACCGGGATGTGGGCGGGTGCCGTCACGGCCCCTCCACCATCGTCGCGTTCACTCCGGGCCCTTCGTCGTGCGGAAACCCGCAGTCTAGGCCCTGCCCGGCGGATCCTGGCGGAGCAGGCCGCGTCGTCGGGTGCCGTGCGTCGGCGTGCCGGAGAAGCAGCCGCATAGTGGTTCCATTCGGCTGTTTCTCCGGTGCGGCGAGGCGCGGTGCCGGGCGGCGCGGACCCGCCAGGATCCGCCGGGCAGGGCCTGGAGGCCGAGGTGCGACCTTCTCTCGCGGAACATGCCGCGAACCGTGCCGCCAGGTCCCCGCCCGCTCGTCTGGGGAAGTGACCTCTGGCACCGGGGAAGGAGTGCCAGAAAGCTCGGAGCGGGTGGAGACCTCGCCGCAGGTGCGCCGGGCGAGACCACGTTCGTGAGGATGCGACTCGGGGAGCTTCGAGAGGACGCGACGGGCATCGCCGCGCTCGGATCGGCTCAGATCAGACCGGGCAGCACCTCCTCGGACAACACGGCGAAGGACCGCTCCTGCTCCGCGAGGTAGTCGTGCCAGGTCCGGGCCGCCCACAGTTCGACCCGGGTGTTGGTCCCGATGACGACGCAGTCCCGACTGTCGCGGTCCAGGCCCGCGTAGTCGCGCAGGGGTTGCGGCACCAGCACCCGCCCCTGCTTGTCCGGCACCGCGTCGGAGGCCCCGGCGTAGAGCACGCGCATGTAGTCGCGCGCCGCCTTCGAGGTCACCGGGGCTCGGCCCAATTGCTCGGCGATCCGGGTGAACTCCGCGATGGGCCACACATAGAGGCAGCGTTCCTGCCCCTTTGTGATCACAAGGCCCTCCGCCAGCTCGTCCCGGAACCGCGCCGGCAGGATCAGCCGGCCCTTGTCGTCCAACCGGGGCTCGTATGTGCCCAGAAACACCGAGCACCTCCGGCCGCCGCCAGGAGCTTGTGGGCTCCATTTCTCGCCACTCTACTCCACCAAACCCCACGGTCAACCCTTTTCGGGCGCGTCACTCTGTTCCCACTGATGGCAAAAGTGCAGGTCAGAAGGGGTGAGCCAGAAGAACCACCCGATTGCGCGCCCCCTGCACGCCACTCTCCCGCATCGGGCGCGGGTTTCGGCCTTTTCACCCTTGGGCTCCCGGTACGAATCTCCCATTCGGGGATTAGCAGTCATAGCGCAGAAATGTGACGAAACATCTGCATGTGGGCAGTGTGACTCCCCCCACGAAGCGCATGGGACTCGCGATCGCTAACGTCCTGACCATGGTCGATCGTCTTGTCGCAGCCAACCGCCTCTACGCGGAGCAGTACCGGAACCCCGGGATGTCCGCCATGCCGGTCCGCCACACGGCGGTCGTCACCTGCATGGACGCCCGTCTGGACGTGCACGCGATGCTCGGTCTGGAACTGGGCGACACGCACGTGATCCGCAACGCGGGCGGCGTGGTCACCGACGACGTGGTGCGTTCGCTGACGATCAGTCAGCGGCACCTGGGCACCACGCAGGTGGTACTGATCCACCACACCGGGTGCGGCATGCTCACCGTCACCGAGGACTTCCGCCGCGAACTCGAGGCCGACACGGGCCTGCGCCCGCAGTGGGCGGTCGAGGCGTTCGTCGATCTCGACGGCGACGTGCGCCAGTCGATGAACCGGGTGCTCCGCTCCCCGTTCCTGCTGCACCGGGAGACCGTGCGCGGTTTCGTCTACGACGTCACCACCGGCCTGCTGCGCGAGGTTTTCCCGCTCTCCGACGTGCAACCGGAAGACGCCTCCGCGCAGTCATAGGCTCCGTCGCCTCTCCCGCGACCCGAATTCCGGATCGACGCGGCACCATCGAGGGGATCGACCCGTCTCGGCCGAAGCCTTTCGCGCCGACCGGATCGCCCTCCACGCCGCGTCGGCTACCGTCCGGAGTCGCAATGCGCGTTGTCCGGGCCGTCCAACGGGGTGACGGCAGCGCACGCTACCGGGAGAATCGGCCTGTGGCCCTGACCCAGGGCGTGCACAACGCGGTTCCAGGGAGGGGCACGGGTGTCGACGTTCAACGATCAGGCCGGTCTGGGGGATCTGACGGTCACCACCGATCGGATCCGCGGGGCCATGGAGACCGTGATCGAGGGCAAGCCCGAGGTCGTCCGCCTCGCCTTGACGGTGCTGCTGGCCGAGGGCCACCTGCTCGTCGAGGACGTTCCGGGAGTCGGCAAGACGATGCTGGCGAAGGCCCTCGCGCGATCCGTCGACTGCGACATGCGCCGGGTCCAGTTCACCCCGGACCTGCTGCCCTCGGACATCACCGGCGTCAGCGTCTTCGACCAGGAAAAGCGCGAGTTCGAGTTCAAGCCGGGCGCCATCTTCGCCAACATCGTGGTGGGCGACGAGATCAACCGGGCCTCGCCGAAGACCCAGTCCGCGCTCTTGGAGTGCATGGCCGAGCGCCAGGTCACCGTCGACGGCACCACCTACGAGTTGAGCGCGCCGTTCATGGTGATCGCGACGCAGAACCCGGTGGAGATGGAGGGAACGTATCCTCTGCCCGAGGCACAGCGGGACCGGTTCATGGCCCGCGTCTCGATGGGATACCCGGCGATCGACGCCGAGTTGCGGATGATCGGCGGCCACAGCGCCGGCTCCCCGCTGACCGACCTGAGCCCGGTCGCCGACGCGCGCGACCTGGTCCGCCTCGCCGACGCCGTACGCCGGGTGCACGTGTCCCCGGCCGTCGCGCGCTACGCGGTCGACCTGGTCAACGCCACCCGCCGCTCGCCCGAACTGCGCCTGGGCGCCTCGCCGCGCGCCACCCTGCACCTGGTCCGCGCGTCCCGGGCGGCGGCCGCGCTGGACAACCGCGACTACGTCCTGCCGGACGACCTGCAGACCCTGGCCGTCTCGGTGCTGGCCCACCGCCTGCTGCCCACCGCCGACGCGCAGATGGCCCGACGCACCCCGGAGCAGATCGTCGCCGACATCGTGCGCCAGGTCCCGGTCCCCGGCGGCCCCACCGGCCAGGCCCCGCAACCGGCCCAGGGCCGGGCGGTCGGCGCGCCGCAGACCGTGCCCGCCCCGCCGGTGCCGCCCGCCCACCAGCCCTACCCGGGCGGCGTCCCGCACCACAACGGCGGCCGGCCGTACCCGACGCAGGCGCCGACCGCGCACGAGGGCTACGCGCCGGTGCCGTCCGACGGCCGGCTCGGCGGCACGGGCTCCGGGGCGGCGCGCTGACGTGCGTACCGCACTGTCGGGCCTGACCACCCGGGGGCGCTCCTTCCTCGCGGCGGGGATCGCCGCGAGCATCTGCGCGGTGGTCCTGGGCCAACGCGACCTGCTGCGGGTCGGCTTCCTGCTCACCGCGCTGCCGCTGGTGGCGGTCCTGATCGTCGCCCGCACCCGGCACCTGGTCACCAGCGCCCGGGGGCTGGAGCCGCCCCGGGTGGCGGCCGGCCACGAGTCCCAGGTGCGGCTGCGCGTGGACAACGTCTCGCGCATCCCCACCGGTCTGCTGATGCTCGAGGACCACGTGCCCTACGTACTCGGCTCGCGGCCCCGCTTCGTGCTGGACCGCATCGAACCGCACGGCAACCGGCACGTGTCCTACCGGGTGCGCTCGGATCTGCGCGGGCGTTTCCCGGTGGGGCCGCTGCGGTTGCGGATGGCCGACCCGTTCGGGATGTGCGAGCTGACCCGTTCCTTCGCCGCCCGGGACACCCTCGTGGTCACCCCGGCCGTGCAGCCGCTGCCCGCGGTGGACCTGGGCGGCGAGTGGACCGGCTACGGCGACAGCCACGCCCGCAACGTGTCCGCGTCCGGCGAGGAGGACGTGGTTCCGCGCGAGTACCGGCACGGCGACGACGTGCGCCGGGTGCACTGGCGCTCCACCGCCCGCCGCGGCGAACTGATGGTGCGCCGCGAGGAACAGGCCTGGCAGAACCGGGCCACCGTACTGATCGACACCCGCGCCGGCGCGCACGTCGGCGACGGACCGGCCTCGTCCTTCGAATGGGTGGTCTCGGCCGCCGCGTCGGTGGGCGTACACCTGTGCCGGCGCGGCTACACCACCCGCCTGCTCGACGCCGAGGGCGACGCGCTCGCCGGGGACCTGGAGGGCATCCGGGCCGCGCCCGGCGACCTGGAGGGTTTCCTGCTCGACGCGCTCGCGGTGGTGGGGACGGTGCCGGTCGACGCCCTGGACCAGGCCGAGCCCGCGCTGCGCGACCCGGCGGGCGGCGGGCTGACCGTCGCCGTGCTCGGCGCGCTGACCGAGGACGACGTCAAGCGGCTCGGACGGGCCCGGCACCGCTCCGGGCGCGGGGTCGCGATCGTCCTGGACGTGAGCACGTGGGGCCGGGTGCCCGGCGCGCTGCCGCACGACAGCGCGGTGGGCCTGCTCCGCCAGGCCGGCTGGCGGGTGCTCTCCGCCCGGGCC
This sequence comes from Embleya sp. NPDC056575, assembly GCF_042793325.1. Lineage (NCBI taxonomy): Bacteria > Bacillati > Actinomycetota > Actinomycetes > Kitasatosporales > Streptomycetaceae > Embleya > Embleya sp. NPDC056575. The sequence goes on from NZ_JBHTVA010000077.1 coordinate 23,520, forward strand.
GGCTCCCGGCTGGCCGAGCTGTGGCGCGCGGCCGGCCGGGTGGGCGACCCGGCCGCCGCCGGCTCGATGTCCTACGCCGGCACCGCGCGCGCCGCCGCCCCCGCGGCTCCCGCGCCCGTATCCACGCCCGCCGCCTCGGGCCCGCCGCCGCGCCCCCGCGCGGCGCCCACGATCGGGGGCTCCACCGTCGACGGAGGGGAACGGCCATGACCGGCCGACTGCGTCTGGCCCTGGTCGCGGCGCTCGCGACCGCGCTGACCTCGTCCGCACTGCTCCCGCTGGTCGACGCGGGCAGTTGGATCGCCCAGGGACTGGGCGCGATCCTGCTGGTCGCCCTGGTCGGCGAGGGGGCCCGGCGGATCCGGGTGCCGCGCCCGATCGTGGGATTGACCCAGGTCGCCGCCCTGGTGCCCTACCTGCTCCTGGTCTGCGTCCCCGACGCCAGCGGCCCGATCCCGACCCCGAGCAGCGTCGACGCGTTCGTGGAGTTGATGCGCACCGGCGGACAGGACATCCGCGAGTTCAGCACGCCCGCGCCCGCCACGCCCGGGATCGTCGCGATCCTGCTCACGGTGATGGGCGGCGTGGCCGTGATCGTGGACATGATCGCGGTGACCTACGCCCAGGCCGCCCCGGCGGGCCTGCCGCTGCTCGCGCTCTACAGCGTGCCCGCCGCGCTGTCCCAGTCCGGCCTCGGCTGGGCGGTCTTCCTGATCGCGGCGCTGGCCTACGTCCTGCTGCTGCTCGCGGAGGGCCGCGAACGGCTGCTGCGCTGGGGCAGGCCGCTGGCCCCGCCGATACCGCCCGGCTATCCGCCGATGCGCCAGTACCGCCCGCCCGCCCGCGGCGGCGGCCGGATCGGCGTGGCCGCGCTCGCGGTGGCCGTCGCGGTGCCCGCGCTGATCCCGCTGAGCGCCAACCGGCTCCTGGACAAGAACGACAACGGGCCGCAGTCGCATCGGCTGACCACGATCAACCCCGTGGTCAAGCTCTCCGACGAGTTGAACCGGGCGGAGAACCGGGAGTTGATGCGCTATCGCACCACCTCCGCCTCGCCCGGCTCGATCTATCTGCGGATCTCCTCCCTCGACCGGTTCGACGGCCGCTCCTGGCAGCCGTCGGAGCGGCAACTGACCGACGTGCCGAAGGACTTCCCCAAGCCGCCGGGCCTGGATCAAGGGGTGCGCACCACCGAGGTGATCACCCGGGTCGAGTCCGACCGGGACTACGACCAGGGTTCGCTGCCGATGCCCTACCCGGCGACGCAGGTCCAGGTGAAGGGCAGTTGGCGCTACGAGCCCGAGGGTCGCCTGCTGCTGGCCGACAACAAGCAGGGCCTGCGCGGCCTCGGCTGGACGGTGACCAGCCTCGACGTCGAACCGACCCCCGCCCAGCTCAAGGCCGCCGGCCCGCCGCCGCCCGCGCTCGCGCCCTATGTGGCGCTGAACCTGCCGTCCGACATGGTGAACCGGATCCGCCAGCAGGCGCAGCGGATCGGCGGCAACGGCACCTCCTACGACCGGGCCCGCAACCTGGAGGAGTGGTTCGCCCGCTCCAACCAGTTCCGCTACGACACCAAGGTCCCGCCCGGCAACGGCGCCTCGGCGCTGGAGAACTTCCTGGAGCAAAAGGTCGGCTACTGCGAACAGTTCTCCTCCGCGATGGCGGTGATGGCCCGCACCCTGGGCATCCCGGCGCGGATCGCGGTCGGCTTCATCCCCGGCACGCAGCAGGCCGACATGAGCTACAAGGTCAGCAGCCACGACGCGCACGCGTGGCCGGAGCTGTACTTCTCCGGCGCGGGCTGGATCCGGTTCGAGCCGACCCCCTCCCGGGGCAACTCGCCGTCCTACGCCCAGCAGGACGTGGCGCCGGTCGCGCCGTCGGCCACCCCGGGCAGTGCGGGCGACCTGCCCACCAAGCAGCCGCAGACGGTGCCGAGCGCCGGGCCGTCGACCGCCACGACCAGCGCGCCGGCCGCCGTCGGCGCCTCCTCGGACGGGCCGCGGTTGTCCGGCCGGGTGCTGCTGATCGGCGGCGCCGTGCTGCTGGCCGTGCTGCTCGTGGTGGCGCCGATGCTGGTCCGCACCCGGGTACGCCGACGCCGGTTCGCGGCGCTCACCCGGGACGTGGCGGCCGACGTCGATGCCGACGACCGCGCCGGGCCGGTGCTCGGCGGGTGGGCCGAGGTGCTGGACACCGCCCGCGACCTGGGCCACCCGGCACCGGACGCGGAGACCCCGCGCCAGGCCGCCGAACGGCTGCTCGCCGTGCTGGCGGTCGACGCGCCCGCCGCCGAGGGTGCCGGGGACGCCGACGACACCGGGCGACTCGCGGCGGGATCGGCCGTGCTCGCCGCCCGCGAGGCGCTGCCGCGGATCGCGCTCGCCACCGAACGGCTGTTGTACGCGGCCACCCCGCCGGTCCGCGAGCCGGGCCTCGGCGAGGACGTGCGGGCGGTCCGCCGGGGCCTGCTGGCCCGGGCCGGACGCGGTCGCCGGTTGCGGGCGAGCCTGCTCCCGCCGTCGTTGCGCCGCCGGGGCGGGCCGAGCCGGGCCGAGCGTCGGTACACGCTCGCCGAGCGCCTCCGGCCCCGCCTGCCGCGGCGCCGCCGGGACGGGGGCCCGGGCGGCACGCCGAAGCCGGCCGACCTCGGCTGAGCGGCGGGCGGCCCCGGCCGCCCGCCCGAACCGGGGCATGGGAACACCCGGGCACCTGGGCACCTGGGCACCTGGGCACCTGGGCACCTGGGCACCTGGGCACCTGGGCACCTGGGCACCTGGGCACCTGGGCACGATGACAAAACGCCGGTGGTGGTGACCTCCGATTCCCTCGGAGGTCACCGCCACCGGCGTTGTCGTTTCGTATGCCGCCCCGTCTCGACGTCGCGCCCGGAACTCGACCCGTGGCGACCGGGTCTCCCCGGTCGCGTCGTCGACGCGGTGCGGTATGCGCCGAACGTCAGCCGTTCTCCTCGCGTCGACGACGCCAGCGGTCCTCGATGCGGTTCATCACCTTGGCCTTGTTGCGCCGCCGCGGTGCACGGCCGCGGCCCGCGCCGCCGCCTTCGCCCGCTTCGGCCGTCGCCGGCCCCCGACGCCAACCGGTGACCGCGAGGAGCGCCCCACCGAGCATCGCCAGAAAGCCGATGACACTGACCCAGATCTGTTGGACCATCATGCCGGTCATCAACAGGACGATGCCGAGCAGGAATCCGAGGATCGCCTGGACCGTGCGTCGCCGGGTATGCCGGCGCATGCCGGCTGCTTCGAGCGCTGTCGCGAATTTGGGATCTTCGGCGTAGAGCGCTCGCTCCATCTGCTCAAGCATGCGCTGCTCGTGCTCTGAGAGCGGCACGGCGTCCTCCTTCGTCGGCCGCGACGCGACCTTGCGGCCCTTTCAGGATAGGCAGGTAATCGCTGTCGTGAAAGCCACCCTCGGCACGGGCTCGACGCCCGACACCGCGTGAGGGTTCACCACATCGATTCCCGCCCCTTCCCACACTTGTGCCCTGCCCGACGCACGCTCATGTCCCCCGGTCAGGGCTTCGATGATATGCGGCCCGGGCGGGTTCGCGCTGAGGGATGGGGCCGGGCGGGTCCGCGTCGGCGGCGCGTGGGGCGGCCGGAGCCGGCGGTGGGCGGTGGTTCAGCGCCCTCGCGGGCCCCGCGCCCGGGGCCCGCGACCGAGCAGGGTGGCGGCGGTGAGCGCCGAGTCGCCGAATCGGCCGCGCACCGCGTCGGCCGCGCGCTCCACCTCGCGCCGGCCCGGATCCCGTTCGCCGAGCACCAGTTGGCGCGGACAGCCGCCGCCGACCAGGCCCTCCACCCGGATCCCGACCAGGCGCAGCCGGGCCCGTTCCAGGCCCAGCGCGCCGTGCAGCAGGCAGGCCACGTGGTAGATCTCGTGGCCCACGTCGGTGGCCTCGCGCAGGGTCCTGCTGCGGGTGATGGTGCTGAAGTCGGCGAACCGGATCTTGATCGTGACGGTCCGCCCGGCCGTCTTCGCCCGGCGCAGCCGGGTCGCGGTGCGGTGCGCGAGGGCGAGCAGGGTGCGGCGGATCGCCACCGGGTCGTCCACGTCGGTGGGGAAAGTCTCCTCGGCGCCGATACTGCGTTCGGGTTCCCAGGGGATCACCGGCCGGCGGTCCCGACCCCAGGCGAGTTCGTACAGCCCGCGGCCCGCGGCGGCGCCGAGCGCGCGGCTCAGCGTCTCGACCGAAGTGTGGGCGACATCACCGATGGTGGTCAGGCCCAGATCGGTCAACAACGCGCCGGTGCGCTCGCCGACGCCCCACAGGCGGTCCACCGGGAGCGGGTGCAGGAAGTCCACCACCTGCTCGGGGCGGATCACGCTGAGCCCGTCGGGTTTGGCCAGCGCGCCGGCCAGCTTGGCGGTGAACTTGGTGTCCGCGATGCCGACCGAGCAGGTGATGCCCTGCTCGTCGAAGATCCGGGCGCGGATCGACTCGCCCACGATCTCCGGCGGGCCCAGGCGGCGGGTGACGCCCGCGAGGTCGAGGAACGCCTCGTCCAGGGACAGCGGCTCCACGCGCGGGGTGATCGAGCGCAGTACCTCCATGACGCCGCCGGAGACGCGGGCGTAGTCGTCGTGCTCCGGGGAGAGGAAGAGCGCGTGCGGAGCGAGCCGACGGGCCCGGGAGGTGGCCTGGCCGGCGTGCACGCCCAGCGCGCGCACGTCGTAGGTGGCGGAGAGCACCACCCCGCGCGGGCCCTGGCCGGCCACCACCAGGGGGGTGTCGCGCAGTGTCGGGTCGCGGCGGATCTCGACGGACGCGTAGAAGGCGTCCATGTCGACGTGCATGATCGCCTGCGGCGGCGCGGATCGGGCGGTGCTCATCCGGCACCGCCCGTCCGGGCGTCGCGGCCGGGGCGGGAAGCGGGCCCCGGGCCGAAGGCGGGGCTAGGCCCTGTCCGCCGGCTTGCCCGCGAGCAGGTGCAGTTGGGTGGCCAGGGCGCGGTACTCGGGCTGTTCGGCCGCGGCGCGTTCGAGGTCGAGGAGGGCGTCGAACGAGCCCGGGTCGTCGACCAGGACGCCCGGGACCAGGTCGGCGAAGACCCGGATCGCGTGCACCGGGCCCGCCTCCAGACCGGCCTTGGCGACCAGCGCGGTGAGGTCGGCGACGGTGAACCGGCGCGGCATCGGGTCGGCCGGGCCGTAGCGGCCCTCGGGGTCGGCGAGCAGGTCGCGGGCCTGGTCGAAGTGCCCGGCGAGGGCGCGGGCCAGGACCGCGCCGGTGCGGTTGGCCGCGAGCAGGCTGAGCGTGCCGCCGGCGCGCAGCGCGCGGACGATCCGGCCGAGGTCGGCCGCGGGGTCGTCCACCACCTCCAGGACGCCGTGGCACAACACCACGTCGGCGGCGTCCGGCTCGACCACGTCGAACAGGTCGTGGGTGTCGCCCTGGAGGGCGCGGACCAGGTCGGTGACCCCGGCCTCGGCGGCCCGGCGCTCCAGCGCGGCGAGCGCGTCGGGGCTGGGGTCGACGACGGTGACCCGGTGTCCGAGTCGGGCGATGGGCACCGCGAGGTTGCCGGTGCCGCCGCCGGTGTCGAGCACGTCGAGGACGTCCCGTCCGGCCGCCTCGGCCCGTCGGTCCAACGCCTCGCGCAGCACCTGCCACACGACGGCGGTGCGCATCGAGCTGCGCCTGCGCGTCTGGTCGGACACGAACACCCTCCTCCGGAACCGGTCGGGTTCCACCTTAGAGCGTGTACGGAGGTCATCCCGCGCTCCCGGGGCTGGCGTGCCACAGCTTGCGCGGGGCCTGCTTGGCGGCGGTGCCGGCGGGACGCAGGTCGGCGTACGGGGAGACCTTGAAGCCGCTGGCGTGCACCAGGACCCGGCGCTCGGCGGGCGCGGCGGACGCCGGCCGTGCCTGGGCCATCAACTCGTGCACCGCCGGGACGCCGCCGATGCTCCAGGCGTCGTGCAGCGCGCCCAACTCCCAGCAGCCGGTGGCCCGCAGCGACACGCCGCGCGGTCCGGTGCGGCGCAGCACGCCGCGTACCACCAGCAGCCAGGAGTGGAACAGCGTGGCCGCGTACGGGTCCTGGGCGTCCTCGAAGAAGGTGGTGTCGACCGGTCCGGTGGCGTCGTCCAGGGTCAGGAAGATCACCCGGCGGCCGGATCGGATCGGCGGCGTCTGGGTGGCCACCTTGACCCCGGCGACCAGCAGTTCGGCGCGGTTGCGCCGGTTCAGCAGGTCGCGGGCGCGGGTGATGCCCAGGTCGGCCAGGAACGGCGCGTGGAAGTCGAGCACGTGGCGGCCGGCGTCCAGGCCGAGCACGTCGAGTTCGGCCCGCACCCGTTCCACGTCGGTGAACTCGGGCAGGCCGGTGGCCGGCGGGATGTCGGGGGCCAGGCCCAGGTCGAGTTCGGCGCCCTCCTGGTGTCGGCCGCCCCGGGCTCGGCCGGCCCGGCCGAGGCGGTTCAGGTCGGCGAGTTGCAGGAGCAGGTCGCGGCGGGTGGTCGGGGCCGGGTGCACGGCGTCGAACGCGCCGATGGTGATCAGCCGTTCGGTGGTCGGGCGGGACGCGCCGCTGCGGGCCCGGAAGTCGACGAGGGAGGTGTACGGGCGGTGCGCCAGCACGTGGGCGACCTCGTCGGCGCCGATGCCCTTGATCTCGGCCAGCGGGATCCGGATGCCGGGCGGCCCCTCGGGGAGGGGTTCGACCCGGTAGACGTCGTCGGAGCGGTTGACGTCGACGCCCAGGATCGGCACGCCGAACTGGCGCGCGTCGTCCAGGATCAGCCGTTTGGGGTACATCCCGGGGTCGTGGGTGAGCACGCCGGCCAGGAACGCGGCGGTGTGGTGCGTCTTGAGCCAGGCGGACTGGTAGGTGGGCAGCGCGAAGGCGGCGGCGTGCGCCTTGCAGAAGCCGAACGAGGCGAATGCCTCCAGGACGTCCCAGATCTTGTCGATCACCGGCCGGCCGTAGCCGCGGTGCGCGGCGAGTTCGTACAGCCAGTCCCGGACGGCGGGTTTTCGCTCGTGGCTGCCCAGCGCGCGGCGGGCCACGTCGGCGCGGGCGAGGTCGCACCCGGTGGCGATGTGGATGATCCGGATCACCTGTTCGTGGAAGACCACCACGCCGCAGGTCTCCGCCAGCGCCGCGCGGAAGTCCTCGTGGATGTAGTAGGGCTCGGTCCAGCCCTGGCGGGCGGCCAGGAAAGGGGTGACCATGTCGCTCTTGACCGGGCCGGGCCGGAACAGCGAGATGTCCACGATGATGTCCTCGAACGTCTCCGGGGCGAACTTGCCGATCAGCTCGCGCTGTCCGGGCGATTCGATCTGGAAGCAGCCGAGGGTGCGCGTGGAGCGGATCAGGTCGAACGTGGCCCGGTCGTCGTGCGCGATCGTGTCCAGGTCGGGGGCGGCGCCGTCGACCCGTTCGATCTCGGCCACCGCGTGCGCCATCGCGGACTGCATCCGCACCCCGAGCACGTCGAGCTTGAGCAGTCCCAGGTGTTCGACGTCCTCCTTGTCGAACTGGCTCATCGGGAAGCCCTGCGCGGAGGTCTCCACGGGGGTGCGGTCGAGGAGGGTGGGGTTGGACAGCAGTACGCCGCACGGGTGCAGGGCGAGGTGTCGGGGCAGGCCGTCGAGCCGGGCGGCGAGCGCGAACAGGCCGTCGAAGCCGCCGTCCCGGGCGAGTCGGTGGTTGCGCAGTTCGGGCAGGTCGCGCAGGGCCGGGCCGAGGTCGCGGGCGCGGATGTGCGGGAACGCCTTGGCCAGTTCGTCGATCTCGCCGGCGGCCAGGCCCAGCGCCGCGCCGACGTCGCGGATGGCGTGCCGGGCGCGGTAGGTCTCGGCCATCGACACGCAGGCGCAGCGCTCCGGGCCGAAGACCTCCATGATCCGCCGGTAGACGTCGGTACGGCGGGCGGATTCGACGTCGACGTCGATGTCGGGCAGCGCGGTGCGCCGGTCCGAGACGAAACGCTCCATCAGCAGGCCGTGTCGGAGCGGGTCGACGCCGGAGATGCCGAGCAGGTGGTTGACCAGGCTGCCCGCGCCGGAGCCGCGGGCCGCGCAGCGCACGCCCATGTCCCGGATCAGGTCGACCACGCCGGCCACGGTCAGGAAGTAGGACGGCAGGCCGAGTCGGCCGATCAGCGCCAGCTCGTCGTCGAGGCGACCCAGCGCCTCGGTGGTGGGGGCGATGCCGCGCAGCCCCAGGCCCGCCTCGCACCGTGCGCGCAGTTCGGCGCCGGCCCGGCTCGCGGGCACGCCCAGCACCTCCGGCTCGGGGTAGAACACGCTGCCCAGGCCCAGGTCCCGGGCCGGGTCCAGGACCAGCTCGTCGGCCAGCGCGCGGCCGGCGCCGAGCAGCGCGGCGGCGGTGCCCCGGCCGGCCAGGCAGGTGATCTCGGCGGCGACGGCGACCATGTCGAGGGTGGGCTTGAGGTATGCCTCGGAGCCGGTGCGGGCCAGGTGGTGCGGGCCGAGTGGGACCAGTCGGCGGGCCGAGTCGAGCACGTCGGCGACCACGGCGTCCTCGCGGTCGGCGTAGCGCACCGCGTTGGTGAGCACGGCGGGCACGCGGTGGGTGTCGGCGAGGGTGAGCATCCGGGCCGCGTGGACGGCGGATCCGGCGCGGCCCGGCGGCGCGAGGTGGCACACCAGTTCGAGGTACAGGGCGTCGTCGGGCATGGCGGCGCGGGCCCGGGCGAGCAGTCGTTCGGCGAGCGCGGGCCGGTCGGCGGCGAGCGCCCGGCCGACCTCGGAGTCGGGCCCGGCCAGTACGACCACGGCGCCGTCGGTCGCGGCCAGCGCCTCCCAGGTGGTCACCGGGTTGGCCCGGTCGCGCCGGTGCGCGTCGCTGATCAGCCGGCACAGCGCGGCCCAGCCCGCCTTGCCCCGGGCGAGCACGGTGACCCGGGGATGCCCGGGGTCGGTGAACGCGCCGCCGCGCGCGGGGGTGCGCCGGATCCGGCCCGGCGCGACGGGATCCGGCTCGGCGGGCAGCACCGCCAGCTCGGCGCCCAGGATCGGCCGGATGCCCGCCGCGAGGCAGCCGCGCGCGAAGGCGACCGCGCCGTACACCCCGTCCCGGTCGGTCAGCGCGAGGGTGTCCAGGCCGTGTTCGACCGCGCGCTCGATCAGGGTGCTCGGATGCGAGACGCCGTAGCGCATCGAATGCCCCGACGCGACGTGCAGGTGGGCGAAGGGGCGGTTCGATCGATTCGGTCGGTTCATGGGTGGTGCCGGTTCTTGGGTGGGGGCGTTCGGTGACGGGGCGTGACTGGGACGGCGTTCAGTCGACGGGCGGGGGCGGGGCCGGGATCGGGGGCAGTGCGAGCAGGCGCACCACCAGGCGGAAGAAGGTCTCGACGTCGCGGATCAGGTCGTCGGCCTCGCGGCCGGTGACCGCGCCGGGCAGGCCCGCCTCGGCGGCGGCGCGCTTGCGGGCGCCGGACGCGAAGAAGGCGGCCCACTCGACCAGCTCGGGCGCCACCTTCGGCAGCAGCTCCCATGCGCTGCGCGGGGCCCGCCGGCGCCGGCCCGGGCGCTGCTCGTCGGCCTGCGCCCGGGCGGCGAGCACGGCCGCGGCCACCCGCAGCGCGGCCAGGTGGGCGGTGGCGTAGCGCTCCGCCGCGTCGGGGTTGACGGCGGCCTCGGTGAGCCCGCGTCGGGCCTGGGCCAGCAGGTCGAGCGCGCCGCGCGGGGCGGACGACCAGCGCACCGGCGCTCGTCGGATCGGCGGCGGCTCGGGTATGTGGGCGGACTGGTTCACACTCGTGCGCACACTCGCGCTCGCGCTTGCGCTCACGGAGTCACCTCCTCAATCGGCGGTCCGAGCCAGCGTCCAGGTCCCGGCGCCGGCGTCCAGGCTGAGGTCGTAGACGCCCAGTGGCGCGCTGCGGCCGGCTCCGGCCTCCACCCGCCACACCTCGCGCTCCCCCGTCGTCACGACGGCGGCCCGCGAACGCGCGTGCTGCCACCACTCGCCGGTCTCGACCCAGTGGCCGAGCACTTCCCGGACCACGTAGAGCCGGTCGTGCCACAGGAACCGCGCGGGATCCCCACCACTGCGCAGCACCTCCACCGGATCGGTGTGCAGACGCGTCATACGGCTCCTCCTCTGCCGAGGCCCGGGCCGCGATGCGCTTCCCCACGCACCGCGACCCCGGCTGCCCATCCGTTTGCCCCGTGCCGTTCGAGTCGAACTTTTCTCTCGAACAAAAGTTCGATCCCGTTTGCCAGTAAAGCTCGCTCCCCCACCCACGTCAACGTCATTGCCGCAGTACCGGGCGAACCGGCGTGTTCGATCGATGTTCGAGCATGTTCGGGTCGAACGACCCCCGTCCCGTCCACCGTGACAGGCCACTCCGACAGCCGACCCACCACCGACTCCGGCCACCGACGCCGCCGATTCCGCCGCCGAGCCGGCCGACGTGCGACCCTGCCCGGGTGCGACCACGTCTGCCCTCGCCGCTGTGCGAGTTGTCCGATCCCCGGCTGACCGCCCTGGGCCTGCTCCTGTGCCTCAAACGGGACGACCTGATCCATCCCGAGGTGCCGGGCAACAAGTGGCGCAAGCTGAAGTACAACCTGGCGGCGGCCCGCGAGCGGGGCGAGCACACCCTGCTGACCTTCGGCGGCGCCTACTCGAACCACCTCAGGGCCACCGCCGCCGCCGGCCACGCGCTCGGTCTGGCCACCGTCGGCGTGGTGCGCGGCGAGGAACTCGCCGACCGCCCGCTCAACCCGTCGCTCGCCTTCGCGGCCGAACGCGGCATGCGACTGGTGTTCGTGGACCGCGCCACCTACCGGGCCAAACACACGACACCGGTGCTGGAGCGACTGCTCGCCGCACACGGGCCCGCGTACGTACTGCCCGAAGGCGGCAGCAACGAGGCCGCCGTGCGCGGATGCGCGGAGTTGCCCGCCGAACTCGGCGACGACGTCGACACGGTCTGCGTCGCGGCGGGCACCGGCGGCACACTGGCCGGGATCGCGGCGGGACTGCCCGCCGGGCGGCGCGCGATCGGCTTCGCGGTGCTCAGGGGCGGCTTCCTCGCCGACGAGGTGGCCGACCTCCAGCGCCGCACCTATGGCGCGCCGACCGACAACTGGCACGTGGAGAACGACTTCCACCACGGCGGCTACGCCCGGCGCGGCCCGGAACTGGACACCTTCCTCGCCGACTTCGCGGCCCGACACGGCTTCGCGCCCGAGCCGGTCTACGTCGGCAAGATGTTGTTCGGGCTGTTCGCCCTCGCCGAGCGCGGCGCGTTCGCCCCGGGCACCCGCCTGGTCGCGGTGGTCACCGGCTGACCGGCCGCCCGACGCGCTCGAACCGGGGTCGTCGGCGCGGGCGGCCGGGCCGCGCACCGCGAAAAGCGGTGGTCCGCCGTCCCCACGACCGGACCACCGCTCCGAACGACCCGCCGCCCCCCGCGGCCGTCGTCCCCGTCCATCCGTTCCGTCGCCCCGTGTCGCCGGTCCCGATGTCGTCGCTCGCCTCCGCCGTCCCCCTCGAACGGCACTCCCCGAGGCTCCCCTTGGCTCTCCCCGTGCCGACAACTCTGGCGGTCGGCCCGGGGGCGCGACATCCGTACGAATACTCAGAAGCACACCGAGTACCGGCGCCCATATCCCCGTCGATCATCGTTTTCGGGGCACCGCGGATCCGGGGAAAGAAATCTTCCCCGCGCGTACAACCCTGGACGGGGGTCGCGAGTCTTACCAATCGTGACCCGCTGGGGGGTGGGCCCGTAGACCGTGGGGAGCGGTCGCGGGACGGAGCGGGGGACCAGGCCCGGGGGGCGGGCCTGGTCCCCCGCTTCCGCATATACGCTCTACCGACGTGGCTCGCATCGTGATCGTCGGCGCAGGTATCGGTGGATTGGCGGTGGCCGCTCGGCTGGCCACGCTTCGGCACGAGGTGACGATCTGCGAACGATCGTCCTCGACCGGCGGCGCCTCCGGGTCGATCGTGCGCGACGGCTTCACCTTCACCACCGGCCCCGGGCTGCTCACGCTGCCGGCCGTCTACCGCGACCTGTTCCTCAAGACCGGCGCGGCGATCGAGGACGTGGTGGACCTGGTCCCGCTCGCCTCCCCCACTCGCGAGTCGTTCGCCGCCGCGACCGGGGCACGCACCGTCGTCGACCTCCCCAACGCCTCCCGGTCCGGGACCCACGACGCGTTCGAGGCGGGCTTCGGAGCGGGCGCGGGCGACGACTGGCAGCGGCTGCTGCACCGGGCCGGCGAGATGTGGGGGGTCACCCGGAAGAGCTTCATCGAGGCACCGCTGCTGGCCGACCCGGCGCGGCGGGCCGAACGGCTGCGCAGTGCCGGGAGCGGGCGGGCCGATCTGCGCGTGACCGCCCCGTGGCGCTCGTTGCGCTCGCTCGGCCGCGCCACGCTGAGCGATCCCCGGCTGCGCGCCCACCTGGAGCGCTTCGCCGCCGAGGCGGGCTGCCATCCGGGCAAGGCGCCCGCGACGCTGGCCACGCTGCCCTACCTGGAGGAGACCTTCGGGGTGTGGTGGGTGCGCGGCGGCCTGCACCGGATGACCGAGGCACTGCACGCGCGCTGCCTGCAGCGGAAGGTGAAGGTGCGCACCGACACCGAGGTCGTCGCGATCGAACGCGAGGGCGACCGGGTCGGCGGGGTGCGCCTGGCCGACGGCGGGCACCTGGCCGCCGACATCGTGATCACCGACCTGCCCACCGACCCGCACGCGGCCGGGCTGCTGTCCGGCCCCGGGGCCGCCGGGGCGCGGCGGGTGCCGGCCGCCTCCGCGACGCTCGAACTGCATCTCGCGCTGCGCGGGCACACCCCCGGGACGCCGCACCGCACCTATCTGTTCGCGGACGATCCCGGCCGGGAACCGGACGCGCTGTTCGCCCGACGCTCCGCGCCGCCGAGCGATCCGACGGTGTGCGTGCTCGCCCCCGACGACCCGGCGCTGGCCCCCGAGGGGCACAGCGCGTGGACGGTACAGCTGCGCGTGCCGCCGCACGGCGTCGTGGACTGGGCCTCGGCCGCCGTCCGGGACGCCTACCCCGCGACCCTGCTCGACCTGATGGCCCGGCGCGGCCTCGACGTGCGCGACCGGGTCCTGTGGTCCGAGTTGCGCACCCCGGCCGACGTGGCGGCGGCCACCGGTGCCCCGGGCGGCGCGGTGCCGGGCGCGGGCGCCGACGGGCCACGCAGCGCGCCGCGCCGGGTGCCGAACCGGTCGGCCGTACCGGGTCTGTTCTCGGTCGGCGCGAGTGCCCATCCGGGCGGCGGGCTGCCCCGGGTCGGCATGTCGGCGGCGCTGGTGGCGGAGCTGATCGGGCGCGCGTAGGGCGCGGCTCGCGGTGTCCGGCCTGGTTCGAGGTCTTCGGTCGGGCCGGGTTCAGCGGGCCTTGGCCCGGCGGCCCTTCGGGCGGCGACCGCTGACCGTCCAGCCGTGGTGGTACGCCTTGCGCACATAGCGGGTGGTCAGGAACTGGCCGACCGCGAAGCAGAACGCGCCGATGCCGACCACCACCGGGTTCTTGATGCCGACGCCGGCGGCCACGCCGACGAAGCCGACGAAGGCCAGCACGCGGTAGCGGAACGGGGCGCCGTGTTGCCACAACACCTCGGTCAGCAGCCACAGTCCGATCGGCACGAACAGGATGTAGAGCACCACCAGGCCGAACTGCACGGTCGATCCCTCCGTTACCGGTTCGTGGCCTCACCCTAGAGGGTGAACCGGTCATCGGGAGGAAAGCGGGTCAGCCGACTTCGGTCGAGCCGGCGCCCCGTGCCGCGCCGGCGTCCCCGTCCAGTCCGAGGTTCTGGTAGATCTCGGTGGTCGCGGTCGACCGGTTCAAGGTGATGAAGTGCAGGCCCGGCGCGCCCTCGGCGAGCAGCCGCTCGGACATCCGGGTGGCGTATTCCACCCCGATCGCGCGCACCGCCGCCCGGTCGTCGCCGGCCGCCTCGACCGCCGCCGACAGGTCGGCCGGCACCGAGCAGCCGCTCAGCTCGTCGGCCCGCACCAGCGTGGTCGGGCTGGTCACCGGCATCACCTCGGGGATGATCGGGATGTCGCACCCGGCCGCCGCGACCCGGTCGCGCAGGCGCAGGTAGTCCTCGACGTCGAAGAACATCTGGGTGATCGCGTAGTCGGCGCCCGCGCGGCACTTGGCCACGAAGTGCCGGATGTCCTCGTCCCAGTTGTTCGAACGCGGGTGCATCTCCGGGAACGCGGCGATGCCCACGCAGAAGTCGCCTGACGCGCGCAGCAGCTCGACCAGCTCGACGGCGTAGGTGAAGCCGTCGGGGTGGGCGATCCACTCGCCCTTCGGGTCGCCCGGCGGGTCGCCGCGCAGCGCGAGCACGTTGCGCACGCCCGCGTTCGCGTACTGCCCGATGATGTTGCGCAGCTCGGCGCGCGAGTGGCCGACCGCGGTGAGGTGCCCCACGGGGGTGAGCGTGGTCTCGGTGGCGATGCGCTCGGTCGTGTCGACGGTCAGGCCCCGGCTGGAGCCGCCCGCGCCGTAGGTGACCGAGACGAAGGTCGGCGCCAGTGCCTCGACGCGGCGGATGGCCTCCCACAGGGTGCGGGTGCCGGCCTCCGTGCGTGGGGGCATGAACTCGAAGGAGAAGGACCGGGTGCCGTCCGCGAGGAGATCGCGAATGGCCGGAGTTCGACTGATTCGGGTGGCTGCCGCACCGAGAGACATGCAGGCAGGTTATCGGGCGTTCCGCGCGACGAGGTAGACCTTCCACTCCGCGAGACGACCGGGCGAGCCGCGCTCGGTGGCGGGCGACCAGGGAACTCGTACCCGGCGCAAGTTAGGCTGCCCCGTATTTCCTGTTCGTTTCCCGCCTTCGACGGAAGACTCCATGGCTGCCGAATCCTTCCCCGTACACCCCCTGGACCGGGGCGGCCTCCGGCAGCGGATCAATGCCGCGCTGGGCGAGTTCATGGACCGACAGGCGCGGGTGCTCGCCGACGTGGGCGAGGGCATGGTCCCGGTCACCGCGGCGCTGAACGACTTCGTGCTCGACGGCGGCAAACGCCTGCGCCCCGGCTTCTGCTACTGGGGGTGGCGCGGGATCGCCGGTCCGGGACAGGCGGACGAGGCCATCGTGGTGGCGGCCACCGCGCTGGAGCTGCTCCAGGCCAGCGCGCTGATCCACGACGACCTGATGGACAGCAGCGACACCCGGCGCGGCAAGCCGGCCGTGCACCGCCGGTTCGAGGGGCTGCACGGGGAAAGCGGCTGGACGGGTTCGGGCGAGTCGTTCGGCTCGGCGGCGGCGATCCTGCTCGGCGACCTGTGCCTGTCCTGGTGCGACGAGATGTTCGGCGCCAGCGGGGTGGACGACCGGGCGCTGCGCGCGGCCAAGCCGCTGTTCGACGTGATGCGCACCGAGGTGATGGCGGGCCAGTATCTCGACGTGCTGGAGCAGGCGATGGGCGGCGGCTCGGTCGAGCGGTCACGACGGGTGATGCGGTTCAAGTCCGCCAAGTACACGATCGAGCGCCCCCTGCACGTGGGGGCCGCCCTCGCCGGCGCCGACCCGGCCGCCCTCGCCGCCTACTCCGCCTACGGGCTGCCCCTCGGTGAGGCCTTCCAGCTGCGCGACGACGTGCTCGGTGTCTTCGGCGACCCCGAGCGGACCGGCAAGCCCGCCGGGGACGACCTGCGCGAGGGCAAGCGGACCGTGCTGCTCGCGCTGGCCGGCGAGCGGGCCGACGCCGCCCAGAGCGAGGTGCTCACCGCGCTGGTCGGCGATCCGGCGCTGAGCGACACCGGGGTCAAGGAGCTGCGCGCGGTGATCGAGGACACCGGCGCGCTCGCCGACGTCGAGACGATGATCACCGACCTGACCTCGCGGGCCCTGGGCGCCCTGGCCGGCGCGCCGATCGCCGAGGACGCGCGCGAAGTGCTGCGCGAGCTGGTCGACGCCGCCACGGTGCGCAGCGTCTAGGAGCGGGCGGGTCGGGGTGTCCGGAGCGAGCGCGAACGGTGTGCCGAGGGCCGCGGGCCGGTGGTGTTCGGGCTCGGCGATCCGTCCCCGGTGCGGGTGTGCGGGGTGCTCGTCCGCGTCCTCGGACAGCGCCTGCGGCGGATTGCGGCCGACCAGGTAGATCCCGCCGATCACGGCGGCGAGGACGAGCAGCGGGAACAGCAGCGCGCCCCCGTTGTCCGGTGTCGCGCTCGGGCGCGGCGCCGGCGTCGCGGGGGCGCCGGTCGCGGGCCGAGGGCTCGGGATCCGGGTTCGGCCGGGCGTCGTCGTGGGTGTCGCGGGGTGCGGCAGGTCGTGGGCTCGGGCATCCTCTGCGGACCCCGGACGGAAGGAGACGTCGGGTGTGTCCATCTCGGCAGTCTGGCCGCCGGATCGATCCGACTCGGCCGGAATGCGCCATCCGCGAGTCCAACCACCCGATCGGCGCACACCGCGTCGCGGGTCAGGGCAGGACGGCCGCGAAGCTCGCGTAGTGGTCGTCGCTGTAGAAGCGCTCGGTGTTCTTTCCGGTGACGATCCGCCGTGCGCCGCGATCGGCGGACCCGGGGGTGCGGACCGTGTACTCGCGGTAGTAGCCGTCGGGTCTGCCGGGGAGCAGCTTCTCCCGGTTGCCGAAGACGATGCCGTCGCGGGAGTACGGGAACGGGCCGCCGGCCGCGATCAGGGCCAGCGTCTCGCGGGCCTCGGCGGGCAGGTCGCCGGCGGCGACGGTACGCATCCGGGCGGGCACCCAGGTGGGGCGCGCGGACGCGGTGTCGCCGCGGCCCGACACCGACGCGGTGCCGACGGACGTGCCGGCCGCGGTGGACGCCGCCGGCGTCCGGGTCGCCCCGCCGGAACGCGACCCGTCGCCGTCGCCGCGCGTGAGCGCGAAGACCAACGCGAGTGCCGCGACGAGCGCGAGCACCGTGACGACGATCAGATTGCGCCGCTGGGCACCGGACATGTCCCGCATCGTGCCGGCCCACCCACCGCACCGAGCCGAGCCCGCGGCCGTACGCGCCGAACGACACCCGAACCGCGTACACCGCCGTTCGGGCACGGCCGGTCGGCCCGAGGTCAGCCCGAGGTCAGCCGTTCGACGAACCGGGCCGTCGCCTCGGCCGGGTCCGCGGCCTCGGTGATCGCCCGGACCACCACCACCCGGGTCGCCCCGGCGGCCAGCACCTGGTCGAGGTTGGTCGGGTCGATGCCGCCGATCGCGAACCACGGCCGGGTCGGGCGCAGCGCGGCGGTGTACCGCACCAGGTCCAGGCCCGGCGCGGGGCGGCCCGGCTTGGTCGGGGTCGGCCACACCGGTCCGGTGCAGAAGTAGTCCACCCCCGGCTCCACGAGCGCCGCGTCCACCTCGGCCTCGGCGTGCGTGGAGCGCCCGATCAGCACGTCGCCGCCGATGATCGCCCGGGCCGCGGGGACCGGCAGGTCGTCCTGTCCCAGGTGCAGCACGTCGGGGCCGATCGTGTGCGCGACGTCGGCCCGGTCGTTGACCGCGAGCAGCTTCCCGTGTCGGCGGCAGGCGTCCCGGAACACCTCCAGGTATTCCAGCTCCGGTCGGGCCTCCAGGCCCTTCTGCCGCAACTGCACGATGTCCACGCCCGCACCGAGCACCGCGTCCAGGAACGCGGGCAGGTCGCCCTGCCGCTCCCGCGCGTCGGTGCACAGGTACAGGCGTGCGTCGGCCAACCGTTCCTGACGGCTCGTCATCGGCCCGGCCTCAGATCGCCAGCGCCTGGGCGCGTCGCCGCACCTCGGTCATCCGGTTCTCCTGCAGCGCCTGTACCGGCGTGCCCGGCAGCGTGTCGTCGGCGGTGAACAGCCACTCCAGCGCCTCCTCGTCGGAGAAGTTCGAGTCGGCCAGCAGGGTCAGCGTGCCGACGAGGCCCTTGACGATGTTGCCGTCCTGGAAGAAGTCGGCGGGCACCTGCAGCGCCCGGTGCTCGCCGCGGCGCACCGCGAGGAACTTGCGCTCCTTGAGCTGCTGCCGGACCTTGAGGATGTCCACACCGAGGATCTCGGCGATCTCGGGGAGGGTCACCCAGGCGGGGACGAGGGCTTCGATTTTCGGGTCGATCTCGCTCATCCGGCCAAGTCTAGGTTCCGCGGCCGGCCCCGCCTGCCGGCGCCGTCACCGGACCGTCGACTTGAGCGGGTTCTCCGGGTCGGCGAAGCGTTCCCGGTCCACCGGGGTGGCCAGCTGCACGAGCTTGCGGCCCTGGGCGAGGTCACGTGGGCGGGCCACCGCGAGCAGTGCCACGAGCCGGTCGCCGGCGAACCAGCCCGCGGACCACTTGCCGTCCTCGCCGGCGTCGCGGAACACCAGTTCGTCGCCTTCGCCGTGCCGGCCGACGTACTGCACCATGCGGCCGAACTGGTCGGACCAGAAGTACGGGACCGGGTCGTAGGCCTGCTCGCCGCCGAGCAGGTTGGCCACGAGCACGCGCGGCGCCTGGAGCGCGTTGTCCCAGTGCTCGACGTGCATCCGGGTGCCGTAGCGGGCGGACGGGAACTCGACGCAGTCGCCGACCGCGTGGACCCCGGGCATCGAGGTGGCCAGGTACTCGTCCACCTCGACGAAGCCCCGCGCGGTGCGGGCGACGGCGGATCCCGCCAGCCAGTCGGTGGCCGGGCGCACGCCGATGCCGACCACGATCGCGTCGGCGCGCAGCCGGCGACCGTCGGTCAGGTGTACCGCGCCCGGCTCCAGGCGATCCACCCGCGCGCCGAGCAGCAGTTCCACGCCGGCCTCGGCGTACCAGGGCACGAAGCGCTCGCCGATCTCGTCGGGGAAGGGCCCGGCGAGCGGGGCGTGCAGCGCCTCGACCACGGTGGTCGGGCAGCCCGCGGCGGCCGCGGCGGTGGCCACCTCGGCGCCGATCCAACCCGCGCCGACGATCACCACGTGCGCGCCGGGCACGAGCGCGGTGCGCAGCGCGCGGGCGTCGTCGATGGTGCGCAGCACATGCACGCCGGGCACCTCGGCGGCGCCGGGCAGGTGCAGCACGCGCGATCCGGTGGCGATCACCAGGCGCTCGTAGGCGATCGGCCCCGCGTCGGTGTCCACCGCGCCCTCGCGCAGCCCCGTGGCGGTGCGGCCGAACAGCACCTCGGTGTCGAGCGCGGCCCAGTCCGCCTCGAAGGAGGTGTCGTCGGTCTTGCCGGCCAGGACCTCCTTCGACAGCGGCGGGCGGTCGTACGGCGCGTGCGCCTCGGCGCCGAGCAGGGTGACGCGCCCGGCGTACCCCTGTTCCCGCAGCGCCACCACGGTTTGCAGGCCGGCCATGCCGGCACCCACGACGAGCACGTTGTCCATGCGGGGCAGCCTATGACGCGTGCCCGGGTCGCCGACGGGCAGGGTCTTGACTCAGTCAAGGAGATCGGCGGGCACCGCTCGGGCACCCCGGATGGCGCCCGGGACGTGTCGTAGTGTGGAGAGGTCACGGGAGCCCGGTGAGACCGGGCTGAGAGGGGGGCTGCGAGCCCCCGACCGTCCGAACCTGATCCGGGTCATACCGGCGAAGGGAGTTCTGCTCATCATGTCCAACACCGGCACGGCCGGCCCCCCGGGCGTCGACGTCGTGGTCGTCGGCGCGGGCGTCGTCGGACTGTCGATCGCCTGGCGCGCCCGCGCCCGGCACGGCCTCGCGGTCACCGTGGTCGACCCCGCCCCCGGCACCGGCGCCTCGCACGCCGCGGCGGGCATGCTCACGCCCGTCTCCGAACTCCAGTACGGGGAGGAGAGCCTGCTCCGGCTGAGCATCGAATCCGCCCGGCGCTACCCGGAGTTCGCCGCCGAACTGGCCGACGCCGCGGGGCTGCCCTCGGGTTACCGCGCGTGCGGCACGATCGCGGTCGCGCTGGACGCGGACGACCGGGCGGTGCTCAAGGACCTGCACGCCTACCAGGAACGCCTCGGCCTACGCTCGGACTGGCTGACCAGCCGCGAGTGCCGCCGCCTCGAACCCATGTTGTCCCCGGCGATCACCGGCGGCCTGCACGTCGAGGACGACCACCAGATCGACAACCGCGTCCTGGTCGCGGCGCTGCTCGCGGCCTGCGCGCGGGCGGGCGTGACGATCGTGCGCGAGGGCGTCGAGCGGGTCCTGGTCGCCGACGAGCGCGCGTACGGTGTGCGGTTGCGCGACGGGCGGGCGCTGACCGCCGATCAGGTACTGCTCGCCGCCGGGTGCCGCTCGGCGCGGATCCCGGGCCTGCCGCCCGAGGCGGTGCCCCCGGTACGTCCGGTCAAGGGCGAGATCCTGCGGCTGGCCGTGCCGCCGGCGCTGCGCCCGCTGCTGTCCCGCAACATCCGGGGCGTGGTCAAGGGCGGCAGCATGTACCTGGTCCCGCGCGTGGACGGCGAACTGGTGATCGGCGCCACCGAACACGACCTCGGGTTCGACACCGAGGTCACCGCGGGCGGGGTCTACGAACTGCTCCGCGACGCGCACGAACTCGTCCCCGGCGTGACCGAGCTGCCGCTGGTCGAGACGCTCGCGGGGCTGCGCCCGGGCAGCCCGGACAACGCGCCGATCCTGGGCCGCTCCGCGCTGGCCGGTCTGGTGGTGGCCACCGGCCACTACCGACACGGCATCCTGCTCACCCCGATCACCGCCGACACCGTGGCCGACGTGCTCGCCCACGGCACCACCCCCGACCTCATCGCGCCCTTCGGGCCCGACCGTTTCACGACGAGCGCCGCCCGGAAGGTGATGGCATGACCGACATCGACGACATCGGGAGCATCGAGGTCTCCGTCAACGGCGACCGGCGCGATGTGGCGACCGGCACCACCGTGGCCGACCTGGTGGCCACGCTGACCACCGCCGCAAAGGGTGTGGCGGTCGCGGTCGACGAGGCCGTGGTGCCGCGCGGCGCGTGGGCCGAGACCGTGCTCGACGCGGGCAGCCGCGTCGAGGTGCTGACCGCCGTACAGGGAGGGTGACCACGATGGCCGACGACACGCTGGTGATCGGCGGGGAGTCCTTCACGTCGCGGTTGATCACCGGAACGGGTGGTGCGCCGAGCCTGGAGGTGCTGGAGCAGGCGCTGATCGCGTCCGGCACCGAGATCACCACGGTGGCGATGCGCCGGGTGGACCCGGGGACGGCGGGCTCGGTGCTCGACGTGCTGCGCCGCCTGGGCATCCGGGTGTTGCCGAACACCGCCGGGTGCTTCACCTCGGGCGAGGCGGTGCTCACCGCGCGGCTGGCCCGGGAGGCGCTGGAGACCGACTGGGTCAAGCTCGAAGTCGTGGCCGACGAGCGCACGTTGCTGCCGGACGGGGTCGAGCTGGTGGACGCCGCCGAGCGGCTGGTCGACGACGGCTTCCGGGTGCTCGCGTACACCAACGACGACCCGGTGCTCGCGCGCCGGCTCGAACAGGTGGGCTGTGTGGCGGTGATGCCGCTGGGTTCGCCGATCGGCTCGGGTCTGGGCATCCGCAATCCGCACAACATCCGACTGATCACCGAGCAGGCCGGCGTTCCGGTGGTGCTCGACGCGGGTCTGGGCACCGCCTCCGACGCGGCGCTCGCGATGGAGTTGGGCTGCGACGCGGTGATGCTGGCGACCGCGGTCACCCGGGCGCAGTCGCCGCTGCTGATGGCCGAGGCGATGCGGCACGCGGTGGAGGCGGGCCGATTCGCGTACCGCGCCGGGCGCATCCCGATGCGGCACCACGCGCACGCGTCGTCACCCATGGCCGGCATGCTGGACGCAAGCCCCGAACATCCCGCCTTCTGAGCCGCACCGGCCCCGTGCGCCGCGTCGGCCCGGCGACGGGGGAACCATGGGGAAGACCGTCGGCGTCCACGAGGCAGTGGACCCTACACTCCTGAACATGGACACGACCTTGAATGATCCGCTCGTCGGGCGGCTGCTCGACGGTCGATACCGGGTCGATGCCCGAGTTGCCGCAGGTGGCATGGCCACGGTGTACCGGGCGCTCGACACTCGGCTCGATCGCGTCGTCGCCCTCAAGGTGATGCACGCCGGGCTCGCCCAGGACCCCGAGTCCACCCGCCGCTTCATCCTGGAGGCGAAGGCCGCCGCCCGGCTGTCGCATCCCAACGTGGTCAACGTCTTCGACCAGGGCACCGACGGCACCGTCGCCTACCTCGCGATGGAATACGTCGAGGGCCGCACGCTGCGCGAACTGCTCCAGGACCTGGGCAACATGACCCCGCGCGAGGCGTTCGGGGTGCTGGAGCCGATGCTCGCCGCGCTCTCCGCCGCACACCGGGCGGGCTTCGTGCACCGCGACGTCAAGCCGGAGAACGTACTGATCTCCGACGACGGCGGGATCAAGCTCGGCGACTTCGGGCTGGCCCGCGCGACCACCACGACCGCGACCGCGGCGACCGGCAAGGTCCTGGTCGGCACGGTCGCCTACCTCGCGCCCGAGCAGGTCGAACGCGGCGAGTCCACCCCGCGCTCCGACGTGTACGCGGCGGGCGTGGTGCTCTACGAGATGCTGACCGGCCGTCAGCCGCACCACGGCGCGACCGCGGTCGAGGTCATCTACAAGCACGTGCACACCGACGTGCCGCCGCCCTCGCACGCGGTGCCGGGCCTGTCCACCACGCTGGACACGCTGGTGCGCACGGCCACCGTGCGCGACCCGGAGCAGCGGCCCGGCGACGCGGAGGAATTGCTCGGTCTGGTCCGCCGGACCCGGCACGCGATGCCCGACGCGGAGTTGGACTTCGGCGCGGCACTGCGCCTGCCGCCGCCGCCCGAGCCGATCAACGACAACGCCACCAGCGTGTTCCGGGCGGGCGAGGTGATGCTGCCGCCGCATCTGGCGCCGCTCGGGTTGAGCGTCGACTCGATGGACGACGAGCAGGCGCGCTACGGCGGGGGCTACGAGGAGCCCTACTCCGAGGAGCAGCAGGTCTACGCGCCGGCCGCCGCCCCGGGGGTGCCGGCCCAGGCCGCCGGCGGCGGGTATCCCCACCAGCCGGCGCTGCCCGGCCGACGGCGCCGGCGCGGGCCGTCGCGGGGCGTGCTCGTGCTGGCGGTCGTGCTGCTCGTGGCGGCCGCGATCGGCGGCGGTGCGTGGTGGTACGGCTCGGGCCGCTACGCCGACGTGCCCGGGGTGTTGAACATGACCCAGGCCGACGCGGAGAAGCGCATCAAGAACGCCGGCCTCAAGGTGCAGTACGTGGGCGACGGGGAGTTCAACGAGATCGTCGCCAAGGGCTCGGTGATCTCCACCGACCCGGCCCCCGGCAAGAACGTGACGAGCGGATCGACCATCAAGGTCAAGTTGTCCAAGGGCCCGGAGCGGCACGTGGTGCCGGCGCTGGCGAACCTGAAGCTGGAGGACGCGAAGAAGGCACTCGCCGACGCCGCGCTCAAGCCGGGCACCGAGACCAAGGTGGCCAGTCCCAAGCCGCCGGGCACGGTGGTGGGCAGCACACCGGCCGCCGGTGAGCAGTTGCAGCGGGACAGCGTGGTCGCCCTGACGGTCAGCCGGGGCCCGGACACCGTGGTGCCGGACCTGACCGGACTGAGCCTGGACGAGGCCAAGGCCCGGTTCCTGCCCGCGACCGGGGTCACGGTCGAGGCGGACCCGACTCCGCAGTTCTCGGACACCGTGCCGCAGGGTCGGATCATGTCGTTCGTGCCGGGCGTCAACACCAACGTGCAGTACGGGACGAAGATCGTGGTGGTGCTGTCCAAGGGTCCGGACCTGGTCCAGGTGCCGCCGGTGACGGGGATGAACCCGGACGACGCGGGCCGCGCGCTCCAGGCCGCGGGGCTGCGGGTCAACAACCGGATGATCCCGCTGATCCCCGCCAACGTGGGCAAGCAGGACCCGGCGGCCGGCTCGATGGTCAAGCGCAACAGCGAGGTCTTCATCTCGAACTTCTAGGCGCGCTCCGCCCCGCCGGGCTTCGGGTCCGGCGGGACGGCCCGAACACGGCCGAAGGCCCCGCTCCGACT
>NZ_JBHTVA010000078.1:0-47028 GCF_042793325.1 Embleya sp. NPDC056575
CAACCAGATGCTCGCCCACGCCGGCAGCGCCGACCCCACCAAGACCCGCACCGACTTCGAGACCACCTGGAACATCTGGAACGGCATCCGCGCCGTGCTGTCCACCGCCGCCGCCGTCGCCATGGTCAAGGCCGTGCGGCTGTACCGCCGCTCGGCATGACGCCCGAACCGCTCCGTGGGGTGCGGGTGTGGGGGATGACCATGGGGGTTCCGGTGATCGGGTCCGGGGTGATGTCGCAGGGGAGGGCGAAGACGTCGTGGACACGTTCGGCGGTCAGGACCGCGTCCGGTGGGCCCTCGGCGACGATGCGGCCGGACTTCATCACGATCAGGTTCGAGGCGAAGCGGGCGGCCTGGTCGAGATCGTGCAGGACGGCCGCGATCGTACGGCCCTCGCGGTTCAACTCGGCGCACAGCTCCAGGAGTTCGTACTGATGCGCGATGTCCAGGAAGGTGGTCGGCTCGTCGAGCAGGATCACCGGGGTCTGCTGGGCGAGCACCATCGCGATCCACGCCCGTTGCCGCTGCCCGCCGGACAGGTCGCCCACCGGGGTGTCCGCCAGGTCGGCGAGGCCGGTGCGGTCGAGGGCGAAGGCGATCGCGCGATCGTCGTCCGGGGACCACTGGCGCAGCAGCGTGTGGTGCGGGTACCGACCGCGGCGGACCAGGCCGCGCACCGTGATGCCCTCGGGAGCGATCGGGCTCTGCGGCAGCAGCGCCACCTTGCGGGCGAACTCCCGTCCCCGGTAAGCGTGTACGTCCCGACCGGCGAGGGTGATCGTGCCGCCGACGGGGCGCAGCACCCGGGCGAACGACTTGAGCAGCGTGGACTTGCCGCAGCCGTTGGGGCCCACGATCACGGTGAGGCCGCCGTCGGGGAGGTCGAGGTCGACGCCCTCGACGACGGGGGTGCGACCGTACGACAGGGTCACGTCGCGGGCGCTCAGCCCGACAGACGTCGGGGCCGGTTCGGCGGTCACAGTCGACCACTCCTCCACTCGCGGGTCAGCAGGAATCCGAGGTAGGCCCCGCCGAAGGCGAGGGTGTAGATGCCGACGGGAAGCGGTTCGACGTACGGCAGTTGCTGGGCGGCCAGGTCGGCGACGGTCAGCAGCGACATCCCGACCAGGGTGGAGAGCACCAGGTGCGGACCGGATCCCCGGGTCAGCCGGCGGGCGATCTGCGGCGCGGTGAGCGCGATGAACGCGACCGGGCCGGCCACGGTGACGGCACCCGCCGACAGCACGATGGCCAGGACCACCGCGCAGGTTCGGGCCCGGCCGGGGTTGCCGCCGAGCGAGCGGGCCACCTCGTCGCCCATCTCGGCGAGGTCCAGGTGCCGGGACAAAACCAAGGCCGGGACGGCCACCACGAGCAGGACCAGGGCGATGGTCGTGGCGTCGTCCCAGGAGCGGGCCGCGACACTGCCGTTGACGTACGCGCTCAGCGCGCTCGCCTTGTCCCGCTCGACGACGTAGACCACGTACTGGGTGATCGCCGTCCCGATCGCGGCCACCCCGATCCCGGCGACGACCAGCCGCCCCGGATCGCGGAAGCCCGTGCCGGTGGCCAGGTGCACGATGCCCATCGCGCCGGTCGCCCCGAGCAGCGCGCCCAGCCATACGGGCGCGCCGGCGGGCATGGCGAGCGCGAAGATCGCCGCCCCCGCGCCCGCGCCGCTCCCGAGCCCGATCACATCCGGACTGGCCAGCGGATTGCGGGTGGCCGTCTGGAACAGCGCGCCCGACAACCCGAACGCCGCTCCCGCACCCAGGCACACCACGAGTCGGGGCCCGCGCAGCCGGTTCAGGACGAACTTCTCCTTGCCCTCGGCGCCGCCGAAGATCGCCGGCAGCAGGTCGCCGGGCGCGATCCCGAGCCGCCCCAGGGTCAGCGTGGCCACGGCGGCCGCGAGGGTCAGCACGAGTACGACGATCGCCGCGAGCACGGTGACCCCGCGTACGGGCAGCACGACCAGGTTCCCGATCCGCAGCCGGCCGCGCGGGCGACGCACCTCGACGGACACACCCGCACCGCCTTCGAGTTCGGTCTCGACCGGGCTCATGTCGCCGGCCGCATGCGCCGTACCGCGACCAGGAGCGCCGGTGCGCCCACGAAGGCCGTGACCACGCCGACCATCAACTCCTGGGGGCGGAGCAGGACCCGGCCCAGCACGTCGGCGAGGAGCAGCAGGGCCGGTCCGAGCAGAGCCGCAAAGGCGATCCGGCGTCGGAAGTCGGTGCCGGCCATGGCCCGTACGATGTGCGGAACTCCCAAGCCGACGAAGGCGATCGGGCCTACGGCGGCGGTCGCCGCGGCGCTCGCGACGATGGCCGCGACCAGGCCGCCCGCACGCAGTACGGCCGGGTTGCCGCCGAGCGCGGTGGCCGATTCGTCGCCCAGGGCAAGGGCGTTCAGCCCGGGGCCGAGCAGCAGCGCGGCGGCCAGACCGAGCCCGGCGAGCGGCAGCACCGACCAGAACACGTCCCACCCGCGCCCGCCCAGCGCGCCCACGACCCAGTAGCGGTAGCTGTCGAACACCTTGGGTTTGCTGAGCGCGACCGCCTGGATGTACGCGCCGAGCACCGCGGACAACACGGCGCCGGCCAGCACGAGGCGCACGGTGCCGCCGCCCGCACCGCCCCCGCCCAGGAGGTGCACGAACCCGCCGGCGAGCAGCGCGCCGGGCAGCGCCCACCACAGGGCCGCCCAGCCGCCGGAGGCGCCGGCGAAGGCGGTGCCGGTCACGATGCCTGCCGCCGCGCCCGCGTTGATGCCCAAAAGCCCCGGATCGGCCAGGGGATTTCGGGTGATGCCCTGCATCAGGGTGCCGGCGACGGCCAGACTCGCGCCGGCGAGTACGCCGAGCGCGGTCCGGGGGTAGCGGCTCTCGACCACGGTGGTCAGGTAGGGGTCGCCGTTGCCGGTGAGCACGTCGACCACGTCCGCGAAGGACGTCGTCCTGCTGCCGAACATCACGCTCGCGAAGAGCGCGACGAGCAGCAGGACGAGAGACCCGGCCAGGAGGGCGGTGGTCCGCGGCACCCCGCCGTCGGCGACTTCGTTGTCGGCTTTCATGCGCGTCGGTTCGGTCGGGGCTACTTGCCGGCCTTGGCGACCGCCGCGTCGATCTGCGGGAGGTAGCGCTGGATGCTCCACGGCACGGTCAGCGGGTTGATCATCGACGACGCGGTGACGAACGGGTTGTCGTTGCTCGCCACGACGGCGCCGCGCTTGACCGCCGGTATCGACGCGTAGAGCGGCTGGGCCTCGATCTCACGGCGCGTCTTGTCGTCGGTGTAGAAGGTGAAGACGACGTCGCTGGCGGCGAGTTTGTCGGCGTTCTCCAGTCCGATGACGGCCGAGTCGGTGCCGTCGGTCTCCGGGAAGGTGTTCACGATCGGATCGACCTTGAGCCCGAGCGAGGAGACCACGGAGACCCGCTGCTCCTCGGGCTTGAAGACTCCGAGGGTGCCGGGGCCGGTCGTGTAGATGTAGGAGAAGGTGACGTTCTTGTAGTTCGGTCGACTCGCCGACGCGTCCGCCAGTTGCCGCTTGATCCCGGCGGTCAACTCCCTGGCCCGGTCCGGCTGTCCGAGCGCCTTGCCGACGATGTCGATCTGCTGGTCCCAGTCGGTGCTCCAGGCCTTGTCCGGGTACGCGACCGTGGGCGCGATGTCCTTCAGCAGGTCGTACTGCTTCTGCGTGATGCCGGACCAGGGCGCGAGGATGACGTCCGGGTCGAGCGCGGCGACGGCCTCGATGTCGAGTTCCTCGCCGCCCTTGAACTGCTTCGGCAGCTTGCCGCCGGACTTGGTGACCGCCTCGTGGATCCACGGCAGATAGCCGGACCCGTCGCTGCCCCACGCGTAGCTCTCGATACCGACGGGGACCCGCCCCAGCGCGATCGAGGTTTCCGCCGAACCCTGCCCCAGCGTCACGACCCGCTCGGGCTTCCTGGTGATCGTGGCGGTGCCCAGGGCACTTTTGATGCCGACCGGGAAGGCGCCGGGGACGTCGGCGGCGGGGGCGCCCGCGGACCCGGCGGAGCGGTCGGCTCCGGCGGACCCGTCGTCCTTGTCGTCCTTCGATCCACAGCCACCCAGCACGAGCGCCATGACAACCGCCGCGACGGGCGCCACGAATCGGCGGCGAACCCTGCCCTCGAACCGGAGAGACATCGATGACCTCTTTCTGCGTACAGCCCGAAAATATCGCGGCTTGTTAGGACAGCCTAAGCTAACCTCTCGATCGTCCTCCATGCACCCTCGGCACCGATGATCCGTAGGCTGGGCGCCGTGAAGACTCCGCTGCTGCACGAGCGTTTTCCCTCGCACGACCCCGACGCGCCGTTCTTCCGTCACCTCCCGCTCGGCGAGCGCCCGACCCCGGTCGCCCGGCTCACCGGCCTCGCGGACGGCACGGCCGAGGTGTGGATCAAGGACGAGAGCGGGTTCGGCGACCTCTGGGGCGGCAACAAGGTCCGCAAGTTGGAGTGGGTGATCGCCGAGGCGCTGGGACGGCGGTCGCCGAGCATCCTCACCTTCGGAGCACTCGGCACCAACCACGGGTTGGCGACGGCGCGGTTCGCCCGCGCACACGGGCTCGACGTCGCGCTCGCCCTGGTGGACCAGCCGCTCGACGAGCACGTGCGCCTGCAGACGGAACGGCTCGAAGCCTCCGGGGCGAGGATCCACCGCACCCGCACCAAGGGCCGCACCAAGCTGCTCGCGCCGTGGCTGATCCTGCGTCACGGACGGCTCGTCGGCGGCCGGTTCAGGCCCGCGTACGTCCTGCCGACCGGCGGCTCGTCCCCGATCGGGATGCTCGGGTACGTCGAGTGCGGCCTGGAGATCGCCGCACAGGTCGGCGCGGGCGAACTCCCCGAACCGTCGCACGTCGTGCTCCCGGTCGGCAGCGGAGGTACGGCCGCGGGCCTCGCCCTCGGACTGCGCCTGGCCGGCCTGCGCACCCGCGTGACGGGGGTCGTGGTGAACGATCAACTGCCCCTGGATGCCGAGCGGATCACCAAGATGGCGAACAGGACCGCTCGGCTGCTGCGCAGACGGACCGGCGACTTCAGGGTCGAGGGCCCGCGTCCCGAGGACGTGACGACGACCCGCGAATGGCTGGGCGCCGGCTACGGGCGTCCGACACCGGAGGGCGAGCGAATCATCCGCGACAGCCGAAGGATCGGCGGCCCGGAACTCGAACCGGTCTACACCGCGAAGGCGTTGGCGGCACTGCGCGACCTGAACGCACGCGGCGGACTCGGCGACGGGGCGGTGCTGTACCTGCACACGCACGGGCCGCGCTGACCCTCCGGCGGCGCCGGGCCGCTCGGGGCGGCCCGGCCGGTTTCAGCCCGTGGCGGACGGTGTCGGTGCGGGCACAGCCGATGCCGCCGCGTGGCAGGCGCCGGCCCCCTCGGCTCGGGTGAGGATCCGGCCGGCATCGATGCGGATCGCCGTCTCGGTCGCGTCGCTGATCGCGGACACCCCGGCCGCCGCCGCGACCGCGCCCGATTCGTCGCACACCACCCGCAGTCGCGGCCAGGCCGCGCGCGGGAACGCGCGCCGCAGACAGTCGCACAACTCGGCGAGGATCAACCGGGCCAGCGGGGTCAACTCCCGCGGATCCCCGGTGACCATGACCACGGTCACCGCCGCGCCGGGCGGCGTGGAGCGTACCGCCTGCTCGGCCGCGGCAAGTCTGTGCAGGCCCAGGATCGCCACCAGACCGTCGTCGAGCAGATCGGCGGGCTCGGCCCGAACCAGGTCGAACACCGGCGGCGGGGCCCAACGTTCGTCCACCCGATGCGTGGGTGCGACCACGGCCGGCGGTGACCACCAGTCGCCGAGCCGCAGGCCGGCCAACCGCTCGCAGGCCGTGACGATGTCGAACGGCTCCACGAACCCCGGTGCCACGGAGGCCATTTGACTCGCCCCGTGCAGCGCGGTGAGCACCGTCTCCGCCAATCGCACGCGCCGGGCCGGCGGCACCCCGGGCACCGTCTCGGGCGGGTCCAGGCGCTCCAGCGCGAGCGCCACCAACAGCGCGTCCAGGTTCATCAGTTGGTGATACGGCACGCGCATGCGCTCGTCGGCCAACACCTCGGGGATCAGGTCCGAGCCGAGCCGGGCGAGGTCGTGCGGATCGGTGTCGGCGTGCGGCAGCCGCGCCACCCAGGCCCGGGCCAGCGCGCCCAACGCCTCGCGCATGGTCGTGCCCGGCGGCGCCGACGCGAAATCGTCGGGATATTCCGCGAGTTCGGCCAGCACCGCCAGGTAGAGCGCACGTTTGCCGGGGAAGTTGGAGTAGACGGCGCCCCGGGTGAGTGCGGCCCGTTCGGCGATGGCGTCGATCCGGGCGGCGCGGAAGCCGAATTCGGCGAATTCGGCGCGAGCGGCGGCCAATACCCGCCCCCGCGTGCGCTGTTGCGTCTCCGCCCTGCTCAGCCGGGCCATCGCTCTCCCTGTCCGGACGCCCCCGCCCAGGCGCACCGCCGTTCCCCGACGGTCAAAGTACCGTACTATCCGGATGGTGAGACCATCTGTTGCGACCACTTGACGTGCGCCGGCCGGGTCCGAACGCCGGCACGGAGCACATTCGGCCGCGCGCCGGAGGGGACGGGTCCGAGGTCATGGCACGCATCGGCGACGGTGAATTCTTGATGAAGTGCTCTTTCTGCGCGAAGACCCGAAAGCAGGTGCGAAAACTCGTCGCCGGACCCGCCGGCCTGTACATCTGCGACGAATGTGTCGGCCTGTGCAACGAGTTGATCGACGAGGAGCCGGTCCCGGACCACGACGCGCCCCGGAGCGGCGACCTGCCGGTCCCGGCCGAGATCCACCACTTCCTCGGCCGCTATGTGATCGGACAGGAGGCCGCCAAGCGCACATTGGCGGTCGCCGTCTACAACCACTACAAGCGGGTCCGGGCCGGCGACCACCGGGCGGGCGCGGTCGAGGTGGCCAAGTCCAACGTCCTCCTGCTCGGGCCCACCGGTTGCGGCAAGACCTACCTCGCCCAGACCCTGGCGAAGTTACTGGACGTGCCGTTCGCCATCGCCGACGCGACCACCCTCACCGAGGCCGGCTACGTCGGCGAGGATGTCGAGAACATCCTGCTCAAACTGCTGCGCGCGGCCGACTACGACGTCCCACGCGCCGAGACCGGCATCGTCTACATCGACGAGATCGACAAGATCGCCCGCAAAAGCGAGAACACCTCGATCACCCGCGACGTCTCCGGCGAGGGTGTGCAGCAGGCGCTGCTGAAGATCCTGGAGGGCACCGTCGCCGCGGTGCCGCCCCAGGGCGGACGCAAGCACCCCAACCAGGAGTTCATCCACATCGACACGACGAACGTACTGTTCGTCGTGGCCGGCGCGTTCGCCGGACTGGAGCGCATCATCGACGAACGGGTGGGCGAACGCGGCATGGGTTTCACCGCCGGCCCGCCCGCCGGACCCACCCGGTCCGCCGTCCCGGAGGGCGACGTGTTCGCCGGCGTCATGCCGGCCGACCTGATCGCGTTCGGCCTGATCCCCGAGTTCGTCGGCCGACTGCCGATCGTCGCACGGGTGAGCGGCCTGGACCGGAGCGCGTTGTTGCGCACGCTCACCGAGCCGAGCAACGCGCTGGTGAAGCAGTATCGGAAGTTGTTCCTGATGGACGACGTCGAACTGGAGTTCAGCCGCTCGGCGTTGGAGGCCATCGTCGATCGGACCCTGTTGCGCGGCACCGGCGCCCGGGGACTGCGGGCGATCATGGAACTCGTCCTGCGTCCGATCATGTACGACATCCCCGGCCGCACGGACGTGGCCAAGGTCGTGATCAACGAGCGCACGGTGACCGACGGTGTCGAGCCGATCGTGGTCCTGCGGCAACCCCCGCACGAGAAGTCCGCGTAGCGGCGGTTCGTCGCCCATCACGAATACCCGGCACCCGCACCACCCACCGCGCCCGGGTGTTCAGCCGTGCGTGTGCGGACGCCGGTGTTTCGCCCGCCAGGTGTCCGTGGCCACGCCGGACATCACGATCATCACGATGTCCTCGGCCAGTGTGTCCGTGATCGGCAGGTGGCCGAACAACGCCCGGTAGTAGGTGGTGGAGGCCAGCAGGTCCAGGAGCAGGTCCAGGTCCGTATCCGGCCGGATGTCGCCGCGCGCGATTCCCCGCCGCAGCGCCGCCGCCGTGGCGGCGCGGCGCGGATCGAACAGTTGGGCGAAGAACGTCTGGGCCAGCGCCGGATCGACGGCCAGGTCCGCGACGAGGGCCGGCCACACCCGCCGGGTGCCCGGTCCGGCGAAGGCCGTGGTGAGGGTGGCGATCCCGACGATCAGATCGCAGTGCGTGCATCCCGTGTCGGGCGTGGGGGCCTCGCCCATCGCGGTCACCAGGGCGTCGATGACCAGGTGCCGGCGGGACGGCCAGCGGCGGCGGATCGCCGGTTTGGTGGTGCCGGCCCGCACGGCGACGCCTTCGAGGGTGAAGTCGGCGTAGCCGCCCTCTTCGAGCAATCGCATGGTGGCCGCGAGGACCGCCTCGTCGATGCGGTGGTCGCGGGGGCGACCGCGACCGGTCGTGATCGGTCGGACATCGGAGGTGGCCATGGTCACGAGTATAGATCGGATCTAATATCGTTCTGTTCCGGAACGGAACGTAAAAGAATCGACCCGGGAGCCGATCTTGGCAGCCGAACGGCAACGCGAACTCGAACCGCACCCCCACACGGACCCACACCCGGCGGACCGCGCCACGGAGCGCACACCCCGGTCCCCCGAGGACGCCGGCCCGCCCCCGAGGCCCCCGGGCCGCGCCGGGGTCTGGGACCGCGACCATCGCGCGTTGTCCCTGGGCCTGTTGATCTCGGTGGGCCTGGTCGCCTTCGAGGCGATGGGCGTCGTCGCGATCATGCCCCGCGTCGCCCGCGGCCTCGACGGCCTGGGGTCGTACGGCTGGGGCCTGTCCGCATTGATGCTTGCCGGCGTGCTCGGCGCGGTCGTCGCGGGCGGGGCGGGCGACCGGCGCGGACCCCGGCGCCCCCTCGCGGCGGCCCTCGCGCTCCTCGCCGCCGGGTGCGTACTGGCCGGGGTCGCGCCCACCTGGTGGGTCTTCGTCGCCGGCCGATTCGTCCAGGGCCTGGGCGTCGGCGCCGTGATGGGTCTGGCGTACCTGGTGATCGGTCTGGCCTACGGAGACCACCTGCGAGCCCGCATGGTCTCCCTGATCTCCTCCGCCTGGACGCTGCCCGCGCTGGTCGGCCCGGTCGTGGCCGGCGCGCTGGCCGATCGGCTCTCGTGGCGGGCGCTGTTCCTGCTGCTGCCGATTCCCGTCGTACTGGCGGCCCTGCTCACCCTGCCCGCGCTGCACGGGTTGGGCGGGTCCGGGGACGAACCGGCGACGACCGCGCATGAGACCGGCGACGCGGCGCGGGGGCGCGGATTGCGGCGGCTGCCCGATCTCGCCCTGAGCCTGGTGCTCGCGACCGGGACCGGGGTGATGATCGCGGCGTTCGAGTTCGCGGCGTTGGTTCCGGTGATCGTGCTCGCGGCACTGGGCGCCGTCGTCGCCGTGCTCGCCTATCGCGCCCTCACCCCGCCGGGGACCATTCGCGCCGGGCGCGGGCTGCCGGCGGGCGTCGCCATGCGCTGGTTGTTGGCGGGAGCCTACTTCGGCGCCGACACCTTCCTGCCGCTCGGGCTGACCGAGTTGCGCGGTCTCGGCACCATCGAGGCTGGTTTGGGACTGTCGGCGGGCGCACTGACCTGGGTCGTGGGATCGACCCTCCAGGCCCGCTGGGACGACCGGCACGGTGCCCGACTGCGCCCGACCCACGCCGTGTCGGGCAGCATCGTGTTGTGCGCGGGCATCGCGCTGTTGGCGTGCGCCGTTCTGGTGGACACGATCCCGCCGCTGGTGGCCGTACTGGGCTGGGCGATCGGCGGGTTCGGCATGGGCGTGGCGTACAACGCGTCCTCCGCCGCCGTGCTCGCCCAGGCCCCGGCGGACCAACAGGGGCGCACCGGAGCGGCGTTGCAGTTGTCCCAGACGTTCGCCGTCGCCGTGCTCAGCGGCCTCGGCGGCGGCGCGGTCGCCCTCGCCCACGCGCACGGCGCGGGCCTGGGTACCGCTCTCGGCGTCACGTTCGGCCTCACCGCCCTGCTCGCGCTGATCGCCGTCCCGACGGCGCTGCGGATCCGGACGAAGGCGGACCGCGCGACGGGTTGAGCGTCCGGATCACGAAGGGGCGGCCATCCGGGGCCGAGCGTGCCCGCTCACGCTCGGCGCCGGACCGGGCCTTGGAAGGGGTGGCGATCAGCGCGCCGGCAGGTCGAAGTTCCAGCCCTTGGCCTTGAATTCGGGAATCAGCCGGTCCACCGCGTCGACCGTCTGCTGCCGGTCGCCGCCCGCGTCGTGGAGGGTGACCACCCCGGTCGGGGTGATGCCGTCCCGCAGTCGCTGGAGGAGCACGTCGGTGCCGGGCAGTTCCCAGTCGCCGGGCATCAGGGTCCAACTCAGCGGACGCAGGCCGAGGTTCGCGGCGACGGCCGGCGACTGGCCCCAATTGCCGTACGGCGCGCGGAAGTACGGGATCTCCACACCGGGCACGGCGGCGCGGATCTGCGCGTCGGTCCGCTTGATGTCCGCCTCGATCTCGGCCGGGGAGACGGTGGTGAGGTCGCGGTGGCGGTAGGTGTGGTTGCACAGGGTGTGGCCGTCGGCGACGATCGCGCGCACCTGCGCCTGCTGCCACTCGACCTGCTCGCCGACCAGGCAGAACACCGCCTTGACCTGGTGCTTCCGCAAGACCTGAAGCAGTTGGGGGGTGTACTGCGGGCTGGGCCCGTCGTCGAAGGTGAGCGCCACCTGGTTGCCGGGGTGGGCGGTCGTGGTGACCAGGGCCGGGCTCACCGGCCCGGCGGCGGGGCCCGCCGTGGCGGCCGGGGAGCCGATCCAGGCGGTGGCCACGCACACGAGTAACGCGGTGAGGATCGCCGGGCGACGACGGCGTACTCGGGGGTGACCGGTGTGAAGACTACGCATCGCGGGGTCGTTCCTTTCGGTGGAGCGTGGATCGTCGTGCGGCAGTGACGTTTCTTCCGGCCGGGATATCGCCGCGGCCGAATAGCGGAACCGCACGGGAACGGAATCGACGGAATGAACCGTCCGTGAACGGAATCCATCCGGAACACACACAGGGCAGAGCCTTTCGGTTCCGACACCGGCGGCCCGGATTCATCGTAGCTGTATGTGTTCGATATCTGACTGTGTGGTATTCCACCTGCTCACGGCCTTGACCAGGCAATCACACATCGTTCATAATCGTGCAGGATCGAACATCAACCGACCGTACCGATCATCAAGAGAAACGTTTCCTCGTCATTTCTCCAAGAAATCAAAAAGCGAAATACCCCCGAAAAGACGAAACGGCGCCCACTCCGAAGAGAGGGCGCCGAATACGGCGAAGACCGATCGACGACCGATCAGATCCCGAACGGCCCGGCGTAGTGGACGGTCCCTCCGGGCAGCGGGTCGTCGGCGTGCAACGCCAGCGCCATCAGGGCATCGTCGGGGACCTCGATGGTCAGGCCGATGCCGTGCGCCGACGCCCGGGTGAAGCCGAACCTCGGGTAGTACTCCGGGTGCCCCAGCACGACCACGTGCCGCTCGCCCAACTCCTTCGCCGCCGCGAGCGCCGCACGCACGACCGCCGAGCCGGCGCCGGTCTTTTGGTACTCGGGCGACACCGCCACCGGCGCCAGGCACAGCGCCGGCCGGTCGTCGATGTGGCAGCGGGTGAGCAGCGCGTGCGCCACCGGCCGGTCGTCGCCGTCGACGGCGACCACGGACAGGCCCGGGATCCAGGCCGGATCCCTCCGCAGCGCGTCGACCAGATCGGCTTCGGCGGGTGAACCGAACGCGGCCCGCACGATGGCCCGGACGGCGGCGATGTCGGCGTCGGTCTCGACGCGCGTGATCCAGGTGATGCTCATGACGAACAGCGAATCACACGCGCCGAGCCGAACACCTTCCGGGAGGGCGGCCGTCCCCCACCGTCGCGGCCGCCCGTCGTCTCATCCCCTGCTGGTGATCCGGTTGCTCAGCCCGTTGTCGTCGATCTGCGGCACGCTGCCGTCGGGCTTCCTGCCGTACATCACCAGGTGGTTCGTGCCGGAGACGGTGATCTTGTCGAACCAGGCCACCTCGATGCTGTCGCCGTCGCCGCCCGTCACCGTCAGGCTCTTGCAGAAGCCGGTGAGCGTGAGCGCGATCGTGGAGCCCTCGATCCGCACGTCACGACCCGTGCAGTCGGTGGTCGGCTTCTCGCCGCTGCCGGTGAACACGATCGTGTCGTTCCCCTTCGGCGTGACCGGCGCGGCCGGCGTCGAGTGGTCGGGCTTGCCGGTCTGCGGCGCCGCTGGCGTGGTCGGCGTGGTCGAGGTGCTCGGCCGCTCGCTCGCCGAGGTCGGCGCCGGCGACCCGGTGCCCGGCGCGGTGGTGGCCGGCGCGGCCTTGTCCTTCTTCTCCACACCCGCCTCGCAGGCGGTGGCGCCGACGACGACACCGGCGGTCAGCACGATCGCGGGCAGCACGGTACGAATACGCATCTCGGTTCTCTCCCCCATGTGGAAAGGCCGGTTCCGAAGGGCCGGTTCGGCCTGTGCTCACCACGTTAGGGAACGTCCGTCGCAGCGGTGTGGCAACCGTCTACCGGATCTGCGACACGGGTACCCGGTTCCGATACACCCTCACGACGTGGGCAGCCGAAGGCGCACGACGGTGCCCGACTCGGGCAGGCTGCGCAGTTCGGTACGACCACCGTGGCGCAGCACGACGGCCTGCACCAGGGCCAGCCCCAGGCCGCTGCCCGGGGTGCCGCGTGCGTCGCTGCCTCGGACCAACTCCTCCCAGACATTGGGAAGTTCGTCGGCGCGGATGCCGCGCCCGGTGTCCGCGACCTCGACCACCACGTAGCCGTCCTCCTCGAACGCGCGCAGTTCGATCGCACAGCCCGGGTCGCTGTACTTGACCGCGTTGCCGACCAGGTTCTCCAACGCCAGTTCGAGCAGGTCCGGGTCGCCGGCCAGGGTGGGCAGCGGCCACGGCACGCGCGGGACCGAGACGGTGATCCGCCGGTCGGCGCCGCCGGGCAGGTCGCGGCCGGTCTCGCCGGCGGCGTCGAGGAGTACGGCCACGTCCACCGCCACCCGCTCCAGTGGGCGGGATTCGATGTCGGCGAGCTTGCGCAGGTCGCCGGTGATCCGGGCGAGCCGGGCGACCTGCTCCCCCACGCCGGCGAGCGGACCGTCGGGGCCGGTGTCCTTGTCGGCGGCGAGATTGGCCAGGCCGAGGCGCATCGCGGTGAGCGGATTCTTCAGCTCGTGGTCCAACCGACGCAGGAAGCGGTGGTGTTCGGCCGCCGCGGCGGCGCGGGCGCTCCGCGCGGCTTCGGCGACCCGCCGGCGTGCCCCGATCACCAGCACGGCGGCGCCGGCGGCGAGCGGACCGAGCACGGCCACGCCCAGGACGGGGGCGAAGCGTACGTAAACGCGCAGGTCGCCGGCGAAGACGGCGGCGGACGTCACGGCGGCCAGGTAGGCCGCCACCGCCGCGCCGAGCAGGACGATGCGTCGGCGGCGGCTCACTCGGCCGCCTCGACGCGCGCGACGAAGCGGTATCCCTCGCCGGTGACCGTCTCGATCCAGCGCGGCGCCGCGGTGTCGTCACCGAGCACCCGTCGCAGTTCCGCCACCCGGTTGTCCACCGCCCGCGTCGTGCTGGCCGATTCCCAGCCCCACAGCACCTCCATCAGCCGTTCGCGGGAGAGCAGTTCGTCGGGGTGGGTGACCAGGTAGTCCAGCAGCGCGCCCGCCTTGGGGGTGAGCGTCAGCTCCCGCTCGCCCAGCCAGGCCCGGCGCGCGGTCCGGTCCACCCGCAACGCGCCGGCCCGGAGTGTGCGCGCGCCGGCGAGGGGCGGCAGTCCGCGTCCGGAGCGGCGCAACAACGCCCGCATGCGGGCCACCAGTTCGTACGGGTCGAACGGTTTGTTGAGGTAGTCGTCGGCGCCTTCCTCCAGGGCCATGGCACGCTCGGTGGACTCGCCGACCTGGGTCAGCAGGATGACCGGGATCCACGCGCCGGAGCGCCGAATACGGCGCAACACCTCGCGCCCGTCCAGGAGCGGCATCAGCACGTCCAGGACGATCACGTCCGGGAGCGGTGCGGTGCCGGCGGCGGTGAGCGCCGCCGCGCCGTCGTGCACGATCCGGACATCGAATCCGGAGCGTTCCAACAGCGGCCCCAATTGCGCGGTGATCGCGACATCGTCGTCGGCCAGCAGCACCGCGGGCCGCCTCGTCTCGTCCCCTGTCACCGCGCCCACCCCCGTATCCGGGACGAGGATAGGCGACGCGGCGGTGCGGACGACGGCATTCCGGCGGTCGTGGGTCACCTGCTCCGGGTCGACGGCCGCAGGGGCTCAGGAGCGGCGCAGCATGGTGTAGGCGAGGCCGACGAGCATGCCGCCGACGATGCAGACGGCGATCCCGACCCGGGTATCGATCAGGAAGCCGACCACGATGGCGGCGGCGTAGATCATCGGGACGGCGGCACGGACGTTGCGGGTCATGGCGATCCCTCAGTGGCGCGCGGGCTCGACGGCCTCGGCGGGGGTGGCGACGGCGGTGGTCGTGCAGTCGTGGATCGGGCGCCCGCTGCCGTGCCAGACCGACAGGGCGTAGGGGCTGAACGGGTATTGGGTGCGAAACGCCGGAACGGTGACGGTGCCGCGGACCACGGCCGCGCCGTGGTCGCCGGCGCTCTCCTCGCCGGCCGCCTCGGGCACGTCGCCGTACTCGCGCAGGATCGCCCACAGCGCGGCCGGCACCGCGAACTCGTGGGTCTCGGCCACCTGGTGGATGCCGGCGCGGAAGACCGAGGCGGCGGCGAGGTCGAGGTCGATCACCGCGTCCAGGTCGGCCCGGTCGGGCAGCGCGGCGGCGCCCAGGTGTTCGTACAGCACGTCGACGGCGGCGTGCGCGTGCCGGCGGGCGCGCTCGGGGGTGCGCACCATCCGGTGCAGGATCACCTGGTAGTGCACCTCCTCGTGGATCGGTTCGGTGCCCAGTTCGGCGTACAACGCCTCGCGCGGGAAACGGTCCGGCTCGCGCCACGAGCGGGTGTAGTCGGCGTACCAGAAGGCGGCGATCGGGTCCGGGCCGCCGGCGCGCAGGTGTTCGCCGAGCGTGGCGACCAGGTCGACGGTGCGGGCGCCGGCGGCCCGGGCCAGCACCCGCAGCGTGCAGCGGAGCAGGCACTTGTGGAACAGCGTGAGCGGGATGCGCAGTTCCATGCCGCGCAGCCAGTCGGCGAAGTCCATCCGGGAGTGCCCGGTGACCACGTCGGCGATCAGGTCGGTATTGCCGGGGTCGCACGGCATGCGGCGGGTGGTCAGCGCGTGCTCGTCGCGAAAGCGGGCGTGGGTGTAGTCGGTGTTGTTCAGCAGCAGGAGCGGATACACCACCGGTGACCCGCCGGAGGCGACCGCCTCCTCGACACCGTCCAGGTGAGTGGCCAACGATTCGCCGGGCATGCCCCAGATCAGATCGGTGTAGGTGGGGATCCCGCGATCGCGGAACTGCCGTTGCATGCGCCGGTAGTTGTCCACCCGGATGTTGGTCCGGTTGGCGAGTTGCAGCACCTCGGCGTCGAAGGACTGCGCCGAGAGCGTGATCGCGCCGGTCAGGCCGGCGCGGTGCAGGATCGAGGCGATCTCGACCACGCGGCCGTTGGTGTTCTTGGCCCAATTGGTCATCACGAGCAGGCGTTTGCGCCGGCTCGCGCACAACTCGACCAGGAGCCGGGCGATTTCGGTGTCGCGCGGCAGGATGCCGAAGTTGGCGTCGGCGATGAACAGTTGGGTGCCGTTGCCGGCGTGGGTGACGATCCGTTCCAGTTCGGCCCGGATGCGGTCCAGGGAGTATTGGCGCACCTTGGAGTTGGTGGCGCCGCCCCAGTAGCAGAACGCGCACGAGTACGGGCAGCCGCGGTTGGTCTCGTAGACGATCATCCGCGAGGCGGCCAGGTCCCGGTCCGACCACACCTCGGGGTCGAGCAGCGGCGACGGCAGCGCGTCCAGGTCGCTCACGCGCGGCGCGTCCGCGGTGTCGATCGGCGTGCCGTCGGGGCCGCGCAGGCTGATCCCGGCCACCTCGCCCAGCGCGGCCCGCAGGGCGGGGTCGGTGAGCGGGGCGTCGGGGTGTGCGACGAAGTGCCGCAGCAGGTCCCGGAAGCGCAACTCCCCCTCACCGTGCACCAGTACGTCCACCCACGGAGCCTCGGCGAACAGCGCGCGCTGCTGGTGGGTGACGTCGTTGCCGCCGACCACGACCCGGCAGCGCGGCCAGCGTCGCTTGACCCGGCGGGCCAGTTCCAGGGTGCGTGCCCGGTTCCAGAAGTAGACGGTGAAGGCGATCACGAGCGGGTCGTCGAGCCGGTCCAGGACCGCGTGCGCGACGCGGTCCCGGTCGCCGGCGCCGCGCTGGAGGTGTACGTGCTTGTGGAAGGTCACCGCGGCGGCCAGTTCCGGGTCCGCCCGGGCCGCCGCGTGCAGTTGGCCGAGCACGGCGCTGTAGCGCACCCCCGGCATCACGGTCAGCTCGACCAGGTGGACCTCACGGCGGCGGGCCGGTGCGGCGGGCGACGACATCCGGGGTCCTCTCTGCGGCGTGGTGGACGGGGGCGCACCGCGGTGTGCGGGACGGGGGTTCGGGGTCCGGGCCGGGGCTCAGCCGGCCGCGACCGACAGGGCGTAGTCGCCGTAGGCGATCAGCTGCACGCCGGTGCCCGGCGCCGAGGCGGGTGGGATGTGGCTGAGCGAGACGATCAGGCGGGTGATCACGTACTGCGCCGCCCGGGCCCCCTCGGGGCTGCCGGCCAACGCCGCCTCCCGGCTGCCCGCGTCCAGCGGCACACCGTCCTTGCCGCCCGAGGAGGTCATCGTGTCCCGAACCTGGACGGCGGTGAACGCCAGCACGCCGCCGTCGCGGGTGCGCAGCAGATACGTCGGGTATTGCGGTGCGTCGGGCGCGATGGCGCGCTCCAGGATGCCGCCCTTGGCACGCAGCGCCTGGACGCCGGCGGTCCATCCGCCGGTGAGTTGTCCGGTGAGCGTCTTGGTGGGCGACAGCGGCACCTTGGGGTCGCGTTTGCCCTGGGCGTAGTCCTGGTAGGCGCGGCCGAGGGCGGCGGGGTCGGCGAGCAGTCCGGCGGCGTCGGTGACGGCGGGGGCGCCGCCGGCGGCGTCCTGGTCCAGGTCCGGGATCTCCGAACGGTCGGTGACGAACGGGTAGTACGCGACCTTCCACGGCGCGCCGTCGTGCTCCTGGACGAACAGCAGGTACTTGGGCGACGGGGAGACCGTGTCGGATTGCAGCAGTTGGGTGATCGCCACGAAGAACTTCGGGTATCCGCTCTGGCGCGGGAAGACGAAGCGCGGATGCACGTATCCCGTCGTCGGCACCGCGACCGCCTGGGTCTTGGCCACCTGCAGGCCCGCCTTGCTGCCGGTGGCGGCGGGCGGGATCTCGATCGCGTCGACCCCGGCCGGGTCCAGGGCGGTGTTGATCCGCGTGTTGGCCGCGGAGTACTCCTGGAGCAGCCGAGTGGCCTGTTCCACGCCCACCGGGGGCGCGTCGGCCTGGGGCGCCGCGGGCTTGGGGTCGGCGGTGCCCTCCCCGCATCCGGCCAGTGCGGCGCCGGCCACGAGCAGGGCGCAGGCGAGCGTGGCCGCCCGGCGGCGAACGGCCGAAGTCGCCCGGCGGCGGGGGCCGACGGGCGGGTGGATCACGCGTGCCCCGAAGGGGTGCGGTGCGCGCGCGTCCGGCGCGGTCGGTCCGGGCATGGGTCTCCACCTCGGGTCAGTGGCCGGTCGAGTTCCGGGGTGGCGGGACGCCCCCGGGCCGGGTCGATCAGGTGCTGGTGCAGCACGGTGAGCAGGAGCAGCTGTACGCGTCGCCGCCCGCCACCGAGTCGAGATCGGCTTCGGACAGCTCGCGCGTCTCCAGCAACGGCGAGTCCAGGACCCACAGTTCGTACCGACCGGTCTTCGTGCCCTCGGCCCACGCGTGCACCTGCGCCTCGAGGTCGGGTTCCCCTCCGGCCTCACGCGTGATGCGCACCGTGGCGCCTGCGGGCAGTTCGAAGCCCATCTCCGCGAGGGCGGCTCGCGGGTCCGATTCCAACCGGGCCGCGTACTCGTCGTCCGACCACGCCGCGGTCAACACCTTGGCGTAGAAACTGACGAACGCGGCCCTTTCCCTGGGCTCCATGAGCCGTCCTCTCCCTACGCCGTGCCGCGGCGCGCCGTCAGGTGCAGCAGCAGCACGGGGAACAGCAGCAGCAGTACGTGGTGTCGTCGCGCGTTTCGATGGTGCCGCCGGCGACCGATTCGAGGTCGGCCTCGGACAGTTCGCGCAGTTCGATCTGCGGCGAGTTGGGCACGCGCAGCTCGTACGTGCCGGAGACGGTGCCGGCCTCCCACAGGGTGACCTGGCCGTCGAGGTCGGGCTCGCCCTCGACGTTGCGGATGATGCGCACCGAGGCGCCGGCGGGCAGTTCGAGGCCG
Source organism: Embleya sp. NPDC056575 (assembly GCF_042793325.1). Classification (NCBI taxonomy): domain Bacteria; kingdom Bacillati; phylum Actinomycetota; class Actinomycetes; order Kitasatosporales; family Streptomycetaceae; genus Embleya; species Embleya sp. NPDC056575. The sequence goes on from NZ_JBHTVA010000078.1 coordinate 18,634, forward strand.
TGTTCGGCGAGCGCGGCGCGCGGGTCGTTCTCCAGCCGGCTCGCGTACTCGTCGTCCGACCACGCGGCGGTGAGCACCTTCGTGTAGGACCTGACGAACGCGGCCCTGTCCCTGGGCTCCATCTGAGTCTCCCTCGTTGGGTCCGACTTCGGGATCTGCAGCGAATTCCGCCCGCTCGGCTTCGGATTCACCTCGGATTCGAGGCACGTTCGGATCGGATCCGGATCGGTTCGGCTGCAATACCGGAAGCATGCGGAGCACGCCGAGGAACCGTCAATGCCCGAACTCCTAATTGCCGGGTCCCAGGATTTCGGCACCCCTCCCCCAAGCTCTGTGCCCCGCCGCCCGTACCTCCGACACCGCCTGCCGGCAGGACAAACGGGGGACCCCCCAACGTTAGGCGGGCACCTCCGATAGAACTCACCCGGGCACCCCCCTGGCCCAATACGAACACACCGGAGAAACAGCGGAATTTCGCCGGAACGACCTTGTCCCGGCGCCCGGGACGCCGCTAACAATTACCGGGCGACGGCCGCAGGGCACCGCTGCCGGAAAAGCTGCCGGAAATTCGACTACGCCGGGAGAGAATTCGTGGACCTGCCTCGACTCAAGGCACATCTCGTCCCTCGCCCCTTCGGTACGGATCGGGTCTTCCTCCTGTGCGAGGAGGGCCACTACCTCGTCCAGGGCAAGGCGGTCGCGGCCGTGTTGCCGTATCTCGACGGCACGCACACCATCGCCGAGATCACCGAGAAGCTCGCCGAGCGCTTCACGATGGGCGAAGTGGTCTTCGCGATCTCGAAGTTCCAGCGCTTCGGCCACCTCGTGGACGGCGCGGCGAACGACGACCGGGCCGGGGCCGCGGCCTGGGAGAGCCTGGGCCTGGACGCGGTCGAGGCGGCCCATCGGCTGCGGGGCGCGCGGATCGAGGTGGCCGCGCTCGGCGCGGTGGACGCCGCCGCCGTGGTGGCCGCGCTGCGCGAGATCGGCGCGGCGGTGACCCCGGTGACCTCGGCCGCGACCGGCGCGGCGCCCGCCGAGGGCGGACACCGGCCTGACCTGACGGTGGTGCTCACCGACGACTACCTCGACCCGCGACTGGCCGCGATGGACGCCCGGTTGCGGGCCGCCGGGCTGCCCTGGCTGCTCGCCAAGCCGACCGGCGCGGATGTGTGGACCGGCCCCTACCTGGTCCCCGGGCGCACCGGTTGTTGGCACTGTCTGGCCCACCGCCTGGCGGGCAACCAGCAGGTGGAGACGTTCCTGCGGCGGCGCCCCGACGGCACCGTCGACGAGGAGCCGATCCGCACCTCCGTGGCCGCCACCGCCTGGTCGGTGGGCCTGTCCGCGCACCTGGTCGCCGCCGCCGCGGCCGAACTCCTGGCGGCGGAGGGACGTTCCGGCTACGAGGGTGTCCTGGTGTCGCTGCACGTACCCAGCCGGCGGCTGGAGCAACACCGGTTGATCCGGCAGCCGCAGTGCCCCGCGTGCGGCGATCCCGCGCTGCTCCTGGACCGCGATCCCCGCGTCGAACTCGTAGACCAGGCGGTGCGGTTCGACGACGAGGGCGGGCACCGTACGATGCGCCCCGACGACACGTTCAAGCGGCTGGAGAAGCACATCAGCCGACTGCTCGGCGCGGTCAGCGCGCTGCGCCTGCTCAACGACGTGGACAACGGCGTCACCTTCAGCTACTCGGCCAGCCACAACTTCGCCGTCCCCGGACCCAACATCGGCATGTTGCGCCGCAACCTGCGCGGCCAGAGCGGCGGCAAGGGCCGCAGCGACGTCCAGGCCCGGGTCAGCGGGGTGTGCGAGGCGATCGAGCGCTACTCGGGGGTGTGGCGCGGCGACCGCCGGACCGAGCCGGGTTCGTTCGAGGAGCTGGGCGCCGACCTGGCCCTGCACCCGTACGACCTGTTGCTGTACTCCGACACCCAGTACGAGACGCGCGAGGAGTGGAACCGCGAGTCGGCCGGGCGCCTGCACATCGTGCCGGAACGATTCGACGAGAAGCGCCGGCTGAACTGGACCCGGGCCTGGTCGCTGACCGAGGACCGGCCCCGCCTGGTACCGGCCGGCTACTCCTGGTTCGGCCACCCCGACCTGAACGAGCACTTCTACTGCTTCAGCGACGGCAACGGCAACGCCTCCGGGAACACCCTGGAAGAGGCGATCATGCAGGGCCTGTTCGAGAGTTGCGAGCGGGACGCGGTCGGCCTGTGGTGGTACAACCGGGCGCTGCGCCCGGGCTTCGACCTGGACTCACTGCACGAGCCGTACGTGGACAGCCTGCGCGACTTCTACGCCGGGATGCAGCGCACCCTGGAGGTCGTCGACATCACCACCGACCTGGGCGTGCCCACGTTCGCCGCGGTCTCCCGGCGCACCGACCACCCGGTGGAGGACATCCTCCTCGGCTTCGGCGCCCACCTGGACGTGCGGATCGCGGTGTTGCGCGCGCTCACCGAGGTGAACCAGTTCCTGCCCGCGGTGATCAACCGCAACCCGGACGGCAGCACCGCCTACTGGGAGGACGACCCGCACACCCTGGCGTGGCTGCACACCGCCACCGCCGAGGCGCAGCCGTGGGCGCTGCCCGCGCGGCATCTGCCGCAGACCACGCTGGAGGGCTACGGCATCCTGCACAGCGGCGACATCGCGCGCGACATCCGCGGCACGGTGGAGCGGTTGCGCGCGGTCGACCTGGAGGTGATCGTGCTCGACCAGAGCCTGCCCGACCTGGAGCTGAACGTGGCCAAGGTGATGGTCCCCGGGCTGCGGCACTTCTGGCGCCGGTTGGGTCCGGGGCGGATGTACGACACGCCCGTGCGGCTGGGCTGGCTGGCCGCGCCGGTGCCCGAGGCCGACCTCAACCCGTACAGCGTCTTCTTCTGACCACCTCCCGTGCCCACGGCCCGGGTCCGGGCCGACCGTCGGCGCTCCGCAGGCGCCCGGTCGGCTCGGCCGGGCCGGCCGGCCCCGCACCGCTCCGCACGCACCGCCCGCTCCGTCCGGGCCGCTCCCGCCGCGTAACCGATTCGGCCCGGCCCGACCTGCCCCGGAGGTTCCATGACCAGCCTCGGTATCCCGCCGACCGCGGCCGGCGCCGCGACGACGGTGCCGGTGGAACGCGTCGCCCTGCATCCGAACGCGCGGGCGAGCACCAACGACGCCGGCGCCACCCTGCTCTTCCTCGGGCCGCGTGGTCTGTCCCTGGGCGTGTTGACCCCGGGCGTCGCGGCGGCCGTCGCGCTGCTCGCCGACCGCCCGAGCAGCGAGGACGACCTGCACCGGGCCGTGCTCGACCGCGACGGTGAGAGCGCCCTGCTGAAACTGCCCGCACTGCTCCAGCGGTTGCGCGCCGGCGGGTGGCTGGGCACCACCCTGGAGGTGGCCGGCCGACCCGTCCTCGCGCTGCGTCCGCTCGCCCCGCCGGCCCCGCCCGCCCGCGGCGCGAGCGCCCCCGATCCGGCGACCCGGCGATTGTCCCGCTTCGCGGTGCTCCGCCGCGAGGGCGAACACATCGTCCTGGAGTCGCCGTTGGCCCCGGTAGCCGCCGACCTGCTCGACCCGGCGCTGGCCGGGCTGGTGGCCGCGCTGCCGCACCACGACGCCGGCGCGCTGCCGCCCGGCGCCGCGCGTGCCCTCGAACTGCTGTCCCGGCACGGTCTGTTGGTCGATCCGGAGCAGGAGGACGCCGATCCGGACCGGGCCCGCTGGTCGCCGCACGAGTTGTGGTTCCACGGGCGCACCCGGGCCGGCCGGCACGACCTGCCCTACGGCGGCACCTACTGGCGCGCCGCCGCCGAGCCGCCCCTGCCGGTGGTCCGTCCGGCGTTCGACGGACCGACCGTCGACCTGCCCCGCCCCGACCCGGACGCGGTCCGCCGGACCGATCCGCCGCTGACCGAGGTGCTGGAGGGCCGCCGTTCGGTGCGCGCGCACGACGACACGAAGCCGTTGACCCTCGCGCAGCTGGGCGAGTTCCTGTACCGCACGGCACGCAACCGCGCCGTCCTGCACGAGGACCGCCAGGAGGTCGGCGACCGGCCCTACCCGTCGGGCGGGCGCTGTCACGAACTGGAGCTGTATCCGCTGGTGAACAACGTGGTCGGGGTGCCCCCGGGCCTGTACCACTACGACCCTCGCGATCATCGCCTCGAACACGTCGCCGACCCCGGCCCGGCGGTCGGCCGCTTGTCCGAGATCGCCCGCGCCACCGCGCTGATGAGCACGCCGCCGCAGGTCGTGCTGCTGGTGAGCGCGCGGTTCGGGCGGGTGATGTGGAAGTACCAGACGATGGGCTACGCGCTCGTGCTCAAACACGTCGGGGTGCTCTACCAGACGATGTACCTGGTCGCGACCGCGATGGGCCTGGGCGGGTGCGGGCTCGGCGGCGGCGACTCCGACCTGTTCGCCCTCGCCACCGGCAACCGATGGGAACGCGAGGGCACCGTCGGCGAGTTCCTGCTCGGCACGATCGGCCCGGAGCCGAACACGGCCGTGCCGGGCGCGCCCGGAGGGGGACGGCCATGAACTTCCGTCGCGAGGCCCTGGAGGGACTGAAGGCCCCCGAGGAACTCGACGCGCCCATCCGCCTGGTCCGCACCCGCGCCTGGGCGCTGCTGCTCGCCCTGGCCCTGCTCCTCGGCGCCACCGCCGCGTGGTCGGCGGGCGGCACCCTGCCGCGCAAGGTCGAGGTGCCCGGCATCCTCACCCATCCGCTCGGCGTCTCCCGTGTACAGAGCCCGCAAACCGGCCTGGTGTCCAACCTGTTCGTCGATTCGGCCACGCTCGTGCCCAAGGGCACCCCGGTGCTCTCGGTGGTCGACGCGCAGGGCGCCACCCAGATCGTCCGGGCGCCGTTCGCCGGCCGGGTGATCGGCCTGCTCGTCTCCAGCGGCCAATACATCTCCGTCGGCACCACGTTCATGACCGTCGAGCGCACCGACGCCAACGACGACCGGCTCCTGGCCACGCTGTTCGTATCCCCGCGCAGCGCGGGCATGTTGCGCCCGGGCACCCAGGTGGACGTGTCCGTACAGTCCGCGCCCTCCCAGGCGTTCGGGCTGCTGCGCGGCCGGATCACCGCGATCGACCAGTTCCCGTACACCGCCCAGCAGGTGACCGACTTCCTCGGCGGCGACCAACAGGCCGCGGGCCGGCTGCTGTCCGCCGGCGGCGCGGTCCGGGTCACCGTCGACCTGGAGACCGACCCTCGCACGCTCAGCGGCTACCGCTGGACCAACCGGTCGGGGCCGCCGTTCCGGATCGACTCGCAGACCCCCATCACCGGCTTCGCCCGCCTGCCCGGCGAGCGCCCGCTCGATTGGCTGCTTCCTGGATGACCACCACCAGTTCGCCACCGCCCGCCGGCGCGCCGCCCGCCCCGCCGGAGCGCGGTCGCCGCCGCCGCGAGTCCGCCGAGCGCCGGATGTCGGTACGCACGCCCACGGTCATCCAGTTGGAGGGCGTCGAGTGCGGCGCCGCCGCGCTGGCCATGGTGCTCGCCCACCACGGCCGCTTCGTCCCGCTGGAGGAGTTGCGACACGCGTGCGGGGTCTCCCGGGACGGCGCCAAGGCGGCGAACCTGCTGCGCGCCGCGCGCTCGTACGGACTGATCGCGCGCGGCATGCAGATGGAGACCGCGGCACTGGCCCGGAACCGGCCGCCGGCCATCCTGTTCTGGAAGTTCAACCACTTCGTCGTCTACGAGGGCATGACGCGCCGGCTCGGGCGGCCGATGGTGCGGCTCAACGACCCCGCGCAGGGCCGCCGGTCGGTCACCACCGAGGAGTTCGACGTCGCGTTCACCGGCATCGTGCTCACCTTCGAGCCGGGCCCGGAGTTCCGGCGCGGCGGTCACCCGCCCCGGCTGCTCGCCGATCTGCGCGCACGCTATCGCAGCAGCGGCGGCGCGCTGCTGCTCGCGCTCCTGGCGAGCCTGTTGCTGATCCTGCCCGGCCTGGCCGCGCCCGCGTTCACCCGGGTGTTCATCGACCGGGTGCTCACCGGCGCGGACCACTCGTTCCTGCCCGCGCTGCTCGCCTCCATGGGTTTGGCGGCGGCGGTGACGATCGCGCTGACCATGCTGCAACAGACCCATCTGCTGCGGGTCGAGTCCGCGTCCTCGATCCGCAGTTCGGTCCGCGTGGTGCGCCATCTGCTGCGGCTGCCGGTGGTGTTCTTCACCCAGCGCAACCCGGCCGAGATCAGCAAGCGGGTCTCCGCCAACAACACCATCGCGCAGATCCTGTCCCGCGATGTGGCCACCACGGTGGTCAGCATGCTGCTGGTGGTGGTCTACGCGGGCCTGCTGTGGACGTACGACGCGCAGTTGACCCTGGTCGGGGTCGGCGTGGCGATGCTCAACATCGTGGTGCTCAAACTGGTCTCGCGGATGCGCACCGACACGGTGGCCCGGCTGCGCGCGGATCGCTCGGGCCTGGTGTCGGCGTCGTTCAACGGCCTCCAGTTGATCGAGACGCTGAAGGCCTCCGGCGCCGAGGGCGACTACTTCAAGCGCTGGGCCGGATTCCAGGCCCGGGTGGTCTCCGGACAGCAGGCACTGGGCGCGCCCACCTCGATCCTGGCCGTGGTGCCGCCGCTGCTCGCCGCCGTGGACAGCGGTCTGCTGTTGTGGATCGGGGGCCTGCGGGCGATCGACGGGCACATGTCGATCGGCCTGCTGGTCGCCTTCCAGACCCTGGTCAACTCGTTCAGCCGGCCCGTCGCCCAACTGACCAACCTGGGGCCGAGGTTGCAGGACGTGACCGCCGACCTGGGCCGGCTCAAGGACATCGAGAAGTTCCCACCCGCGCCCGAGTTCCTCGACGACGAGCCGGACCGTCGGGCCCGCTCCGGCGCCGGGGAGCCGGCGACGGTGCTCGCCGGCCGGGTCGAGTTGTCCCATGTCACCTTCGGCTACAGTCCGTTGGGCAAACCGCTCCTCGACGACTTCTCGCTGCGGGTGGGCCCCGGGCGGCGGGTCGCCCTGGTCGGCGGCTCGGGCAGCGGCAAGTCGACGGTGAGCCGGTTGATCGCCGGGCTGTACGAACCGTGGAGCGGCGAGCTGTTGTTCGACGGCCGGCCGCGCCGGGACTATCCGCGCGACGTGATGGGCACCGCGGTGGCGTTCGTGGACCAGGACATCTTCCTGTTCGAGGGCACCGTACGGGACAACGTCACGCTGTGGGACGACTCGATCCCGGACGAGGCGGTGGTCGCGGCGCTGCGCGACGCGGCCGTGTACGACGTGGTCGCGGCCCGGCCCGGCACCATCCACAGCGCGGTCGCGGAGAGCGGCAAGAACTTCTCCGGCGGCCAGCGCCAGCGCCTGGAGATCGCCCGCGCCCTGGTCCGCAACCCCAGCGTGCTGGTCCTGGACGAGGCCACCAGCGCACTGGACGCGCAGACCGAGGCGACCATCGACGACAACCTGCGCCGACGCGGCTGCGCGTGCGTGATCATCGCGCATCGGCTGTCCACGGTGCGCGACAGCGACGAGATCGTGGTGCTCGAACAGGGCCGGGTCGCCCAGCGCGGCGACCACCACACGCTGGCGGGCGTCCCCGGGCCGTACGCCGAACTGATCCGCGACCTGTAGCCCCGCGCGCCGCGCGCCCACCGACCACCCCCGACGCGGGCCGCCTCCCCACGAACCGGGCGTCCCCCACGGAAAAGAGGAGGAAGGATGACCGAGCCCACGCAGGGCTTCGAGCCCGCCGAGCCGCCCGACGACGCGCCGCCGGACCTGCACGCGCTCGGTGCCGCGCTCGGCCCCGAACTCGCCGGGGCCTGCGCACTGGACGGCGCCCTCCAGGTCTGGTTCGTCACCGCCGGCATGGTGGACGTGTTCGCCACCACCCGGGAGGAGGGCGGGCGTTGGCAGTTCCTGTGCCGGGTGGGGGCCGGGACGGTGCTGTGCGGGGCGCCGGCCGGCGGTACCGCGATGCTGGGCAAACCGCTGCCCGGCGGGACGGTGCGGGCCGCGCCGCTGGCCGACGTACTGGCCGCCGCCGCGGCCGACGCGGCGTTCGCGGGCTGCTTCGCGGCGGGCCTGGACCGGGGACTGGGCGCGCTGGCCGACGCGGTCCGGATGGGCCTGCCGCCGCGTACCTTCACCGCCCTGGAGGCGGGCGAGGGCGCCGAGTTGCCCGCAGGCGGCTCGGCCCGATCGGTCGCCGGCACGCTGTGGGTGCGGGTGTTGTCCGGGTCGGTGGCCATCGGCGGGCCAAACGAGGCCGACGGGCACGCCCCGGCCGACGACGTCCCCGACGCGGGCGCCACGGTCGGCTTCGGCGGCCGGCTGGCGATCGGCGCGGCCGACTGGCTGTACTCGGTCGGCGGCGCGCTCGTGCACGTCGTCCGCACCCTGGACGTGCTCACCGAGGCCCCGTTCGCCCGCGACCTCGCCCACCACCAGCACACCCTGATGCAGCGCGTGGACGAACGCCTGCGCGGCCGGCGCGGCAACGCCTGCCGGGAACTGGACGCGCGCCGCGAGGTCGACGCCGACGCGCTGCGCCGCTCCTCGCGCGCCCTCGGCGCGGTCCTGGATCCCTACCGGCCGGTGCACCGGGTCGGCCTGGACGCGGCCGACCAGGACGACTACCTCGCGGTGGCCCGGGTGGTCGGGCAGGCGAGCGGGGTGACGATCACCCGGGGTGGCACCTCGGAGGCGGCCGATGCCCGGCTGGACCCGCTGGAGCGGATCGCCGTCTCCTCCGGCTTCCGGGTGCGCGACGTGGCGCTCACGGGTCGCTGGTGGCGTACCGACTCCGGCCCGCTGGTCGGGCACACCCGCCCGGTGGACGGGGATCCCGACACCCGCCGCCCGGTGGCCCTGATGTGGCGGCGTCGGCGCTATCACGTGCTCGACCCCACCGGCACCGACTGGACGCCGGTGGACCGCGCCCGGGCGGCCCGCCTGGAGCAGCGGGCGACCATGTTCTATCCGGCCCTGCCCGAACGCCCCGGAAGCGCCCGCACCCTGCTGCGCTTCGGCCTGCGCGGCAGCACGGTCGACGTGCTCGTGCTGTTCGCCTGCGGCCTGGGCGCCGCGCTGCTCGGGCTGGCGGTACCGGTGTTGACCGGGAAGGTGCTCGGCGTGTTCGTCCCGCAGGGCGACCGGGTCCTGGTCACCCAGATGTGCGTGGTGCTGCTCGCCTCCGCGCTCTTGGCGGCGGTGTTGTCCGCGGTGCAGAACCTCTCGCTGCTGCGGGTCGAAGGGCGGTTCGAGGCGATCGCCCAGGCCGCCGTATGGGATCGGCTGTTGCGTCTTCCCACCGGGTTCTTCGCGTCCGTCTCCTCCGGGTCGTTGAGCAGCGCCGCACTGGGCATCAGCGCGCTGCGCGAGATCCTCAGCGGGGTCACCGCACTGTTCGTACCGGCGTGTCTGATCTTCCTGGTCAACCTGGGCCTGCTGTTCTTCTACAGCGTGCCGCTGGCGCTGCTCGCCCTGCTGCTCGCCGCCCTGGGCGGCGCGGTGTGCGCGGTCGCCGGGCTGCGCCAGATGCGCCGCCAGCGGGAACTGATGGCCGAGGAACACGAGTTGTCCGGGCGCATGTTCCAACTGCTCACCGGGCTGCCCAAGTTGCGGGTGGCGGCGGCCGAGGACCGGGCGTTCGCGTTCTGGGCGATGGGCTTCGCCCGCAGCCGGGTGTTGTCGGTGCGCACCCGTCGGCTGCAGAACACGGTCACGGTGTTCAACTCGGGCTACCTGCTGCTGTGCACGCTGCTCCTGTTCGCGATGGTCTCCGGCCCCGCCGACGGGGAGTTGGACGTCGGCGGGTTCCTGTCGTTCAGCGTGGCCTACGCGCTGATGCTCGGCTCGATGCTGCAGATGACCGCGAGCATCACGATGATGGCGGCGGCGGTACCGCTGTTCGAGGGGGTGCAGCCGGTGCTCGCCCAGTTGCCCGAGGTGCTGGAGTCCAAGCAGCCGCCGGGCGATCTGTACGGCGGCATCGAGGTCAGCCGGCTGTCCTTCCGCTACGCGCCGGACGCCCCGCCGGTGCTGGACGACGTGAACCTGCGGGCCCGGCCCGGGGAGTTCGTCGCCATCGTCGGGCCCACCGGCTGCGGCAAGTCCACCCTGCTGCGGCTGCTGATCGGCTTCGAGCAGCCGACCACCGGCTCGGTGCTCTACGACGGCCAGGACCTCGCGTCGCTGGACGTGGCGGCGGTGCGCCGGCAGTTCGGCGTGGTGTTGCAGAACGGGCAGTTGTTCGCCGGCAGCGTGCTGCACAACATCTGCGGACTGCGCAACTACACCCTGGACGAGGCGTGGGAGGCGGCCGAGATGGCCGGTCTGGACCAGGACCTGGGCCGGATGCCGATGGGCATGCACACCGTGCTCTCCGACGGCGCGGTGACCCTGTCGGCCGGCCAGCGGCAACGGCTGATGATCGCCCGGGCGCTGATCGGCCGGCCGCGCATCCTGTTCTTCGACGAGGCGACCAGCGCGTTGGACAACCGCACCCAGGAGGTGGTCACCCAGAGCACCCGGCGGCTGAACGCCACCCGGATCATCATCGCGCACCGGTTGTCGACGGTGATGCAGGCCGATCGCATCGTGGTGCTCGATGCCGGACGGGTGGTCCAGTCCGGGCCGCCGGACCAGTTGCTGGCCGACGAGGACGGCCTGTTCCACCAACTGGTCCAGCGTCAGATGACCTGAGGCCGCGGGCGGTGGGATTCACCGCCACGGCACCCGACCCGCCCGCCAGTTCGGCCGCTACCGCACCCAGGAGGCCCCCGTGCCCGGATCGCCCGTCCACTCCGGTCCGCCCGGATCGCCCGGATCACCCGTCCACGCCCGTCCGCCCGGCCCCGCCGACGACCTCGACCTGGCCGACATCCGGGTCGACCCGCTCGCCTTCCTCACCACGCTCGCCGCCGAGTTCGGCGATCTGTGCAGCCATCGCACGCGCGGCGAGGTGGTGTGGTTCGTCAATCGCCCCGACCTGGTCCGGCACATCCTCAAGGACAACTACACCGCGTGGACGAAGGCCGGCACCCCGGACGACTTCATGCTCACCCCGCTGCTCGGCAAGGGCCTGCTGACCAGCGACGGCCCCGCCTGGGAGCGGCAACGCCGGTTGTGCGCGCCCGCGTTCCGGCCGCGCCGGGTGGAGGAGTTCGACACGCTGATGACCGACGCGGCCGTGGACCTGGCCGACGCGTGGGAGCGGGCCGCCGAGGAGGGGCGGACCATCCGCGTCGACCACGACTTCACCGCGCTCACCCTGCGGATCGTCGCGGACGCGCTGCTCGGCGCCGATCTGGCCGCGGCGGGACGGGGGTTCGGCCGCGCGGTGGACGACATCAACCGCTTCATCGGCCACTTCGACGGCGAACCGGGCACGCCGACCGTCGCGGACGCGGACCTGGCGCTGCTCCGCCGGCGGTACACCGCCGCGCAGACCTTCCTGGCCCGCGTCGTCGGCATGCTCGTCGCCTCCCGGCGCTACACCGGCCCGCCGACGGATCGGCCCGCCGACCTGCTCGACGCCATGCTCGGCGCCCGGGACGCGCACGGGGACGCGCTGAGCGACCGCGAACTGCACGACCAGGTGCTGACCATGGTGATGGCGGGGCACGAGACCACCGCCAAGGCGCTGAGTTGGACCGTGCACCTGCTCGACCGCCATCCCGAGGCCGCGGCGGCAGTCCGGGCCGAGTTGGCCGAGGTACTGGCCGGCCGGCCGCCCCGGGCCGCGGACCTGCCCCGCCTGGAGCTGACCCGGCGCTGCCTGGAGGAGGCGATCCGGTTGTATCCGCCGGTGTGGCTGATCTCCCGGCGGGCCGCGGCCGACGACGTGCTCGGCGGCCGTCACGTGCCCGAGGGCACCCTCGTGTGCATCAGCCCGTGGACCCTGCACCGACACCCGGCGGTGTGGGAGGATCCCGAGCTCTTCCGCCCGGAACGCTTCACCACGACCGCCCGGGCGGCCCGGCCCGCGCACGCCTACGTGCCGTTCGGCGGCGGGCCCCGGGTGTGCATCGGCCAGTCGTTCGCCCTGACCGAGGCGGTCCTGGTGCTGGCCACGGTGTTGCAGCGGCTGGAGTTGCGCGGTGTGGCCGGGCATCCGGTGGTGCCCGAGGCGCTGGTGACCCTGCGACCCAGGGACGGCCTGCTGATGACCGCGCACCCGCTCACCACCGGCGGTCGGCCGTGACCGGCCCGGCCCGCCCCGGGGGCAGCTATCGGCCGCAGGCCGAACTCGGCGGGGTGCCGGCCGAGGTGCGCCGGTTGGAGATCCAGGCCGAGCTGAGCTGGGCACACGAGTGGCGGGTGTTGCGGGACACGGCCCCCACGGTCGCCGGCGCGGTCCTTGACGCCGGTTGCGGAACCGGGGCGGTCACCCGCCGACTGCGCGCCGAACTGGCCGACCCGCGGACCCGGTTGGTGGGTCTGGACGCGGACGAGCGGCTGCTGGCGGTGGCCGGGGCCGAGGCGCCCGCCGCGGGGATCGACTACGTCAGGGGCGATCTGACCGAACCGCCGCTGCCGGCGGGCTCGTTCGACCTGGTGCTGGCCCGCTACGTGTTCCAGCACCTGGCCGACCCGGTGGGCGCCGCCCGTGCGCTGGCCGCGCTGTTGCGGCCCGGCGGCGTGCTGGCCGTGATCGACGTGGACGCCGGACTGTGGGGCTGCGCGGACCCGGACCTGTCGGCCCTGTCCGCCGACGCCTACCGCGCCCTCGGCACGGCCCAGGCCGCCGACGGCGGGGATCGCCTGGTGGCCCGCCGGCTGCCCCGGATCCTGCGCCGCGCGGGCCTGACCGGGATCACCGTGCGCCCGTTCGCGTACACCAGCGACGAGGTCGGCGGCGCGGCCGCGCTCGCCCCGCAGTTGTCCCCCGAGCGCCTGCTTCCCCTGGTCGAGCGCGGTGTGCTGGGCCTGGGGACCTACGCCCGGGCGATGGCGGCGTGGGAGCGTTTCGTCGCCGCCGACGGCTTCACCCTGCTCCTCGGCTTCGCGGTCGTCGGCCGAGTACCCACGTCGTAAGGGAGGTTCGCTCCGCGGGGCGTCGGGTGACGCGCGTCACCGTCACTGCGTCGAGGCCAGTCTCGTGGACAGCGCGGTACGACCCGAGATGCCCAATTTCCGGTAGACGTGCGTCAGATGCACCTCCACCGTGCCGCGCGTGACGCACAACGACTCGGCGATCGCCCGGTTGGTGTGCCCGGCCGCGGCCAGTTCCGCGATCTGCCGCTCCGAGGGGGTCAACGAGCCGGGGCCGGACAGGCTGGTCCGACGCAACCGGCCTCCGCAGGCGAGCAGATCCTTGTGCGCCCGCTCCACCAGCAGATCCCAACCGCACTCCTGGGCCAGCCCCATGCCGCGCCGCAACGCCAGGCGGGCCGCCGCCGGTTGCCCCGCCAGCGCGTACACCCGGCCCGACTCGACCAGGGATTCGGCCAGTTGCAGCCGGGCGCCGGAGTGCTCCAGGATCGCCACCGACTCCTCCAGGAGCCGGATGGCGCCGCGCGGACCCTCGATCCGCGCCCGGTTGCGCAGTGCCTCGCCGATCGGGGCGGGCGCACCCCAGCGGCGGGCGATCTCCAGGCCCTCCTCGAACAGCGGCGCCGCCTCGGCCCGCCGGTCCAGGTCCACCAGGGCCAGCCCGGCACCGCCGCGCCAATCGCTCAGCGCCGGGTTGACGATGCCCAGCTCGGTCAGCCGTCGGCCGCATTCGAGGTGGTCGGCCAGGGCCCCGCGCGGGTCCCCGGCCGCGTACCTACATCGGGCCCGCACACCCAGCGCGGTGGCCCGTGCGCGCGGCACGCCCAAGGCCCCGCGCAACATCGTGGTCGCCGCGTCGTACTGGCCCAACACCACCCGGATGCGCGCCAGTTGCACCCTGGTGAGCTGAGTGAGCGCGGACAGTTCGGGGCCGCGCGCGAGCCGGCCGGCGGTGCGTGCCTCGGCCAGCGCCTCGGCCAGGTTCCCGGCGCGCAGCGCGATGTCCGCGCACAGGCAGTGCGCGACCACGGCGGGCAGGCCGATCCGCGAGTGCGCCGGGCCGATCGGGATCGCCGCGGTCAGGCTGCCCGCCCACGTGCGGGCCTCGTCCAGCCGGCCGGCCCAGGCGAGCACCACCACGCTGCGCAGCAGGAGCAGCGCCGACGCGCTGCCCCGGGGCGGTTCGCCCGCCAGCGCGCGTTCGATCAGGTCCAGCGCGATGCCGCTGGGCTCGGCCCGGCACGCGCTGTCCGACGCGAACGCGGCGAGCAGTTCGCGCTCGCCCGCGGTGACCCCGGTGACCTCGGCGGCGGCGCGGTCGAGGCCGGATCGGGCCTCCCGGTCGGATCGGGCCTCGGCGGCCGGTCCGCCCAGGTGCGCGATGGCCCGCAGCCGCAGCCGCACGTCCGGGTCGGGGCAGTCCCGCTCGGCCAGTTCGCCCAGCCGCGCCGCCGCGTCCCGGGCGGGCCGCATCACCGCCTCCACACTGTCCCCTTGGCGGAGCACCTGCGCGTGGCACAGCTGCAACACCGCCTCGGCCCGTTCACCCGGGTCGGTGAGCAGCCGCAGCGCCTCCTCCAGGTGCCGTGCGGCCGCCTCCGGCGCGGTGGGCACCTCGGCCCGGCCCAGCAACACGAGCAGGCGCGCCCGATGTTCGGCGGGCGGGTCGTCGCGCAGCGCGCGCCGGGCGTATTCGGCGCAGCGCAACGTCGCGCCCGCCTCCAGCGCGGCCCGGCCCGCCTCGTAGAGCACCGCCCCCGCCCAGGCGTGCTCGTCCACGTGCAACGTGTCGATCCGCAGCAGGTGTTCGGCCACGCGCGTCGGCGGCGCGCCGTAGTCGCCGAGCCGGCGGGCGGCCCGCACATGCCGATCGCGCAGCAGCGTCTCGGGGATGGTGTCGTGCACGGCGTCGCGCAATTCGGGGGTACGGAACGACAACCGGCCGCCCGGGGGTGTGCCGCGCAGCACACCGACCCGGACGAGTTCGGCCAGGGGCCCGTCCAACCGGTCCGGCCCGGTGCCCAGCAGGTCGGCCACGATGTCCAGGTCGGCGCCGTCGCCGAACAGCGCGGCCGTCTGCGCCAACGCCCGGACCCGCTCGGGTTGTCGGGCCAGTCGGGTGGTCACCGCGGCCGCCTCGATCCGGGCGGCGATCCGGCGGATGTGGTCGGCCCTGGTCTGCCGGGGCCGTCCGTCGAGGTGCACGCCGGAGCGGATCGGCCCCAACTCCGGCGGCAGTCCGGCCTGGAGTTGGCTGTCGATCAACCGGACGAGATACGCCGGCACCCCGCCGGTGACGTGGTGGCACAGCCGTACGAACGGATCATCGGGGACCCGGCCGGCGTAGGCGCGTTGCACCAACTCCCGCGCGCTGTGCACGGACAGCGGGCGCAGCGTGCTCTCGTGGCAGGCGGCCTGCGCGCCGATGTCGTCGAGCGCGTCGCGCGCGGGCAGGTCGTCGTCCACGCGCACGCCGAGCACCACGAGCAGCGGCAGTCGGGTCAATCGGCGCACCAGGTGCGCGAACCACCGCAGCGAGGCGTCGTCCATCCACTGCGCGTGGTCGACGACGATCACCCGCGGGCAGCGCCTCACGGCCGGCAGCAGCACCTCGTACAACTCGTCGAACAGCGGCCGCCCGTGGTCCTCGGGCACGGTGTGCGGGAGCGCGCGGCGCAGTTCGTCGAACCGGTCGTCCCCGGCCGGCTGTGCCGCGTCGCCGAGTCCGGCGAGCAACTGGCGCAGCGCGGCGAAGGGTTCGCGGGCGTCGCGGTGCTGGCACGAGACCAGCACGGGGGCGGCGCCCGCGCGGCGTTGGCGCTCGGTGAATTCGACGAGCAGTTCGCGGCACCACATGCCCGACGCGGTACGGATGATCACGGCCCGTCCGCCGGCCCCGCTCCGCGAGGCGCGTGCGTGCGCCAGCAGATCGGAAAGTTCGGATACCCGCTCCGGTTCCACTGAAGCGACCCCTTCCCCCCAGCGCGGCCCGCACCGCGACACCCTGCGGGGAGACCGGGCAGCCCGATTGTCGTCGGGAACGCCGCCGACGGCTCCCCGCGGGGCCGCAGCGGTAGGACACGTAGTTCTCGACCACCGTCCCCCCGGGGCCGGCCGTGCGCTTGCGGTTCCGTTCCTGCCGCGCGGGCCCCCCGGTCCGACGCGGTGCACGGCGGCCCGAAATCGGGATGTGGGGCACGCCGATCAACTGTGTCTCCAGCAGCGGGTTCCTTGTTACGCCATTGCGGTGGCGTGCCACAAGACCCGATCTCCAACTCTACGCAAGGATCTTGTGACCATCCGTCGAACGCATTTCAACACGATCCGACACGGCGTAAAACCCGCCGATCCGGGCCGAAATCGACCCTTGACGCCGGGAATCGCACCCACTTGGTTCGGCGATTCCCGTGACTGCGCCCGCCATCGGTTCCATGATGCGAATGCACCTGGTTTTGCACGAACGGCGGAACCGTCCGTGGTCGTGCCATACGGGGCAGTGACCGGACGGAAGCGGGAAGGTGATGACGATGCGTGCCGGCAACGGGGATGCGGCGGACACGCTCGGGTCGGTGACCTGGGTGAAGAGCAGTGCGAGTACGGCCGAGGGCAATTGTGTGGAGGTGGCGCTGCTGCCCGGCGGCGCGATCGCGGTCCGCGACTCGCGGCGGGCGCGGGGACCGGCCCTGGTCTACTCCCGCGCGAGCCTCGCCGGCTTCGTCGCGAACCCCGGACTCCGGGGGTGCGCCGGGCCGATCGGCTGACCCGGACCGCGGCGCGGTCACCCGACCGACCCGGGGGACCGCGGCGCGGTCGCCCAATCGACGGACACGCGGTATCCCGTCTCGGGATAATGGCGGACGTCCGTCTGCCCCTTGGAGTTCCCATGTCCGCCGAACACCCGGCTCGCGCACCGTCGATCGCACCCGTGGTGTCCCTCACCCAGCAGACCAGTCCGGCCGCGGCCGTCAAGGTGCTCGGCGCGACGCTGCGCAAGTTGCGGCTGGACAACGGCCGCGGGCTGAAGGACGCGGCCGAGGCGATCCGGGCGTCGATGTCCAAGATCAGCCGACTGGAGCGCGGCGAGAGCCCACCGCGCCCCCGGGACGTCTTCGATCTGGTCCGCTACTACGGGGTCCGGGACGAGGAATCCCTGTCCGAGATAGAGGAGTTGCTGAAGAAGGCGCTGGAGCGGGCCTGGTGGAGCCACTACAGCGACGTGATGCCGGGCTGGCTGGCCCGGTTGATCGGGATGGAGGACTCGGCCACCAAGATCGACACCTACGAGGTGCACGTGGTGCCGGGCCTGCTCCAGGTGCCCGAGTACATCCGCGCCGTGGTGCGCTCGGGGCTGCCCCGGGCCGCGCCCGAGGAGGTCGAGCGCCGCATCGAACTGCGACTCCAGCGCCAGGCGTTGCTCGCGGACGAGCATCGCCCGGATCTGACCGCGCTGTTGGACGAGGGCATCCTGCGCCGACCCGTCGGGGGGCCGGCGGTGATGGCCGCGCAGATGCGGCACCTGTTGGCCGAGTCGGCGCGGGAGCGGATCAACATCCGCGTGGTGCGCTTCGATCGGGCCGCCGGTGTCGCCCCGCCGTCGCCGATGACGTATCTCCGCTTCGCCTCGGGCGGGCCGAGCGAGATGATCTACCTGGAGCAGGCCAACAGCGCGACGTACCTGAGCAGGCGCGCGGACATCGACGCCTATCGGGAGATCCTGCTCCGCCTGTGGGCGGCGGCCGAGAATCGGGCCTCCAGCGAGCGTATGTTGCGCGACGCCGAACGCCACTTCACCGCGGCCGCCGAGAGCTGACGCTTCGGGGCATGCGTTTCAGCGCACCCGGGCCAGGCCGCCGTACTCGATCCACTCGTCGGTCTGTTGACGCGCGGCGACCTGCGAGTCGGGACGCCAGGTGGACACCTCCACCAGCCCGGGTTCGAGCACGGTCAGCCCGGTGAAGTAGTCGTTCACCTGGGCACGATCGCGCACCCGACCCCAGTTGCCACCGGTGGCCCGGTCCATGAAGTCGCTCACCCCGTCCCGGATCACCGGGTCCTCGCTGACCAGTTGGCAGATCACCATGAAGCTGCCCGGGGGCAGTCGGTCGGCGACCCGGCGAATCATCGCCGCCGGCTCGGCGGACTCGGGCAGGCAGTGCAGGACCGAGACGAACAGCGCCGCGACCGGTTCGTCGAGCCGGATCAGCCGCTCGACCTCGGGGCGCCCGAAGATGCCGTCGGTATCGGTCATGTCGGCCTGGACGACGGCGGTGTTCTCGTTCTCCTCCAGCAACATCCGACCGTGCGCCAGCACGATGGGGTCGTTGTCGACGTAGACCACCCGGGACGCGGGATCCACGCGCTGCGCCACCTGATGCACGTTGTCCCGGGTGGGCAGCCCGGATCCGTGGTCCAGGAACTGCCGTACGCCGTACTCGGCGGCCAGCACCCGGACCACCCGGCGCAGGAACGCTCGGTTGTTCAGCGCCAGTTCGCGCGTGCTGGGGACGATCTCGAGCAGTTCCTCGCAAGCCGCGCGATCGGCCGCGTAGTTGTCGGTGCCGCCGAGATACCAGTCGTACATCCGTGCGGCACTCGGTGTGTCCACGTCGATCTCGGGCATCGGTCCGTCCGCGTTCCCCATCGCGCCCCCTCGTGCGTCCGCGCTCGCCGGAACCCACCGCGGTCTTCCGGTCGCCGCCCGTGCGCGCACCATGCTAGATGCGTGACGTGCGCCGGGGCAGGCACTCGGCCCGGGAAGTGGGGGGTCCGCACGCGGCGCGAAACGGCACGGCGGGGGAAAGCGGGTCGCGCGGCACGGGTTGCGCACGACCCGCACGCCCTCATCCGCCGCCCGGGCCGTCGGGACCGCGGGCGTGGATCGGGGCGTCGCGACCGTCCGGACGCGGCGCGGCGTCGGGACGGCGTTCGAGGGTCCTGACCACGGCGGTGGGCAGGCTGCGCTCGGCCAGGACCAGTTGGGCGGCCACCTCGGGCGGGTCGGTGCCCATCAAGTCGGCCGCGGCGGTCAGGGTCATGCCGAGCCGGTAGTGCAGCACCACCGCGTCCGCCTGCGGCCACGGCAGGGTGTCGTACAGGGTGCCCCGGGCGGGGGCGTGCGAGGCGGTGACGGTCCGACCCAGGATGCGCCAGGCCCCGGCGGTCGGATTGGGCCCGCGCAGCATGTCGGCCCAGGTGCCCGCGAGTTCGGCCACGGCCGAGCGCACGGCCCACTCGCCGCGGACCGCGTCGCCCACGCGGTGCCGGGCGTACTGCGCCCACCGCGCCCGATGCAGCAGGCAGAACGCGGCGAAGTCGATCGACGTGCCGGCCGATCCACCGAAACCGGCCGGCTCGCCATCGGCACGATCCGGCTCCGGCTCGCCGGCCGTCGGCGCCGCTTGGCGCCGCGCGGCGGATATCGGCGCCTGCGCGCGGGTCCGGACGACCGTGCGCTCCGGCGCGCCCCGGTCAGCCGACATCGCCGTCGCCGGTGTGCGTCCCGGTCACCGGGTCCGAGCGCGACTCGGGACCCGGCAGGGCGGCGAACGGCAGTCCTCCGGCCGGGAATCCGGCGTCGCCGAGGCGGATCAGCACGCCGTAGTGCACCTGCTTCCACAACCGCCGGACCACGTCCGGATGCGCGCCCAGTCGCTCCACCAGCAGCTCGGCGCCGGCCCGGTCCGGGATCAGCTCGCCGGCCAGGACCCGCTCGACCGTGCCCGGGCGCAACGGATCACCGCCGATGCGATCCGGCGCGGGCCGCCCGGCGGCCAGCCACAGGCCGCGCGCCATCGCGGTCAACAACGCGGCCAGGTCCGGCAGTTCCCGCCGGATGCCGTGGTCGACCCCGCGCGAGCACTCCCACAGGGCACGCAGCTCCGCCGCCTCGCCGCCCAGCTTCCCGGCCAACGTCTCCACCACCGGCCAGGACGCGAACACCTCTCCGGCCAGGATCCGGGCCAGGAACTCCTCGCTGATCCCGGCCTGCCACGCCAGGTCCGCGACGGTGACCCCGGCGGTACGGCGCAGTTCGCGCAACGCCGCCGCCAGTCGCTCGCCCGCGTGCTGGGACGCCGACAGGTCCGCGTCCCCGCGCCCGTCGTCGCCCGGATGCGACCGGGCCCCCAGACGCGCGGCCAACTGCGCGGACCACTCCGGGCGCAGCCGTACCGCCGTGCCGGGCCGGGCCTCCCCCACCACGGCGCGATACCGCTGGGTCTCCCCGCTCAGCCGGTCCGCGTAGGCCAGCCGGACCCGCAACGGCTCGCGCGTACGTTCGGCCTCCTCCAGCGCGCAGGCCACCCGACGCAAAATCGCCACGATGCCCGCCTCCAGCCCCTGAGGATCGGCGGCCGGCGGCGCCTCCCGCTCCCGCGCCGTGCGTGCCCGCCGCCGGCAACCGGGGGCGCAGTAGCGCCGCTTGCGGTCGCCCGTGTCGCGCCGCGCGAAGCGTCGACCGCACGCGGCGCACGTGGTGATGCCCCTGCGGGCGTTCATCCCGTGTCTCTCCCTCCGGTCCCGGGCCTGGCCCCGGAGCCGGCCGGCCGCCCCCGCCTGCCGAATGCTTTCCCCGCACGGAAACCGGGGAATGCCGTTCTCGGGAATCGCCGGAGATCGTCCGAAACTCCTCCGGCGGATAAGTCGTCCACCATGTCGATTCCTTGATCCTTGTTCCCTCGCGCCCCCGGGGCGACGACCGTCGATCCGGATCGTCCGACGCTCCGGAAGCTACCCCGAGAGTTTCCGAAACGCCAAGGAAACCCAGGAAATGCAAATGCACGGCCGGGCGGCCCGCCGCCTCGAAGCCACCCTCGAACCCCGTCGAATCCGCCGGCAACGATCCCACAGCACCCAAAGAAGCGCAGGTCACGCCGCATAACCCGCACGACCGGGAGCAACTTGATCGGAAGACGTCACCACGAAGGAACGTCCCGATTTCACCCATCCACCGCCCGAAACCCGCCCAGACCACGAATCCACCCCTGCGAGTGACACCCATGCAATTGCATATGCAAAGGAACCGGTCACCGTCCCCACCCATAAATCACCCCCACCCGAATCCCCCGTCCCACACAATCCCCCATCACGCACGAATACCGGCTTCCCGACCTCCCTGGTGACCGGTCCGGCGAGGGAACCGATGTCGTCGGTCCCCGCCGCAACGTCGCCGGGCCGGGCGGCGGCACCTCAGCCACCCGGCCGATCGGTGGGGCGCCGTTCGGGCCGGGGCGGGAGCGGTGGGTCCGGTGGACCCGGTCGATGAAGGTCTCGACGGGCGGCAGGGTGGGCCGCCGGCGGACGGGCTGGTGTAACACCGCCCTTCGGGGCCACCTCTGATGGCTGTGACCAGGGAAAACGTGGTGTCGTCGGAATGTCGGGCGCGGTGTTTCGGGGTGGTTCTCGTTTCTTCTCGTAACCTTGTCACCGCTCTGCGACAGCGGTGTCGTGGTGCGACGACCGGGGTGTTGGCGGGCTCGGCGGCTCGGCCATGGTGGTGGGGCAGGCACCGAGGAGCCGAGCGTGTTTCGGCTCCAACCACCGGCTATCAAGGGGTCGTTCATGTTCCGCAACCGTCGCACCGCTCTCCTCGTTTCCGCGGCCGTTCTCGGCGGCGCGATGTCGATGACGGCGTGCCAGGGATCGGACTCGAACTCGAACGCGGGGGCCGCACAGGGCTCCTCGCCCGTCGCACCGCCGGCCGCCGCGCCCGGGGCGTCGACCACCGGCGGCAACGCGGGCGGCAACCCGGCAGGCAGCGGGGGCGGCGGCGGGACCGAACCCGCCGGCAAGGTCGCCTCCGGGAAGGACTCCGCCGGCAAGGACTCCGCCGGCAAGAGCTCCGGCGGCCAGGGTGCGACCGCCACGGGCGGGAGCGGCGGCGACAACAGTTCGATCGGCAAGTGCCGCACCGACGACCTGAGGGCCACCGCCCAGGACGCCACCATCGGCGGCGACGACGCACTCACCGTCGCCGTGACGTTCAAGAACATCGGCCACAACTGCACGATGTCCGGCTTCGCGGGCGTCGACCTCCAAACCGCCCAGGGACCCCTGTCCGCCAAGCGCGTCGGCGACCCGGCCGACCCGTTCACCCTCAAGAGCGGCACGTCGGTGTCCTTCGGTATCACCTACCCCAGCGGCGCCACCGGCCCCTACGGCGTCAAGATCACCGGCCTCGAGGTCACCCCGCCCGGAGAAACCAAGACCATCACCCTGAACTGGCCCGGCACCCCCACCCTGCCGGTCGTCGACGGCGCCGGCTCCCCGGTCGACGTCGGCCCCATCGGCAGCGCCGGCCAAGGCGGCTGACCACACGCGGACCGACGAAGACCTCGGACGCCGATGCCGACCAGGACATCGACATCCGAGGTCTTCGTCCGTCGGCCCACCACCCGTGAAGCCCAACCGAGCGGACGAACTCGAGTTCCAACGGCTGCCGCCGAAGGTGGTGTCGATGACGGGTGTGCCGTCGGCGAGGGTAGGCAACGGTGCCGTAGGCATACACCTGGCGCGTCGAGCAGATCGCCGCATAGCCGCGCCCGCCCCCGGTCACTTCCACACCGACCAGCGAGCCTGAACAGCCGGACCGGGGAGTCTTTCGTGCCGGTTGGCCCCCTGCGCCACCATCGTCCCCATGGCAGAGCCTCCGATAGGGCCCTTCGGTCCGTGGCGCGCGCCACGCCCCCGTGGTCGCCGGCTCACCAGGTCGTGGAGATGATCTTCCAAGGTCTGAACGGCCCTTACGAGGCTCGGATTCTCGTCGTTCTTCCGCTTCTCCGCGGATTGCCCGCGAGAAGCCACGAGCGATCGAATGACGGCGAACCGGAAGGTCGGATTCTCTCTCCGGATAACGATTCCCATCGCTTCGACGAACATCCCGACTATTCCGTCCTCGCACGCTCCAGGCGAGTAATCTCGCGCCCAGGGGCATTCTCCGGATCCGGAGCGTGAGGGGGGCGATGGGGTGTGCGTTGCAATTCGTGTGGTCACGAGAATCCCGAGGGTGCAGATTTCTGCGGTAGCTGCGGTGTACAGATAAAGCGTCCGAACCCCGTGCCACCGCAGCCGACGGACCGAAACGACACCGCGACTGCGTCCGTGCGGCTGCCCGCCCATCAGGCGGCCCCGCCGCCGGCCGCGCGCGTGGTCCATCACCGGCCCCGGCAACCCGCCGGCGCACCGAGCGCACCGACCGCACCGACCGCACCGAGCGCAATGGCGGATGAGGCGACTCGCTACCTGTGCGCGGCCGTTCACCTGGACAGCAAGCTGGCCGAGAAACTCGTCGAGGATGTCCTCGAGGAGCCGCTCCGCGCGGTGGTGCGCTCCCCGGGCGTGGACCTCGTCGCGGTCATGAAGCACGCCATCGCCGCTCGTGCCCGGCATCTGACCCGGGACGCGGCCCTGGCCGTACTGCTCATCCTGGCCATCGTGAATTTCACGGCCATCGGAACACTCGCGGGAATGCTCGTGGTCGTGGCGTCCTGGGCCGTGGTCTTCGCCGAGGCGTACGTCACCCGCTGGGGAGCCCTCGCGCAAACGCTGCGGCGCGGGACCTTCGACGCCTCCCGAGCGCCCGATCCACAACTCCAGGTGACGCGGGACCAGATCGACCTGGTCGCCGTCTACGCCGCCGGCAACGTGAGCACCTACAGCGCGTTCGACCCGTTCCTCGGTCACGGGTGGACGTTGGACAGTTGGTCGTTCGCCCTGGACACGACGGTGGCGTGCGACGAGGATCCCGTCGTCTCCTTCACGGCCTCCGAACTGCGCGGCAGGATCGCCTCCAGGATCGCGCTTCTCGACCTTCCCGGGCTGAGCGTGCACGACCGGCTGTTCATCAATGGTGCCGACATCCACCACGACAGCCGGTTCCTGACCGGCCGGAACCCGCGCCCGGTCGACCGAGTCTCCGACGCGGTCGTCACATACCTCACCGAGCATCCCGAGGATCGGGCCCGCCCCTATCTGGTGGTGGAGATCGTCGGCTGGGGCGGGCAACTCGTGTACACGCTCTTCCTGCGGGTGACCGTCGGTTCCTCACATCTGTTCGTCGAGGTGAACCACTCCCTGCTGCCGCCTCTGCACTGGCGCTACTACGAGATCGACGACCTGCTGCTGCACCCCACGTTCGGAGAGTTCGCGCGACTGGTCGTGGCCAGTGGATTCCGCTGGTTCGGCCTGATGTTCCGCTGTATCCCACGCACTCTCAAGCACGTCTTCGCGGGCCCTCGACGGCGTTGGAAGCAGGCTCGTCAACGGCGGATGGTCGCCAGGCGCTTCACCTTCAACCACGGCGCCCTGTTGAGCATCCGGCAGGAAGCCGCCGACCTGCGCTCCCGTGTCCCGAACCGTTTTCCCTCGCTGGGCCCCGTCCTCGACCCGATGCTGAGCCCGGTCATTCGAACAATTCTCCGACTCGTCCTCGACTCGGACGGGCTCCTGATCGGCTATCACCGATATTTCCAGAAACTTGATCAGGAAATGTATACGAAGGTCGTGGAGAAGAGGATCTTCGACACTCTCGTCGACTTCCTCGAAGAAAAGAACATCGACCCCGCGGAACTCAAGCGGCGCGCCGAGACGATCGTCAACAACAGCCTCACGGTGGGCGCCGGAGCCACCGTCACCGGGTCGGCATTCAGCGTCGGCCGAGGCGCCTCGGCCGCCGCGAACGGAAAACCCTAGAAACCGACCGACCCGAACCGGAACCACATCCGACACGAGACGAACGGAATCGACATGAGCAAGGAAACAAACAAGGTCGACATCGGCGAGAACGCGAGCGTCAGCGAGTCCGCGATCGCCGTCGGCCACAAGGCCCGTGCGGAACAGACCACGACCACCGGATCGGCCGCCCCCTCGGCACCACGGACCCCGGACGAACTGCTGGCCGCGGTCGACGAACTCATCGTCCGGATCCGGGCGACCGAAGCCACACTGACCGACCGCGAACAGGCGCTCGCCGACGCCGAGGAACTGCGCCACGAACTCACCCTGACCCCACCGAGTCGCGTGCGCCTGAAGCGAACCGCCACCTCCCTCCGCGACGCCGTGGGCGGCGCCACCGCGTTGAGCGGAGCGATCGCACTCGTCATCCAGGCGATCAACACCCTGTTCGCGTCCTGACCGACCGCCGGGGGCGAACTCCGCTTCCACGGCGCGGCATCGACTCCCCGAGGGGCGAGCCATCATGATCACGTGCGCCCACTGCGGGGCCGCCCTCTCGGCGGCGGCGCTGCGCTTTTGCACCGTCTGCGGCGGTGAGGTAGGCCCCCGGAACACCGAAACGACCACGCTCGCGAACACCCCCGCGGACGCGGGGAATCGGCGCGTCCTCCTGGCGGTCCTGACCGTCCTCGGCGTGGCCACCATCGCCGTCACGATCCTTCTTCTCCGGGAGAGCGGCTCCGGCTCCGACACCACCACCGCGGCAACCACGACCACCGAAGCCGCCATCACCCCCGCAACTCGCACACCACTCCCACCGACCCCGGCGTTCGTGCCGAGGACGGCGGCCGCCTCGATCTCGACCGGCCCGTCCCCGAGCGCGTCGTTCCCACCAACGCGCCCGCCGACCGGCACAACCGCCCTCGCCACCACGAACACTCCGCCATCGGACCCGGCCACCGTCGTCGCCCGCTACTACGACGCGATCAACCGAGGCGACTACGCAACGGCCTGGACCCTCGGCGGCAGCAACCTCGGATCGACCTACACCACATTCGTCGCCGGCTTCTCGGACACCGTCAGCGACCGCCTGACAATCGGCTCCGTCAGCGGCGACACCGTGCAGGTACGAGTCGCTGCACAGCGCACCGACGGCAGCGTCCGCCTGTACGCCGGGTCCTACACCATCCGAAACGGCACCATCACCAAGGGCACCCTGCGCGCGACCGGCACCACACCCCCGTGAACCCGCGTCGACCACGCTTGCGAATCGCGATGACGGCGCACCTCGCCGGCTACCGTCACCAGGTTTCGCGCCTTCGCGCGGTGGTTCTCCGCCATTCGTGAGTCACGACGGCCCATCGCGGACTAACGTGCCGAACACCAAGGACGTGGGGGTGACGGATGGGGCCGGTCGACGATGCTCCAAGGCAGGAGCACGAGATCGAAGAGATCGAGTTCGCGGAAGAGCGGGAGCGCCTCAGGCTCTCGGGCATCGAATCGCGCCGGGGCGTTCGGATGACTCCCGAGCTCGCCGCCTTCGTGGCCGACGTAGCCGGGCGACTGCCGACACGCAAGCTCGTATCACTGTTCCTGCACGTCGACACTCGCAAGGAGAAGGCCGGCCTGTTCGGCCGCAGGACACACACGGTGCGGGTCTGCGAGGAGGTCGGGAAGGGCTGGGAACTGGCGACGTTCGCACCGGAGACCGGCTCCGGCGAACACCGCCTCGTATTGTCCTCGGACGGGCTTTTGTTCGAAGCGCGCAGGGTCGACGCCGCATTTCACCGCGGCATCCCCAAGGAAGGCGGGTTGACGTTGGTCCCGACGAGCGAGGACGTCATCGCCCTGACCCCGGATCTGCGATCGCTGTTCTCGGACTACCTGAACCCGCGAACCGCCACCTGAACGCAACCAGCGTCCGGTACCGGTATTCGCGACGCCCGAACCCCACCCGAGGTCTGATCTGCGGACATGTCGCGCCACCCCCCGCGGCTGTGCGAGGAGGTGTTCCGTGTCATCGCCCTGTGATCCTGTGCACGCCCCCGTCGGCGACGTGGGTGCGGCGCTCATGATGGTGGACTCTCGGCTCAAGAGCATCCACGGCGACCGGATCGACACCGATCCGGAGCAGCAGGAGTTAACCGATCGGTTCGTCGCGTCGCTGGGCCCCGAGGGAGCGGCGGCCGTGTTGGACGGCGCGTGCACGCTCATCCTCCTGTTCATGGAGTGGTTGCGGGTCGCCTACGCGGAGCATGGCATGGACGCCATCGAACGTGTGGTGCCCGACCTCGTGGCCACACTGCGCGGGATGCCCGTGAGCATCCGTCCCGAAGCCATCCCCACCATGGCCGGCCTGGTCGTCGCCGCGGGAACGGGGTTGAGCCCGAGTCTGTGGCGCGCACAGTACGGAAGCTGGACCGAGGACGAGATGACTCCCCTGGAAGCAACCGCCTTTCTGCTCGCGGCACACATCAACCACCTCACCGACGACCCCGACTTCGCCACCCGCATGATCGCCGACACACTGTCCGCGTCGGACCGCGACTGACGTACCGCCGCTCAGTCGGGGTTGCCCGATCACAGGGCCCCCGAGTCCGACCGCCCGGTAGCGAAGTCACACAGGTTGGCGGCCCGCACCGGGACACCGGCGAACTGCCGGGCACCCACCCCCGAACCCTCGTGGCAGCGCCGCGGCGCGGGGTGTGCGTGTCGCGGGGCGCGATCCCGACACGCGTGGCGACACGGTTCGTGGTGTGGTGAACCGATTGGTGGGTGGGTGGCAGAATGACTCGGGAACGGGTTCGAAGGCGCTCGTGCGCGCAGCCTTTCGTTCGGGACGCACCGGGTGAACGGCGGACAGGAAAAGGGACCATCGCCGTGAGCGAGAATCGACCGTCCGAGGGCCAGCCGATCTCGGGGCCCGACGTCGCGCACAACGCCCGGGTCTGGAATCACTGGCTGGGTGGCAAGGACAACTACCCGATCGACCGCAAGGTCGGCGACCACGTCACGAGCATGTTCCCGAGCATCGGCGAAGTCGCCCGCGCGGACCGGGAGTTCCTGGGGCGCGCGGTGCGCTTTTTGGCCGGCGAGGCCGGGATGGACCAGTTCCTCGACATCGGCACCGGGTTGCCCACCGCCGACAACACGCACGAGGTCGCCCAGCGGGTGAACCCCGCCGCGCGGATCGTCTACGTGGACAACGACCCATTGGTCCTGGCGCACGCCCGCGCGCTGCTCACCAGCACCCCCGAGGGTGCCACCGACTACATCCACGCCGACGCGCACCACCCCGACGCCATCGTCCGGGACGCGAAGGCGACCCTGGACTTCGACCGCCCGGTCGCGGTGATGCTGCTCGGCAGCCTCAACTTCATCCTCGACACCGACACCGCCGTGGACATCGTCGGCCGGTTGATGGCCGCCGTACCGTCCGGCAGCCACCTGGTGATCACCCATCCGACCACCGAACTCGGCGGCGAGGGCAACGTCGAGGCCATGCGGTTCTGGAACGAGAACGCCACCCCGCCGATCACCGCCCGAAGCCTGGCCGAGTTCACCCGCTTCTTCGCCGGCCTGGACCTGCTCGACCCGGGCATCGTCTCCTGCGCACACTGGCGAGCCGCCCCCGTCGACGGCGAACTCCCGCCGATCGTCCCGCAGTTCGGCGCGGTCGCCCGCAAACCCTGACCCGTCGCGCGCGGCTCCGAGCGAGCCCGACCCACGGCTTCCGAACAAACCGCGGC
>NZ_JBHTVA010000079.1:0-46907 GCF_042793325.1 Embleya sp. NPDC056575
CCGCCAGGCCGAGCCCGCCGGCCGCCGCCGCCCCCGCCGCGGCGGCGCCGGCGGCCACGGCGGTACCGCTGAGGAAGATCGGCGAGGTGATGCCGATCAGCGCGAGCGCGATCGGCCCGTACCGGTCGCGCACGTCGGCCATCTCCGCGTAGGTGTCGTGACACCTGCTGCACTTCTTCAGGTGCGCGTCGATGCTCTCCCGGCGCCGCTCCGAGTCCATGCGGTTGCGCAGGTGCCGGCCGTAGTGCCGGGTGAACTTCCTGCACTTCTCGTCGTCGACACCGCCGGTGGCGAACGCCACGAAGTAGTTGTCCTTGAGTTCCTGGCGGGCCCGCTCCAGGATCTTGCGCACGTTGTCCGGGTTCTCGCCGACCAACGGGGCGACCTGGACGGCCTGTTCGCCCTCGATGTCCACGTGCCAGAGCACCGTCCGGGAGCGCTCGGGCAACTCCCGGAACGCCTGGTACGCCAGTCGCGTGTCGTCGGCCCTCACCAGGGGATCCTGGTTCTCGCACGCCGATTCGAAGAGGGCGAAGTCCTCGGTGAGCCATTCGCGCCGATTGTTCCGGGTCCAGCTGATCGCCAGGTGGCGCACGGTGGTGAGCAGGTAGGCCCGGAACGCCTCCCGGGGCCCGCCGCCCGCCCGCAGCGCCTCCAGGGTGGCCGCGAAAGCGTCGGCGCACAGGTCGTCGGCGGCCTCGGGGGTGCGGGTGCAGGTGCGGGCGAAGGCCCGTACCGAGCGCACGTGTCGCTGGTACAGCGGACCGTAGGCGTTGCCGTCGCCGGCGCGTACCCGCTCGGCCAACTCCAGGTCCGAGGGCCCCTCGCACACGGGTACCGCCTCGTCGTCCCGCGCTGGGCGCCAGGCACGGTCGACGCCCGATTCGGGCGTGAAGGGGTCGGTCGTTGCGGCGTGGGCCGACCCGGGCTGGGCCGGTTCGGCTGCGGCCGGCTCGGCGGGCCCGAAGTCGCCGTCGTACGTCCGAGGGTGATGCACGCCGCGCTGGCCGGGGACGAAGGGGGCGCCGGATCCGGTCGCCTCCGCGGCGCCGCCACCCATGTCGCCGCCGCTGGGGTCCGGGGTCGCCGAGTCGTCCTCGCGTGCCACCGTTTGCCCCCTTGTGCCCTTGCCGTGCCCGATCGTTCGCACAGCATCGTGACCATCCGGCCACGGTCTGTCCAGAAGCGGTGGGCCCCGGCAAGGCACCCGGAGTGCGCTCCGGCGCAGGTGGTGCGACACGGGCGCGGATGGTCGAGGTCCGCGCCCGTGTCGACGGTGGAACCGCGGCCGGGGTGACGCTGCGTCGTTCGGGTGACGAACGGGGGTGCGAAGAGGTGGTTCGTCACGGTGCTATCGCCCCGTCGTGCCCGGTGCGGTGGTCAGGCGCACGCTCGACCGGGGGATCCGCGGCGCGCCGCCGGGCGCTCCGCCGGGGCCGTCCAGGGGGTCGACGGGGGCGCGGCACAACCGGTCGAGCCGGTCGGGCAGTTCCGGGTCGTCGCCGTCGAGCAGGGCCATCAGCCGGCCGGGCGGCACCGCGTAGGCGAGGTCGCCCAGGGTCCGTTCCAGGTGGCGGGCGGTGAGCAGCAGGTGGCGCAGGTGCCCCCACAGCAGCGACTCGGGCACCTCCAGGCGCACCACGACGATGCGCACGTGTTCGCCGGCGGCGGTGCGCTCGACGAGGCGCTGCTGGAGGAGGGCGGCGGAGGGGAGTTCGGTGATCGGGTCGGTGCCGGGGGGCAGGGTGCCGGGCGGGTTGGCCCGGGCGCGGGTGCTCAGGTAGGCCTGGACGAGCGGGCCGGGGGCGCTGTGCGCGAGGCCGCACAGGAACAGCGCGTCCAGTTCGGCCAGGGCCACGTCCAGCGGGATCTCGGCGGCGGCCCGGTCCCGGGCCAGGGCCAGGCAGGCGGCGTGGACCAGGCCGCCGCGGACGAAGGCGTCCAGGCACTGCTCGACGGCGTCGCTGTGCCAGGCGACCCGGGTGGGCCAACCGGCCCGCAAGGTCACCCGCTGCCACTCGCCTCGGAGCCAGTCGCGGTCGGGTTGGGCGGTGATCGGGGTGTCACACTCGGTACGCATGGCGGTCGAGAGCAGTCTTTGCGACGAACGTGACAAAGTTCGCCGAAGATTTCTTGAATGTGACCCAGGTCACATTCGCGCCTGTGCGCCCGGCGCGTTCCGGAGCGACCCTTTCGAGTGGCCGGCCGCCGTCCTCAGGTGGAGATTTCGGGCATCACCGGCGGGCGGCGAGCACGTCGAGCAGCCGGTGCACCGGCCCGGTGAGGCCCCACTGCCGGCGCAGCGCGTCCAGCGCCTGCGGATCGGCCGGTTCGGTGGGCAGCGGCCGGTCCCACTCGGCCGCCGGCGGCAGCGGGACGTCGCGCACCACGCGCACCACGCCGGGCGCCACGTCGAGGTAGTCGCTCGCCTCGACGATCCGCGCCCGCCGGGCCGGGGTGAGCCTGGCCCGGGGGTCGGCCGCCGCCCGGCGCACCCCCGCCAGGTCGCCGTATTCGACGATCAACTGGGCGGCGGTCTTGTCCCCGATGCCCTTGACCCCCGGCAGCCCGTCGCTGGCGTCGCCGCGCAGCGTGGCGAAGTCGGCGTAGGCCGACGCGGGTACGCCGTAGCGGGCCAGCACCGCCGCCTCGTCGATCACCTCGTGCGCGGCCACACCCTTGACCGTGTAGAGCACCCGGACCGAGCGCGCGTCGTCGACGAGCTGGAACAGGTCCCGGTCGCCGGTGACGACGTCCACCGCCGTCGGCGCCCGGGTGGCCAGCGTGGCGATCACGTCGTCGGCCTCGAAGCCCGCGACCCCCACGCGCGGGATGCCCAGCGCGTCCAACGTCTGTTCGATCACCGGCACCTGCGGGCCGAGCGTGTCCGGGATCTCCTCCTCGTCGGGACCGATCTCCTCGGCGACCCGGTGCGCCTTGTAGGACGGGATCGCGTCGACCCTGAACTGCGGTCGCCAGTCGGCGTCCATGCACGCGACCAGCCGGGTCGGCTCGCGGTCCTCGACCAGGCGGGTGATGAAGTCGAGCAGGCCGCGTACGGCGTTGACGGGCGTGCCGTCGGGGGCCTTGACGGATTCCGGGACGCCGAAGTAGGCGCGGAAGTACAGGGACGCGGTGTCGAGGAGCATCAGACGTTCGGTCACGAGCCCGATCATGCCGCACCGCACCGACGCGGGACCCTATCTTCGTGCGGTCGTGCGTCGTGCGGTCGTGCGGTCGTGCGGGTCGCGCCGGCCCGCCCGCCGGCGCCGGCGTCAGTCGGCGAACTCGTCCAGGACTTCCTGGAGGGTGTCGCGCACCCCGAGGACGTCGATCAGGCCGGTCATCCGCAACGTCGCCCGCACGTTGCGGTCGGGCGCGGCCAGCCGCAGTTCGCCGGAGAACGCGTGCATCGACTTGAACGCGTCTATCAGCACACCCAGGCCGACCGAGTCGCAGAAGTTCAGCCCGGTGGCGTCCACCACCACCCGGCGACACCCGCCGTCGATCAACTCGATCAGGGTGCGGTGCAACAACGGGGCGTTGTGCAGGTCCAGTTCGCCGGCCAGGTGGACGACCGCACAACCGCGCCAGATCGTCACCCCGGTGACGGGATGTTCCTGCCCGAGGGTGCCCAAGCGCGCGATCATGGCTGCGACCTTTCACCGGCCGGACGTACCGCCGCGCCGATACGGCGCCGGCAATGGGCATTGTGGGCCATCCGGAGTGGTGCCGGACAGCCCCTCAACGGGTCGTTTTTTGTGTGGTGGGTCGAACGAGTGGGTCTTGTCCGGGTAATGGCAGGTCGGTTCGGGTGCCGGCGGCCGATCCGAAGGGCCGCGTCGGGTCCGGGTTTCGGGTTCGCGGCCTACAGGAACGTGTGGCCCTCGCCCCGATACGTGGGCACCGTACGCACCACCCGGTCGCCCTCGACCAGATGCAGCGCGTCGAAACGCTCGCACAACTCGCCTGCCTTCGCGTGCCGGAACCACACCGAGTCGCCGATCCGCAGATCGTCGGCCGGCGCGCCGCGCAGCGGGGTCTGCACCTCGCCCGCGGCCTCCTGCGCGTGGTACGTCAGGCCCGCGGGCAGGTACGGCTGGGGCAGCCGGTCGGGCGCGGGTACGCCGGACGCGGGGTAGCCGCCGCCGAGCACGGTCACGCAGCCGTGGCCGGGCCGGCGCACCACCGGCAGGGCGAACAGCGCGGCGGGCCGGCCCCGGAAGGCGCTGTAGTGGTCGAACAGGCGCGGCTGGAACAGCCCGGAGCCGGCTGCGACCTCGGTGATCGAGGTCTCCGCCACGGTGCGCTCCACGCTGCCGGTACCGCCGCCGTTGACGAACTCCAGCGGCGCGACCGCCCGCACCGCGCGCACGATGTCCGCCCGGCGTCGGCGCAGTTCGACGCCCGAGCGCGCCTGCATCACCCGCACCACCCGGCCATACAGCGCGCGGCCCTCGGGCGCGTCGCCGACACCCGCGATGTGCGCCTCGTAGGCCATCAGGCCGACCAGCCGAAAGCCCGGCCGCCGCACGACCGCCTCGGCGACCGCGGCCACCTGCTCCGGGGTGCGCAGCGGCGAGCGGTGCGCGCCGATGTGCACCCGGCCGCCGAGGAGCTGCCAGGAGGTGTCGATGTCCAGGCACACCCGCACCTCGGCCCGGGGCCGCACGTCGGCGAGCGCGCGCTCGATCAGGTCCAGCTGCGCCGGGTCGTCGATCATGACCGTCACCCGCGCGGCGGCCTCGGCGTCGGCCGCCAGCCGGCGATACGCCGCGCGGTCGACGGAGGGGTAGGCCACCAGGATGTCGGTGACGCCCTCGGCGGCCAGCCACAGGCCCTCGGGCAGGGTGAAGGCCATCACGCCGCGGTAGCCGTCCATGGCCAGCACCTCGCGCAGCAGCGGCAGGCAGCGCACCGACTTGCTGGCCACCCGCACCGGCGTGCCGGCCGCGCGGCGCACCAGGTCCGCGGCGTTGGCCCGGAAGGCGTCCAGGTCGACGATCGCGAAGGGGGCGTCCAGGTGCGCGGTGGCCCGGTCGTAGCGGGACCGGTCGGCGCTCGCGGTCGGCGTCGGGGCGGGAGCGGACACGGGGGGCGCGGCGGAGACCATTGCCGCAGCCTGCCAGATCGACGTACCGATCGGTAGCACTCACGGGTAGGACTTGCCGGGAGGAAGTGGGGGTGGGGCTCGTGGTGGCTTGTGGTCACTCGTGATGGCTCGTGATGACTTGTGATGGCTCATGGTGGCTCGTGATTACTTGTGATGGCTCATGGTGGCTCGTGATGACTCGTGATGACTCGTGATGGTTCGTGATGACTCGTGATGGCTCGTGGTGGCTCGTCGGGCGGTCCGGGTCCGGCTGCGCCGAGTCGCGCCGACGGGGCGTTGACGGTGCGTTAGCTTGACCGTATGAGTCACCCCGAGCGGGTGCGGGCGCTCGACCTGATCGACCGGGTCCTGGACCCGGGCAGCTTCCGGGCCTGGAACGACCCGCTGCCGACGCTCGCCGCCCCGGACCCGGACTACGCGGCCGAACTGGCGGCGGCCCGCGAGCGCACCGGCCTGGACGAGGCGCTGGTCACCGGCGAGGGCCGCATCCACGCGCGCCGGGTCGCGGTGGTGGCCTGCGAGTTCGACTTCCTGGCCGGCTCGATCGGCGTCGCCGGGGCGGAACGGCTCACCCTCGCGGTCGAACGCGCCACCGCCGAGCGCCTGCCGCTGGTCGCCTCGCCCACCTCGGGCGGCACCCGCATGCAGGAGGGCACCGTCGCGTTCCTGCAGATGGTCAAGATCTCCGCGGCGGTGGCCGCGCACCGCGCCGCGGGTCTGCCGTACCTGGTCTATCTGCGCCACCCCACCACGGGCGGCGTGTTCGCGTCCTGGGGCTCGCTCGGCCACGTCACCGCCGCCCAGCCCGGCGCGCTGATCGGCTTCCTCGGGCCGCGGGTGTTCCAGGCCCTGCACGATCGCCCGTTCCCCGGCGGGGTCCAGGTCGCGGAGAACCTGTACGAGCACGGGCTGATCGACGCGGTGGTGCCGCCGGAGGAACTGCGCCGGGTGGTGATCCGGGTCTTCGACGTGCTCGGCCCGGGCGCCGCGCCGCCGGGGCCGCCGGGGTCGTCCGTAGCGCCCGTGCCGCCCGTGCCGCGGGGGCCGTCGGGGCCGTCCGGGTCGGCCGCCGAGGTCGTGGCCGAACCGGCGCCCGACGTGCCGGCCTGGACGTCGGTGCGGCGCTCGCGCGATCCGCGCCGGCCGGGCCTGCGCACGCTGCTGCGACACGGCGCGTGCTCGGTCACCCCGCTGCGCGGGACGGGGGAGGGGGAGAGCGAACCGGCGCTGCGCCTGGTGCTGGCCCGGTTCGGGGTCGGGGCCGGCCCCGGGGCGCCGTGCGTGGTGCTGGGCCAGGACCGCACCCGGCAGAGCGAACACGGTCCGTTCGGCCCGGCGGGGCTGCGCCAGGCCCGGCGCGGAATGCGGCTGGCGGCCGAGTTGGGGCTGCCGCTGGTGACCGTGGTGGACACCGCCGGGGCGGCGCTGTCCCCGGAGGCGGAGGAGGGTGGGCTGGCCGGGGAGATCGCCCGGTGCCTGGCCGAGCTGGTGCTGTTGCCCGCGCCGACGGTGTGCCTGCTGCTGGGACAGGGCTCCGGCGGCGGCGCCCTCGCGCTGCTGCCGGCCGACCGGGTCGTCTGCGCCCAACACGGCTGGCTGTCGCCGCTGCCCCCCGAGGGCGCGTCGGCGATCCTGTACCGCACCACCGATCGCGCCGCCGAGATCGCCGGCCGCCAGGGCATCCGGGCCGCCGACCTGCAGCGCAACGCCATCGTCGACCGCGTGGTCCCCGAACACCCGGACGCGGCCACCGAACCTGTGGCGTTCGTACGACGAGTGGCGGAAGCGCTTCGGGAGGAACTCGACAGTCTGCGAACGATGGACACGTCGACTCGGTTGGCGGGCAGGCGATTGCGTTACCGGGGGTTGGGGCTTTGATCACGTGACCAGGGGGGTGGGCGGCCTTGGCCTCGGCTCGGGCTCCGGCCCCGGCTCCGGCCTCGGCCTCGGCTCCGGCCCTGGCCTCGGCTCCGGCCCTGGCCTCGGCCCCGGCCTCGGCTCCGGTCTTGGCCTCGGCTCCGGCCCTGGCCTTGGCCCCGGCCTCGGCTCCGGTCTTGGCCTCGGCCTCGGCTCGGGCTCCGGCTCCGGCCTCGGTTCCGGCCTCGGCTCGGGCTCCGGCTCCGGCTCCGGCCTCGGTTCCGGCCCCGGCTCGGGCTCCGGCCCCGGCCTCGGCTCCGGCTCCGGCCTCGGCTCCGGCCCCGGCTCGGGCTCCGGCCCCGGCCTCGGCTCCGGCTCCGGCCTCCGCCCCGCCCCCATCTCGACGCGGCATACCGGAACGGCCTCCGGCTGCGACTCGGACATGCACGGAAGGCGTGGCGGGGCGCTCCTTGGGGCGCGTCAGCGGCCCCGCGACTTGGGCTGCCTCGCGCATCTGGGGGCGCGGCTTTGTGGTGTGTCAGCGGCCTGCGGCTTGGGCTGCTTCGCGCATCTGGTGGGCACACGTTTGTAGCGCGTGGGCATCCTGCGACTCGGCCGCCCTACACCCGACGTGTATTCCCGTTGGCGCGTCAGCGCCCACGACTCGGGCCGACCCTGGAGATCGACGCGCGGAGCGCGGAGAGCGGCGGAGCCGCGAAGTTCGGGTCGGGTGGCCCGGAGCGAAGCGGAAGGACGCCCGGCCCCGAGCGAGGGGCCGCTTTTTTCTCGGAGGAGCGAAGCGGGGGAGAGAAAAAAGTGGTGCCTCGCGAGCCGGCGCGAAGCGCCCGATAAGAAGCAAGGGCGCGGGATACGAGTTTGGTTGTTTGGGTGGCTTGTGTTGCGGGTGTGGTTGCTTGGGTGGCTTCTCTTGCGAGTTTGGTTGTTTGGGTGGCTTGTGTTGCGGGTGTGGTTGCTTGGATGGCTCTCCTGCGAGTTTGGTTGCTTGGTCGGCTCGTGTCGCGATCCTGGCTTCGCGCCTTGCTCGCCCCGCGACTCCGGCCGGGCCATGGCGGCCTCCGGGGTCCTGTCGGGGTGGTTGTGGAGTGGTTGCTCCTCCGCTGCGCTCCGTCGGGGGCGGAAGCGCGGGGGGCGTTGCCGCTGCGCGGCGCCTTGGGGATTCCGGCTCCGCTTCGCTCCACCGGTGGCGGAGGGGCGCGGCTCCGCTTCGCTCCACCGAGGAGCCTTCGTCCGCCCGCCTTGTGCCCCGGGTGGCCGGGTTGCCTCGTGCCGTCTCGTTGGTGTGTCGAACCCGGTGCCTCGGTGGGCGCCTGTGCACGATGGATGCCTGCGCGGCAGGGGCGGGGCAAGTGGGTGACCTTGGATTCACTCGAATGGGTGAGCGTGGTGGGAGTCCCCAACGGCAAATCCCGTCGGACCTACGCTGAACGCGGTTCGGGATCCGCGCCGGTTTCAGCCCGATCCGTCCGAGCACGGGCCAGGACGGGCCGGCTCGGCCCGGCGCCTCGTCCGGCTTCCCGGGGCCGTGGCGGCTCGATCGCGCCGTCGCGGGTCGGGTGCGGGGCGGGCGGAGCCGGACCTCGATAGGGAGGTCGCGGGTCGGCAAGTGGTCGCCGACCCGCGATGCTCCCGGGGGCCGGTCCGGGGTGGTGGCGGCGGTTGGGCGGTGGCCTACAGTCGACGGGTGGATTTCAGCGGCAAGAGCATTCCCGACACCGGATTCCCCGACGACGACGGCAGCGCGCACCCCGCGCTGGCACAGGCGCTGGCGGCGCCGGAGGTGGACGACGAGGCGGTCTCCCGGGCCCTGTGCGAGGCGCGACTGCTGGTCCCGGTGGTGGCGATCCTGACCGAGGAGGAGGACGTCGCCCCGGGGGAGTTGCGGCGGGAGAAGTCCAGCGACATGGCGGTGCCCACGATCCAGGGTCCGGATGGGCGGCGGGCGCTGCCGGCGTTCACCTCGGTTGCGGCGCTGGCGCGTTGGCGGGCGGACGCCCGGCCGATCCCGGTCGAGGCCGCGCGCGCCGCGCACGCCGCGTACGCGGAGGAGGCGGACACGCTGTTGCTCGACCTGGCCGGGCCTCATCCGTACGAGGTTTCGGGCAGTCGGCTGCGGGCGGTGGCCGAGGGGCGGGCGCATCTGGCTCCGCACCGGGATCCGGAGGTGCTGGGCGCGGTGCGGGAGGCGGTGCACTCCGAGAGCGCTGTGTCGGCGGTGTACCTGACTGAGAGCGGCGGCAACGATCTGACGCTGAGCCTGGTGGCGGCGGCGTCGCCGATCGAGGTGACGGAGGCCGCGCGGCGGATCGTGGGGCGGTTGGCCGAGGATGACGTGATTCGGGCCCGGCTGGATCGTGGGCTCGACCTGGCGATGTTGCCGCCGGGTGCTTCGCTGGAGGTGGAGCCGCTCTTTTCGCGATAGACGCGACCGGGGTTCGTTCTCGAGCGGTGGATGGGCTGGTGGGGTCGGGTTGCCCCCGGGGCTGGGGTGCGGCTTGTTTTTCCTCGAGTGTCGGGTGGGCTGGATTGGGGCTGGGGCGTTTGGTTTTTGGGGGTGGGGTGGGGTGGTGGGGTTGGGGGCCGGGCCGGGTGGGCCGGCCCGGCTTGGGGTTAGTGGACTGGGCCTGTGAGTTTTTCGCCTGGGCCCTTTCCGGGGACGTCCGGGTATGTGGAGGCTTCGCGGAAGGCCAGCTGGAGGGTTTTGAGGCCGTCGCGCAGGGGGGCCGCGTGATGGGAGCCGACTTCCGGGGCCGCGGCGGTGACCAGGCCCGCCAGGGCGGTGATCAGTTTGCGGGCCTCGTCGAGGTCCTTGTGCGCCTCGCCGTCCTCGGCCAGGCCCAGTTTGACCGCCGCCGCGCTCATCAGGTGGACGGTCACCGTGGTGATGACCTCGATGGCCGGTACATCCGCGATGTCGCGGGTCTTCGCGTCGACGTCGCCGGTCGGGCCGGGTGCAATATGGGGGGCGCTCTCGCTCATGGGGACCAGTCTCGGGTATGCCCCCGAATCGGGGAACAACGGGGCCCTTCGGCATGTTCGAGCCAGTGGTAGAGTGGTGTATCGACCGACCGGGCATCTGCATGCCCGGCCTGCAAGCGGAGGCTCCGTCTCCCACCCGATCGACCTCACGGACGACGGGTACCGGTCCGGTGCGACGCACTTCGTGTGCGTCCGTTCCACGTTTGCCGCCCTGTGGGCGGCTTCGTCAGCCGGTGGTGGAGCCTCGCATGCAACCGTGCGAGGCTTTTTCGCGTTGCCTGGATGGCTTTGCGGAGAACCTGGCTCGGGGGGAAGTGACACCGAGACACATGTGACCGCTTCGCCCGCGGTCGCTTCAGGTATGAGGAGGCCCCATCAGCGCCGAGCCCCGCATCAACGACCGGATTCGCGTCCCCGAGGTGCGACTCGTTGGTCCTGGCGGCGAGCAGGTCGGAATCGTCCCGCTGGCCAAGGCCATGGAACTTGCCCAGGAGTACGACCTCGACCTCGTAGAGGTCGCGGCCAACGCCCGGCCGCCGGTCTGCAAGCTCATGGACTACGGCAAGTTCAAGTACGAGTCGGCCATGAAGGCCCGTGAGGCGCGCAAGAACCAGGCGCACACGGTCATCAAGGAGATGAAGCTCCGGCCGAAGATCGACCCGCACGACTACGACACCAAGAAGGGTCACGTCGAGCGGTTCCTGAAGCAGGGCGACAAGGTCAAGATCACGATCATGTTCCGTGGTCGCGAGCAGTCCCGGCCCGAACTGGGTTACCGACTGCTGCAGCGTCTCGCGACGGACGTCCAGGAGCTCGGGTTCATCGAATCGAACCCGAAGCAGGACGGCCGCAACATGATCATGGTTCTCGGCCCGCACAAGAAGAAGACCGAGGCCATGGCCGAGGCTCGCGAGGCCCAGGCGGCGCGCAAGGACGCGCGTCGGGTGGCCGTCGAGTCCGGGGACGAACGCCCCGACGAGTCGGAAGCCGGCAAGGCCGAGGCCGCCGCTCAGGCCGCCGAAGCCCCCGTCGAGTCCGACGCGGAGCCGAAGGCCGAAGAGCAGGTCTGACCCGGAACGGGTCGCCCCGCGCCGATTTGCACACACACCTGTGCCTGCCCGGTGGTACCGGGCGGGTACGGCACGACGAGGAGACTGCGGCGACATGCCGAAGAACAAGACCCACAGCGGTGCCAGCAAGCGCTTTCGTATCACCGGCTCCGGCAAGGTGCTGCGCCAGCGTGCGGGTCGCCGTCACCTTCTCGAACACAAGCCCTCGACCCTGACCCGGCGCCTCGCCGGTGTCGTCGAGGTGGCCCCGGCCGACGCCAAGAAGATCAAGAAGCTGCTCAAGAAGTAGTAGTAGGCAGCAGTCGTCGCACCGGCTGACGAGAACCCACCGGTCGGCGACAGGCGACGGTCCCAGACTTACCCGGGCCGCGGTCGACACACCGCGGTCTGACATCAAGGAGTTCATCAAGTGGCACGCGTCAAGCGGTCGGTCAACGCCCACAAGAAGCGCCGCGTCATCCTCGAGCGGGCGTCCGGCTACCGCGGCCAGCGGTCCCGTCTGTACAGGAAGGCCAAGGAGCAGGTCACCCACTCCATGGTCTACAACTACAACGACCGCAAGAAGCGGAAGGGGGACTTCCGTCAGCTGTGGATCCAGCGCATCAACGCCGCTGCCCGCCTGAACGGGATGACCTACAACCGCTTCGTGCAGGGCCTCAAGGCCGCCGGTGTGGAGATCGACCGCAAGATGCTCGCCGAGCTCGCGGTCAACGACGCCCCGGCGTTCGCCGCCCTCGTCGAGGTAGCGCAGAAGGCCCTCCCGGCCGACGTCAACGCGAAGAAGGAAGACGCCGCGGCCTGATCGTCGACAAACGTCGTCGATGTCGCAGCACTTCCCAGACCGTTGCAGGTCGAGAGCAGAGAACGGTAACGCGATGGCGAGCCCCGAGCTGACGTCCACCCGATCACCACGAGTGGCGGCGGCTCGGCGGCTCGCCAAACGCGCTTTCCGGGCCCGGGAGCGGTTGTTCCTGGCCGAGGGACCGCAGGCGGTGCGCGAGGCGGTGGCCCTGCCGGGCACGCTGCGTGAGATGTACATCACCCCCGAGGTGGCCGAGCGCTATCCCGATCTGGTCGCCGGCGCGCACGAGGCCCGGGTGCCGGTGTTCACCGCCACCGACGAGGTCGTCGCCGCGATCAGCCAGACCGTCACCCCCCAGGGCGTGGTGGCGCTGTGCCGGTTCGTGGACGTGCCCCTGGAACACGCGATGGCCGCGCGGCCGCACCTGGTCGCGGTGTTGGCCAACGTGCGTGACCCCGGCAACGCGGGCACCGTACTGCGCGCGGCGGACGCGGCCGGCGCCGAGGCGGTCGTCCTCACCGACGCCTCCGTGGACCCGTACAACCCCAAGGCCGTGCGCGCCTCGGTGGGCAGCCTCTTTCATCTGCCTGTCGTCACCGGCGCCCGGATCGAGGACACCGTCGCCGCGTTGCGCGCCGCCGGGATGCGGATCCTGGCCGCGGACGGCGCGGGCGAGGCCGATCTGGACGGCGAACTGGACGCGGGCGGGCTCGCCGGACCCACCGCGTGGATATTCGGCAACGAGGCGTGGGGGCTCCCCGAGGAGACCCGCGCGCTGGCCGACGCCGTGGTGCGGGTGCCGATCCACGGACGGGCCGAGAGTCTGAACCTGGCGACCGCCGCGGCCGTTTGTCTGTATGCCTCCGCCCGCGCGCAACGCGGACACGGGGGCTGCCGCTCCGGCGCGCGAAACGCGCGATGACCCCGACGTACTCGGCTTGACCGGCGAGTGCCGGGGAACGAGTCGGTTGCGTCCGGCGCACCCGGACGGCACGCTGCGCCTTGGGATAGTGTG
The DNA here is from genome assembly GCF_042793325.1 of Embleya sp. NPDC056575. Classification (NCBI taxonomy): domain Bacteria; kingdom Bacillati; phylum Actinomycetota; class Actinomycetes; order Kitasatosporales; family Streptomycetaceae; genus Embleya; species Embleya sp. NPDC056575. Next base: position 12,855 of record NZ_JBHTVA010000079.1, read on the forward strand.
TCCGGCCCGGAACTCCCTCGGGCCCGAAACGGGAAGGGGGCCGATGGACGCCGACATGCTGCCCGACGGCCTGGTGGTCGCCGACGAGAACGGCACGGTGGTCACCTTCAACACCGCCGCCGCCCGGATCACCGGGACGCGTCCCGAGGACGCGCTCGGCAAACACATCGCCGACGCGCTGCCGCTGGAGGACATCGAGGGCCGGCGCTGGTGGGTGTGCACCGACCCGTACGGCGGACTGTCCACCCGGACCCGCCAACCCGAGCGCAACCTGCTGCTCGCCGGACGGGAGATCCTGGTCACCGCGTCCTACGTGCGCGCCGACGGGCCGCGCGGGCCGCTGAGCAAGCTCGTGGTGTCGCTGCGCTGCACCGACGCGCGTAGGCGGATCGAGCGCGGCCACTCCGACCTGATCGCCACCGTCGCGCACGAGTTGCGCTCGCCGCTCACCTCGGTCAAGGGCTTCACCGCGACGCTGCTCGCCAAGTGGGAGCGGTTCACCGACGAGCAGAAGCGGCTGATGCTGGAGACGGTCGACGCCGACGCGGACCGGGTCACCCGCCTGATCACCGAACTCCTGGACATCTCCCGGATCGACGCGGGCCGGCTGCAACTCAACCGCCAGGTCGTCGACATGGAGGAGGCGGTACACCGGCACCTGCGCGCGCTCGAATGCAACGGCCTGCCGGACGAGCGCTTCGTGGTCGTGGTGGACGGGCCGTTGCCCCGCATGTGGCTCGACGCCGACAAACTCGACCAGATTCTCGGCAACCTGCTGGAAAACGCGGTGCGCCACGGCGCGGGAACCGTCACCATCGAGATGCGCGCGGTCTCCATCGGGTCCGCGCCCGGTGCGTACGGGACGGAGATCACGGTGAGCGACGAGGGCCCGGGCATTCCGGACGAACTCCTCGAGCGCGTCTTCACCCGCTTTTGGCGCGGCAACCGCCGCGGTGGCACCGGCCTGGGGCTGTACATCGTCAAGGGCCTGGTCCAGGCGCACGCGGGCACCATCGGCGTGGATCGCGCCGAGTGCGGCGGGGCCCGATTTCGATTCACCCTGCCGGCCGCGATGCCGGACGTCCTCATGTAGCGCTGCCCGCGCGGAGGAGGTCCCACCCACGTCGTCGCGGTCCGGCGGCCGCGGACACGCACGCCCATCGGGCGTCAGTAAACTCGGAGCGCGGACGTCGCAGGACGTCATTGCCGCCTCCACCACCGGCGGATCCCCCACAGGAGCACTGGACACAGATGTCGGCACCGAACAAGTCGTACGACCCGGTCGAGGTCGAGGCGTTGAAACCCGAGGAAGTCGAGCGGGCCAGGGACGCGGCGCTCGCCGCGGTCGCGGCCGCCGCCGACCTGGCCGCGCTGCAGGAGGCGAAGGTCGCGCACACCGGCGACCGCTCGCCGCTGGCGCTGGCCAACCGCGAGATCGGCGCGCTCCCGCCGCAGGCCAAGGCCGAGGCGGGCAAGCGCGTCGGCCAGGCCCGCGGCGCGGTCAAGCAGGCCCTGGAGCGGCGCCTGGTCGAACTGGAGGCGGAGCGTGACGCGCGCGTGCTCGTCGAGGAGGCCGTCGACGTCACGCTGCCGTGGGACCGTGCCCCGCGCGGCGCCCGGCACCCGCTGACCACGCTCTCCGAGCGCATCGAGGACCTGTTCGTGGCGATGGGCTACGAGGTCGCCGAGGGCCCGCAGGTCGAGGCCGAGTGGTACAACTTCGACGCGCTCAACATCCTGCCGGACCACCCCGCGCGGACCATGCAGGACACCTTCTTCGTGCGCGCCGAGGACGGCTCCGCGGACTCCGGCGTGGTGCTGCGCACGCACACCTCGCCCGTGCAGATCCGCACCATGCTCACCCGCACGCCGCCGATCTACGTGATCTGTCCGGGTCGGGTGTACCGCACCGACGAGCTGGACGCCACGCACACCCCGGTGTTCGGCCAGATCGAGGGCCTGGCCGTCGACAAGGGCCTGACCATGGGCGACCTCAAGGGCACGCTCGACCACTTCGTGCAGGCCATGTTCGGCGAGGGCATCGTCACCCGGCTGCGCCCGTCGTACTTCCCGTTCACCGAGCCCTCCGCCGAGCTCGACCTCAAGTGCTTCGTGTGCCGGGGCGCCTCGGTGGGCGACCCCGAGCACCCGTGCCGGACCTGCCGGTCCGAGGGCTGGATCGAGTGGGGCGGCTGCGGCATGGTCAACCCGCGCGTGCTGATCGCGTGCGGCATCGACCCCGAGGTGTACAGCGGCTTCGCGTTCGGTGTGGGTCTGGAGCGCGCGCTGATGTTCCGGCACAACGTCGAGGACATGCGGGACATGGTCGAGGGTGACGTCCGGTTCACCCTCCCGTTCGGGATGGAGATCTGATGCGGGTCCCGCTTTCGTGGTTGCGGGAGTACGTCGACCTCCCCGCCGGCGAGTCCGGGCGCGACGTCGCCGACAAGCTCGTGGCGCTGGGCCTCGAGGTCGAGACGGTCGAACAGCTCGGCGCGGATCTCAAGGGTCCGCTCGTGGTCGGCCGGGTGCTCGAGATCGAGGAGCTGGAGGGCTTCAAGAAGCCGATCCGGTTCTGCAAGGTCGACGTCGGCGACGCCAACGGCACCGGCGAGCCGCAGGAGATCATCTGCGGCGCGCGCAACTTCGAGGTCGACGACAAGGTCGTGGTGATCCTGCCGGGCGGCGTGCTGCCCGGCCCGTTCGAGATCACCGAGCGCAAGACCTACGGGCGCGTGTCGCGCGGGATGATCTGCTCGGCCCGCGAGCTGGGCATGGGCGACGACCACGACGGCATCATCGTGCTGCCGATCGAGGCGCAGATCGGCGCGGACGCGATCGAACTGCTCGGCCTGGTCGACGAGGTGCTCGACATCGCGGTCACCCCGGACCGCGGCTACTGCCTGTCGATGCGCGGTGTGGCCCGCGAGGCGGCGATCGCCTACGGGCAGCCGTTGCGCGACCCGGCGCTGCTGGACGTGCCCGACGCCAACGGGTACGGCTACCCGGTGCGGGTCGAGGACTCGGCCGGCTGCGACCGCTTCGTGGCGCGCACCGTGGTCGGCGTCGACCCCGACGCGCCCTCGCCGCTGTGGGTGCAGCGCCGCGTGCAGATGAGCGGCATGCGGCCGATCTCGCTGGTCGTGGACGTGACCAACTACGTCATGCTCGAACTGGGCCAGCCGCTGCACGCCTACGACCGGGGCCGGCTGCAGGGTCCGATCGTGGTGCGCCGCGCGCAGGCCGGCGAGAAGCTGACCACCCTCGACGACGTCGAGCGCACGCTCGACCCCGAGGACCTGCTGATCTGCGACAACCGCGGGCCGATCGGCCTCGCGGGCGTGATGGGCGGCGAGAGCACCGAGATCGGCGGCGACACGAGCGACATCGTGATCGAGGCCGCGCACTTCGACCCGGTGGCCATCGCGCGCACCGCGCGTCGGCACAGGTTGTCCTCGGAGGCGTCGCGCCGGTTCGAGCGCGGCGTGGACCCGGAGGCGGCCCGCGCCGCGGCGCAGCGCGCGGTCGACCTGCTGGCCGCGCTGGGCGGCGAGCGGGCCCAGGCCGAGGCGGGCGTGACCGAGGTGGACGCGCCGCGCGAGCCGGTGCGGATCACCCTGGCCGCCGACCACGCGGCGAAGGTCGCGGGCGTGCCCTACACCCGCGAGACGGTGGCCCAGCGGCTGCAGGAGGTGGGCTGTTCGGTCGAGGGCATCGACACGCTCACCGTCGGCCCGCCGACCTGGCGTCCCGACCTGACCGACCCCAACGACCTGGCCGAAGAGGTCATCCGGTTGGAGGGCTACGACCGGGTGCCGGCCACGCTGCCGCAGGTGCCGGCCGGGCGCGGGCTGACCGCCGACCAGCGGCGCCGGCGCAGGCTGGGCCGGGCCCTCGCGGGCGCGGGCTACACCGAGGTGCTCAACTACCCGTTCCTGGGGCAGAGCGCGTTCGACGACCTCGGCCTGGCCGAGGACGACGCGCGGCGGCGCACCGTGGTGCTGGTCAACCCGATCTCCGAGGAGGAGCCGGCGCTGCGCACCACGCTGCTGCCGGGCCTGCTGGACACGCTGCGCCGCAACCTCGGGCGCGGCAACACCGATCTCGCGCTGTTCGAGTCGGGTGTGGTCTTCCGGCCGAACGCCTCGACACCGCCCGCGCCCGTGCTCGCCGTGGACCGGCGGCCGAGTGAGGCGGAACTGGCCTCGCTGGCCGCGGCGTTGCCGCACCAGCCGCAACGGATCGCGGTCGTGCTGTCCGGGGAGCGCGAGCGCTCCGGGTGGTGGGGCAAGGGCCGGCCGCAGATCTGGGCGGACGCGATCGAGGCGGCGCGGGTGGTCGCGGACGCCGTCGGGGTCGAGCTGACCGTGCGGGCGGATCGGCACGAGCCGTGGCACCCCGGGCGCTGCGCCGCGCTGGTGGCGACCGCGCCGGACGGGAGCGAGCGGGTCGTCGGGCACGCCGGCGAGCTGCACCCGAGGGTGCTCAAGACGCTGCACCTGCCGGAGCGGGTCGGCGCGATGGAGTTGGACCTGGACCTGCTCACCGCCGACCTGGACGGGGAGCGCCCGGTCCAGGCCGGGCACGTCTCCTCCTACCCGGTGGCCACCCAGGACGTGGCGCTCGTGGTGTCCGACTCGGTGCCGGCCGCCGCGGTGCAGGCCGCGCTGGTCGAGGGGGCCGGGGCGCTGCTCGAATCGGTGCGCCTGTTCGACGTGTACACCGGCTCGCAGGTCGGCGAGGGCAGCAAGTCGCTGGCCTACGCGCTGCGTTTCCGGGCGCGGGACCGCACGCTCACGGTCGAGGAGGCGACGGCCGCGCGGGACGCGGCGGTGGCGCTCGCGGCGGAGCGGACCGGGGCGGTGCTGCGCGGGGCGTGACGCCTCTCGGGCCGGATCGGTCGACGTGGGCCCGCACACCGTGACGGTGTGCGGGCCCATTCGTATGTGCGGGGTGGCCGGTCGGGGGCGGGTGCTCAGGGGTGGGTGGGGGCGGTGGGCAGGACGCCCGGGGCCAGGACGTCGACGCCGCAGATCTGCCTGGCGGCGGCGATCGGGTCGTTGGGGAAACGGAAGGACGTGCGGCGTACGGCGCCGGTGAGATTGGCGACGAAGCGGTGCCGGGTCAGCGGGGCGTGGGTCGAGTCCAGCAGTTCCTTGAGCCGGCCGCGGTTCGTGTCGCCGCAGGTGAGGGTGTAGCGGGCGGCGGCGATGCGGATGGGGTCGATGCCCGGGGGTGGCGGGGCGGCCGGGTCGGCGTACTGGGCGAGCACCCAGGCCGGGTCGATCTGCTTCTCGTGCCCGGGGCGGCCCCGGGTGGACAGCCGTACGTGCGCGGCGAGCGGATAGGCCAGGCCCAGGTCGTCGAGGGCGACGCCGGTGAGCGGGACGGCCGCGCCGAGCATGCCCAGGGAGGGCCACATCGCCACGATCGGCGCGGCGACGTCCGGGCGCAGCGGGGCGTTGAGGGTGTGCGTGGGGGAGCGGTCGACCAGGGTGTGCCGGTATCCCGGGCGGGGGCCGCGGACGACGGTGGGGAAGCCGGGAAAGCCGTCGATGAAGGTGTCGGCGGTGACGGGGTTGGCCACGCCCAGGACGGAGGTGTAGAAGCCGCGTTCGTCGGCGATACCGGCCGGGCCGATGCGGTCGTAGGGGACCCGTAAGGCGGACGCGCACAGCAGGGCCCACGCGGCCAGGGCGGCCACGGCGGGGATCGCGAGTCGGCTCGCCGGGACCATCAGGATCGGCAGGAGCAGGAGGAACAGGCCCGGGAGGAGCATCCGGGCGTGCATGAAGTCGCCGCCGACGCGGACCACGTAGAGCAGCGTGGCGAGACCGCACAGGACGGGGGTGGCGTAGAGGGTGCGGCGCACGCGGGTGCCCGGGGGTGTGGTCGCGGTGGTGGGGGCGGTGCGGCGTCTTGTGGTGAGCACGGCGGTGGCGCCGAGGGCGGTGAGGGTGAGCAGGGGCAGCCACAGGTGGTACGGGTCGGCCAGGTCGCGGACGTAGGCCCAGCCCCGGGTCCAGTCGCTCGCGCCGGCCTCCTTGGTGATCGCGGGCAGGGGGAGCAGGACGCCGTAGTAGCCCATCCGGAAGATCTCGTAGGCCAGCGGGAGCGCGGTCGCGGCGGCGGTGAGGGCCGCCGCGCGGCGGGGGCGTGGGCGGTGGATCAGGGCGAGGGCGGTCAGGAAGCCGAGTGTGGCGATGGCCAGTTCGGGGCGGACCGTCGGGCCCAGGCCCGCCAGGACGGCGAGGCCATACGCGCGGTGGGTGTGCGGGCGCGGGTGTGGGCGGGTGTGCGGGTCGGCGGCGAGGCGGACGAGCAGCCACCAGCAGCCGGCGATCCACAGGGTGGTCAGGCCGGTTTCGAGCCCGGAGGTGGCGAAGTCCCAGGTCGGGGGCAGGGCGAGCAGGATCGCGGCGCCGCAGGGGAGCAGCGGGGTGTGCCCGACGGCGGGCAGGTACAGGCGGCGGCCGGCGTCGGCGGCCAGGAACCAGCCGAGTACGGCGCACAGCAGGCCGAGGCGCACGGCCAGGGGCGCGGGGTCCTGGCCGGTCAGGCGCGTTGCGGCGACCAGGAGCCACTGCCAGAGCGTGCCGGTGGCGGCCTCGGCGCGCTCGCCCGGGTTGAACACGGGGCCGTTGCCGGCCAGGATCTGCCGGACCGGGCGGGTGTAGATCAGGCCGTCGTCGCACAGCCAGCTGCGGCTGCCACCGAGGACGGCGACGAACACGGCGGGCAGCAGGACGGCGGCGATGTTCCACCGGGCGCCGCGTGGTGTGCGCGGGAGAGGGGTGGGGGCGGGGCGGTCGGCGGGCGGTGGGCCGTGGTCGGCCGGGGTGGTGGTCAGGGTCATCGGCGGCCTCCGGGCGGGTCGGACGGCGCCGGTGGGATCGTCCGTTCCGCCGGGCGCGCACCTCGTAGGGTGGCGCCATGAGTACTTACGTGATCACCGGTGCGGGTAGCGGTATCGGCGCGGAGGTGGCCCGGCTGTTGCGGGAGGACGGTCACGATCTGGTCGCGATCGTGCGGTCGGAGGGGCGGGCGGCGGATTTGGCCGGCCCGGGAGTGCGGACGGTGGTGGCCGACCTGGAGCGTCCGGAGACCATCGCGGAGGCGCTGGCGCCGTTGGCGGACGAGACGTTCGCGGGGCTGGTGCACAGTGCGGGCGTCGCGGAGCTGGGCACGGTGGCGTCGACGGCCGTCGCGGTGTGGGCGCACACGCTGACCGTGAACGTGGTCGCGGTGGCGGAGGTGACGCGGGTGTTGTTGCCGGCGTTGCGGCGGGGGCGGGGCGACGTGGTGTTGCTGAACAGCGGGGCGGGGCTGCGTACGAGTGCGGGGTGGACGGCGTATGCGGCGAGCAAGCACGCGTTGAAGGCGTTCGCGGACGGGCTGCGGGAGGAGGAGCCGGGGCTGCGGGTGACCAGTGTGTATCCGGGGCGGACGGCCACGGCGATGCAGCGTGGTGTGCGGGAGCAGGAGGGCGGGGCGTACGAGAGCTCGCGCTACAGCGATCCCGTGACGGTGGCGGGGGTCGTGGTGTCGGCGCTTTCGCTTCCGGGGGATTCGGTGGTCAATGACGTGACGGTGCGCTCGCGGGGTTGACGTGAGGTTGTTGTCCTCAAACGCCGGACGGGCTGGTGTGGTGGGTTCGGTGCCCGGAGTCGGGCTGCGCTTCGTCCTTCGGACGGGCTGATTGGGGCCCGGTTCGGTTCCGGGCTGCGGTCCGCCTTGTCCTCAAGCGCCGGACGGGCTGAATGGGTTCGGTTCCGGTTCCGGGCTGCGGCCCGCTTTGTCCTCAAGCGCCGGACGGGCTGATTGGGTTCGGTTTCGGGGGTGGGCTGCGGCCCTGTTTGTCCTCATGCGTCGGACGGCCGGGGGTTGGGCCGGGTTCGGCTCCGGGGCCGGGCTGCGCCCCGCCTTGTCCTCAAGCGCCGGACGGGCTGAGTGGGGTTTGGCTTTGGGGGCGGGCTGCGGACCCGCGTTGTCTTCAAGTGCCGGTCGGGCTGGTTTGGGCCGGGGTTTGGCTGTGGTTCGTTTGTTTGTCGAGTGTGGGTGTTTGGCTTCAGCGGTCGGTGTTGTCTTTGGGGAGGACGCCCTTTTGGAGGACGTCTACGCCGCAGATTTTCTTGGCTGCTGTTACCGGGTCGTTGGGGAAGCGGAATGAGGTGCGGTCCCAGGCGCCGGTGAAGTTCTTTTTGAAGCGGCTCCAGGTCATGGGTTCTTGGACCGAGTCCTGGAGTTCTTTGATGTTGCCGGTGTTCGTGTTGCCGCAGGTGAGGGCGTAGCGGGCGGCCTTGACGCGGATCGGGTCTATGCCCGGGGGCAGGACGGCGTCCGGGGAGGTGTACTGGGCGAAGACCCAGGCGATGTCGATTTCCTTCTCGTGGCCCGGGCGGCCCCGGGTGGTGAGTTCGACGTGGGCGGCCAGGGGGTAGGCCAGGCCGAGGATGTCGACGGAGACGCCGTCGAGCGGGGTGTTCGCGCCGTTCATGCCGAGGTTGGTCCATACCGTGGCGACCGGCGCGGGCAGCTTCGGGTCGAGGGCGGTGACGTAGAAGCCGTCGTACCAGGGGTAGACGATCACGTGCTTGTGGTCGGCGCGGGCGGCCTCGGCGGCGGCGGGAAAGCGTGGGTAGTTGGCCACGTACGAGTACGCGGTGACCGGGTTGGCGACCTTGAGCGCGCTGATGTAGAAGGCACGTTCGTCGGCGATGCCGCGCGGGCCGATGCCCTCGTAGGGCACCCGGAAGGCGACCGCGCAGACCACGGCCCAGCCGATCAGCACGGTGGCGGCGGGTACCGCGAGCCGGTTCGCGGGGACCACGAGGATGGGCAGCAGCAGGGTGAACAGGCCGGGCAGCAACATCCGGGCGTGCATGAAGTCGCCGCCGACGCGGATCACGTAGAGCAGCATGACCAGGCCGCACGCCACGGGGACGGCGACGACGGTGATCCGGGCCCATCCGGCGCGGTCGATCGTGCGCGGGTCCAGTCGGGCGCGGGCGCGAGCGGGGTCGCGGCGTACCCGCAGTACCGCCTGGGCGAGCACACACGCGGCGAGTACGACGAACGGGATCCACAGGTGGTACGGCCCGGCCAGGTCGCGCACGTAGTTCCAGCCCCGGGACCAGTCGCTCGCCGACGCCTCCTTGGTCACGGCGGGCAGCGGCAGCATGACGCCGTAGTAGCCCATCCGGAAGATCTCGTACAGCAGGGGGAGGGTGAACGCGGTGCCGAACAGGGCGAGGGCGCGGAGCGGGCGCGGGCGGCGGATCACGGCGAGCGCGATCAGGAATCCGAGCGTGGCGATGGCCAGGTCGGGGCGGACCATGGGGCCCAGGCCCGCGACGAAGGCCAGCGCGTAGGTGATGCGGGCGCGCGGGTCGTGCGGGAGGCGGACCAGGAGCCACCAGCAGCCGGCGATCCACAACGTGGTCAGCCCGGTTTCCAGGCCGGAGGTGGCGAAGTCCCACACCGGCGGGAGCGCGAGCAGGGCGATCACGCCGAACGGCACCAGGACGGGGACGCGCGCGGTGCGTTCGTGCAGCCGACGGGTGGCCTGGAGCGCGAGGACGTAGCCGGCGGTGGTGCACAGCAGGCCCAGGTAGACCGCGAGGCGGCCGACGTCGCTCTGGGTGATCCAGGACGCGAGCACCAGGATCCACTGCCACAGCGTGCTCGTGGAGGACTCGGCGCGTTCGCCCACGTTGAACACGGGGCCGTTGCCGGCCAGGATCTGGCGCACGGTGCGGGTGAAGATCAGGCCGTCGTCGCTGATCCAGCGTCGGTGCCAGCCCAGGATCAGCACGATCAGGGCGGGCGTCAGCACCATCGCGAGGTTCCAGCGGTTCGTGCCGCGGGTGGACGGGCCGTCCTGGGGGGGATCGGCCCGTCGCCCGAAGCGCGAGCGCCCGGACAGCACACTCACGAGGCTCATGGTTCGTTGACTCCAGTCGGGGCGGGCGGGCCGACCACACCATAACCACTGATGATCGACCGCCGGACCGATGACGGGCTCAGGAGGGCGAGCAGAATTTCTTCTCGGCCTCGATCGGGTTGGCCGGGATCCGCAGCTTGGTTCGGTCCACGGCACCGGTCAGGTTCTTCCAAAAGCGCGACGCGGACATCGGTTCGTCGACCGAATCGACGAGTTCGGCGAGGTCGCCGCAGCGCAGCGCGGCCCGGGCGGCGCGGATGTCCTCCTGGGTGGCGGCGTCCGGCGGGACCAGCGCGTCGCCGGCCGGGTCGACGTAGAGCGCGACGTTCCAGGCGAACGGCAGCAGCTTCTTGTGGCCGGCGGCGGTGTGCCGGGTCTCGGTGATGTGCGCGCCGACGGTGTTGGACAGCCCCCACACGTCGACCACGATCCCGCCGAGCGGGGTGATCGAGCCGCCGACTCCGAGCCGGCCGATGACCAGGCCCCTGTCGTGGTGGAGGTCGGTGCGCAGCGGCAGCGGCGGCACCTTCATGTAGTTGGGGTCCACGAAGAGCAGACGTTCGCCGCCGGCCTTCTCGTTGCGGAACGCCTCTTCTATCGTCGGCAGCGTCCGGATGTGCGCTTCCTCGGTCGTGGGGTTGTCGGTCCTGGTCCACGCGGCGTAGGTGTCGCGTTCGTTCCAGACCTGGTTGCCGTTGCCGTCGGGGGCCGGCGTGGTGATCACGCCGGAGCGCAGCGTGCTGCCGCAGACCACCGCCCAGACCGCGACCAGCACGATGACGGGGGTCACGAGCCGGTCCAGGGGGGCGAGCAGCAGCGGGAGCAGGACCAGGAGCAGTACGGGCAGCCACATGCGGCCGTGCATGAAGTCGCCGCCGACCTTGAGCACGTACACGGTCTGGCCCAGCGCGGCGACCAGGGGGGTGCCGATGACGATCCAGGTGCGCCGGTCGGCGGGGCGGCGCCGGGTGAGCGCGAGGGCGACCGCGACCACGATCAGGATCATCGGGATCCACAGGTAGTACGGCTTCATGTAGTCGGTGAGGTAGTCCCAGCCGCGGCCCCACAACGATCCCGACGCCTCCTTGGTGAGGGCGGGCATCGGGAAGATCAGGCCGTAGTAGCCCATCCGGAAGATCTCGTAGGCGGCGGGCAGGAACCCCGCGCAGGCGAGCATCGCCAGGGCCCTCGGCCAGCGGGCGCGGATCAGCAGGAACTGGGCGGCGAGCAGGATCACCATGGTCAGGCCCAGGTCGGGGCGGACCAGGGGGCCCAGGCCGAACCAGAAGGACAGGGCGAGGGTGCGCCGGGTGGTGTGGGTGCCGACCGGGCGCAGCCAGGTGCCGATCAGCAGCCACCACGACAGGCCTATCCAGAACAGGATCAGGCCGGTCTCCATGCCGGCGGTGGCGAAGTCCCACACGGAGGGGACGGCGATGAACACGAGCACGCCTGCGGGCAGCAGCAGCCGGGTGACCGCCAGGCCGCGGAAGAGCCGACGGGTGCCGTCCAGGGACAACCACAGGCCGGCGACCGACAGGATCAGGCCGGTGTAGACGGCGGTGGGCGCGTAGTCGAACGGGGTGATGCCGCCGAGCAGCGCGAGCAGCCATTGCCACAGCGTGCTGGTGGAGGTCTCCACACGTTCGCCGGCGCTGTAGACGGGGCCGTTGCCGGCCAGGATCTCGCGGACCGCGCGGGTGAAGATGAGGCCGTCGTCGGTGATCCAGCGCTGGTGCCAGCCCATGATCGCGAAGACCAGCGTGGGCAGGCCCAGGGCGAGCAGGTCCGGCAGTGGGACGCGGGCGCGCCTGCGCTCGGCGGGGGGCCGGGTCGGCGCGGTGGTGGTGTCCGCGGTGCCCGCCTCGGGAGCCGATGGGGGCTCGCCGGTCGGGGACTGTAGGTCCGGGTCGGCGACGCGTGCGGCGTCGGCGGGCCCGGAGGTGCCGGGGGGAGGGGTCACGTGGTCTCGTTCGTTTCCTGGGCGGGGGCGCCCGCCGTCTGCTGCACGTCGCTGCCGTCCCGCCGGCCGTCGACCGCCCGCCGGGGGCGCGTATCCGAAGTCCGCTGATCCTAACGCACCGGCATGCGCCCTATTGGGTGACCCGGGGACGGGGAAGGCTTGCCCGGAGCGGTCTCGGACGGGTCTTCGGGCCCCGGCCGGGCATCACGACGCGCGGCGCCGCACCAGGGCGTACCGGAGAAACGAGCGAATGGGGCAACTATGTGCCTGCTTGTGCCTGCTTCCGCGGTGCGCCGACGCGCGGTATCCGCCGTCGGGCTTCCCGCGGCGCTCACGCCGCGGAGCCCGGCGGCGGCACGGACGGGACACCGGTGGGGGCTCGAAGGCGCGGCCGGGGGTGGGCGGTCACCCAACGTACTTGCATAGTGATTCGGCTATCCGTATAGTCATGCTCCTGACAAGGAGGCGGTAATGGGGGCCAAGGCGGCACTGGCGGGGGCGAGTGGATACGCGGGCGGGGAGATCCTGCGCCTGCTGCTCGCACACCCGGAGATCGAGATCGGCACGCTCACGGCGGGGTCCAACGCGGGCCGACGCCTGGGCGAGCTGCAGCCGCACCTGCTGCCGTTGGCCGACCGCGTCCTCGTCGAGACCACGGCCGAGAACCTGGCGGGCCACGACGTGGTCTTCCTGGCCCTGCCGCACGGACAGTCCGGCGCGCTGGCCGCGCAATTGGGCGCCGACGTGCTCGTGGTGGACTGCGGCGCCGACTACCGGCTGCGCGACGGTGCCGACTGGGAGGAGTTCTACGGATCCCCCCACGCCGGGACGTGGCCGTACGGACTGCCCGAGCTGCCGGGCGGGCGCGCCGCGCTCGCCGGCACCCGGCGGATCGCGGTGCCGGGCTGCTACCCGACCGTCTCGCTGCTGTGCACGGTGCCCGCCACCGCCGCCGACCTGGTCGAGCCCGACTGGGTCGTGGTCGCCGCGTCCGGCACCTCCGGGGCGGGCAAGGCGCCCAAGCCGCACCTGCTGGGCAGCGAGGTGATGGGCTCCGTGAGCGCCTACGGCGTCGGCGGGGTGCACCGGCACACACCGGAGATCCTCCAGGGGCTGCGCGCGGTCACCGACGCGCCGGTCACGGTGTCGTTCACCCCGACGCTGGTGCCCATGTCGCGCGGCATCCTGGCCACCTGCACCGCCCGGCTGCGGCCGGGTGTCACCGCCGAGGCGGTCCGCGCGGCCTACACCGCGGCCTACGCCGACGAGGGCTTCGTCCACCTGCTCGCCGAGGGCCAGTGGCCCGCGACCGCGATGGTTTACGGCGCCAACACGGCCGTCGTACAGGTCACCGTCGACGAGCGCGCGGGCCGCGTCGTGGTGGTCGGCGCGATCGACAACCTCGCCAAGGGCACCGCCGGCGGCGCCATCCAGAGCACCAACATCGCCCTCGGCCTCGCCGAGGACCTGGGACTGAGCAAGACGGGGGTAGCGCCGTGAGCGTCACCGCAGCACAGGGCTTTCGCGCCGCGGGCGTGGCCGCGGGCCTCAAGAGCACGGGCGCGCCCGACGTGGCGCTGATCGTCAACGACGGCCCCTCGATCGCCGGGGCGGCGGTGTTCACCGCCAACCGGATCAAGGCCGCGCCGGTGGTGTGGTCCGAGCAGGTGGTCAAGGCCGGCCTCGTGCAGGCGGTCGTGCTCAACTCCGGCGGCGCCAACGCCTGCACCGGCACCGAGGGCTTTCGCAACACGCACGCCACCGCCGAGAGGGTCGCCGAGGCGCTGGGGCTGAACGCCGGCGAGATCGTGGTGGCCTCCACCGGCCTGATCGGCGTGCAACTGCCGATGGACCGGCTGCTGCCGGGCGTCGACAAGGCGGCCGCGGCACTGAGCGCCGACGGCGGCGAGGCCGCGGCGATCGCGATCAAGACCACCGACACCGTGCACAAGCAGTCCGTGGTCACCGACCCCGCCGGGTGGACCGTCGGCGGCATGGCCAAGGGCGCGGGCATGCTCGCCCCCGGCCTGGCCACCATGCTCGTCGTGCTCACCACCGACGCCGCGGTCGACGCCGAGACGCTGGACGCGGTGCTGCGCGGCGCCACGCACACCACGTTCGACCGGATCGACTCCGACGGCTGCATGTCCACCAACGACACCGTGCTGCTGATGGCCTCCGGCGCCTCCGGCGTCGAGCCCGACCTCGCCGCGTTCGCCGAGGCGGTGCGCACCGTCTGCGGCGACCTCGCCCGGCAGCTGATCGGCGACGCCGAGGGCGCGAGCAAGGACATCCGGATCGACGTGACGGGCGCCGCGACCGAGGCCGACGCGCTGGAGGTGGCCCGCTCGATCGCCCGGAACAACCTGTTCAAGTGCGCCGTGCACGGCGAGGACGCCAACTGGGGCCGCGTGCTCGCCGCGATCGGCACCACCGCCGCGACCTTCGACCCCGACCGGCTCGACGTCGCCTTCAACGGCGTGTGGGTGTGCCGGGACGGTTTCGTCGGCGAGGACCGCGAGCTGGTCGACATGACCCCGCGCGAGACGCACATCGTGGCCGACCTCAACGCCGGCGAGGCCGCCGTGACGGTGTGGACCAACGACCTCACCGCCGAATACGTCCACGAGAACTCGGCCTACTCGTCATGACCGGTATCGACAGCCAGACGAGGGGGAGCGGGATGCGGACGGAATCGGCCGACAAACAGGGGCGCAACAACGCGGCACTGGCCAAGGCGCACACGCTGATCGAGGCGTTGCCGTGGTTGGAGCGCTTCTACGGCAAGACCGTGGTGATCAAGTTCGGCGGCAACGCCATGGTCGACGACGCGCTCAAGCAGGCGTTCGCCCAGGACCTGGTGTTCCTGCGGTTCGCCGGGCTGCGCCCGGTGATCGTGCACGGCGGCGGCCCGCAGATCAGCGCGCAGCTGGACCGGCTCGGCATCGAGTCCTCCTTCGCCGGCGGCCTTCGGGTGACCACGCCCGAGGCGATGGACGTGGTGCGCATGGTCCTCGCCGGCCAGGTGCAGCGCGAGATCGTCGGCCTGATCAACCGGCACGGGCCGTTCGCCGTCGGGATGACCGGCGAGGACGCGCACACGATGACCGCGGAGAAGCGGCTCGCCGTCGTGGACGGCGAGTCGGTCGACATCGGCCTGGTCGGCGACATCGTCGAGGTCGACCCCGGCGCGATCCGGGCGCTGCTCGACGACAACCGGATACCGGTGATCTCCTCGATCGCGCGCGGCGCCGACGGGCACGTCTACAACGTCAACGCCGACACCGCGGCCTCGGCGCTCGCGGTGGCGCTCGGCGCGGAGAAGCTGGTCGTGCTCACCGACGTCGAGGGGCTGTACGCCGACTGGCCCGTCAGCGACGAGGTGATATCGCGCCTGGACGCCGACGAGTTGGCCGCGCTGATGCCGAACCTGTCCACCGGCATGCTGCCCAAGATGGAGGCGTGCCTGCGGGCCGTGCAGGCCGGGGTGCCGGCCGCGCACGTGCTCGACGGGCGTGTCGCGCACTCGCTGCTCCTCGAGGTGTTCACCGACGAGGGCATCGGGACCATGGTCGTGCCCGCCCGGGACAAGTACGCCGCGGCCGCGGCCGACATCGACCACGTGCACAACGACGACGAAGACTCCGAGGGGGCGGCGTGACCATCACCGAGAGCGGTGCCGCCGGTGCGCTGACGCAGCGGTGGAACCAGGCGCTGATGCACAACTACGGCACACCCGCGATCGAGCTGATCAGCGGCTCGGGCGCGCGCGTCGTGGACGGCGCGGGCAACACCTACGTCGACTTCCTCGGCGGCATCGCGGTCAACGCGCTCGGCCACGCGCACCCGGCGATCGCCGCCGCGGTGAGCGCGCAGCTGGGCCGGCTGGGCCACGTGTCCAACCTCTACATCGCCGAACCGCCCGTGACGCTCGCCGAGCGGCTGCTCGGGCTGTTCGGCCGCCCCGGCCGGGTCTACTTCGGCAATTCGGGCGCCGAGGCCAACGAGGCCGCGTTCAAGATCGCGCGGCGCACCGGCCGGCCGCAGATCATCGCCGCCGAGGGCGGGTTCCACGGCCGCACCATGGGTGCGCTGGCGATGACCGGCCAGCCCGCCAAGCGCGAGCCGTTCGCCCCGCTGCCCGGCGGCGTCGACTTCGTGCCCTACGGCGACGTCGACGCGTTGCGCGCCGCCGTCGGTCCGCGGACCGCCGCGGTGATCCTGGAGCCCATCCAGGGCGAGAACGGCGTGGTCATGCCCGGCGAGGGCTACCTGGCCGCGGCCCGGGAGATCACCGCCGCGCACGGCGCGCTGCTGATCCTGGACGAGATCCAGACCGGCATAGCCCGTACCGGTTCCTGGTTCGCCCACCAGCCGCTCGGCATCGAGCCCGACGTGGTCACGCTGGCCAAGGGGCTGGGCGGCGGGTTGCCGATCGGCGCCTGTGTCGCCTTCGGGTCGGCGGCCGAGTTGTTGCGGCCGGGCCAGCACGGCACCACGTTCGGCGGCAACCCGATCTGCTGCGCCGCCGCGCTCGCGGTGCTCGACACGATCGAGAACGACGACCTGTGCACCCGTTCGGCGCAACTCGGCGAGCGGCTGCGGGCGGGAATCGACAAGATCGCCCATCCGCTGGTCGACGAGGTGAGCGGAGCGGGCCTGTTGATCGGTATCGTGCTCACCGCACCGGTGGCGCAGACCGTGCAACAGGCGGCGCAGGACGCGGGTTTCCTCGTCAACGCCGCCGTGCCCACCCGGGTCCGGCTCGCCCCGCCGCTCGTCGTCGACGACGCGGACGTGGACGCGCTGCTCGGGGCGCTGCCCGCAATCCTGGACGCCGGCCTCGCCGCCGCACCCGCCGGAGGAACTTCGTGAACACCGTCCGACGACGACGCGTGCGGCGCTAGGCGGGGTCGGCCCATGAGCAGCGAGCCCGGCGCCGGCGAGCCCGGCGCCGACGCGACCCCGGTCGAGGGCGTATACGCGGTGCCCAGCACCCGGATCGCCCGCCACCGGCGGATCGTCGACATCCTGACCCGGCACCCGGTCCGGTCGCAGAACCAACTCGCCCGGCTGCTCGCCGAGGACGGCCTGGCCGTCACCCAGGCCACGCTGTCCCGGGACCTCGACGAACTCGGCGCGGTGAAGATCCGCGACGCGGAGGGATCGCTGATCTACGCCGTGCCGGCGGAGGGCGGCGATCGCACCCCGCGGGCGCCGCTGGAGGAGTCCGCGGTCGAGGGACGGCTGTCCCGGCTGGCCGGCGAACTGCTGGTGTCGGCCGAGGCGTCGGGCAACCTCGTGGTGGTGCGCACACCGCCCGGGGCGGCCCAGTTCCTGGCCTCCGCGATGGACCACGCCGAGTCCCGGCTGATCCTGGGCACCATCGCCGGCGACGACACCATCCTGATGGTCTCGCGCGACCCGGAGGGCGGCGCGGCGCTCGCCGCGCACCTCCTGGCCCTCGCCGAGCACAAGGGATAGCCGGCCCGGTCCGCCCGCGACCATCGACTTCCACACCGCCAGAGCGCTCGGCTCGGCCCGAACCCGGCACCACATCCGCCGAACCGCTCATTCGTAAGGAGAAATCGCTCGTGACCGAGCGCGTCGTACTCGCCTATTCCGGAGGTCTAGACACCTCCGTCTGTATCCCATGGATCGCCGAGGAGACCGGCGCCGAGGTCATCGCGGTGGCCGTCGACGTCGGCCAGAACGGCGAGGACCTGGACATCATCCGCAAGCGGGCACTGGCCTGCGGCGCGGTCGAGGCCGAGGTCGCGGACGCCCGCGACGAGTTCGCCGACGGCTACTGCCTGCCGGCCATCCGGGCCAACGCGCTCTACATGGACCGCTACCCGCTGGTCTCCGCGCTGTCTCGGCCGGTGATCGTCAAGCACCTGGTCGCCGCCGCGCGAAAGCACGGCGCGACCACGGTCGCGCACGGCTGCACCGGCAAGGGCAACGACCAGGTCCGCTTCGAGGTGGGCATCTCCTCGCTCGCCCCCGACCTGACGTGCATCGCCCCGGTCCGCGACTACGCGATGACCCGGGACAAGGCGATCGCCTTCGCCGAGGCGAAGAACCTGCCGATCGTCACCACGAAGAAGTCGCCGTACTCGATCGACCAGAACGTCTTCGGGCGGGCCGTGGAGACCGGCTTCCTGGAGGACATCTGGAACGCGCCGATCGAGGACGTGTACGAGTACACGCAAAACCCGGCCGACGCGCGGGACGCCGACGAGGTGGTGATCACCTTCGAGCACGGCGCGCCGGTGGCCGTCGACGGCCGCGAGGTCACCGTGCTCCAGGCGATCGAGGAGCTGAACCGGCGGGCGGGCGCGCAGGGCGTGGGCCGGATCGACATGGTCGAGGACCGGCTGGTCGGCATCAAGAGCCGCGAGGTCTACGAGGCCCCGGGCGCGATCGCGCTGATCACCGCGCACCAGGAGCTGGAGAACGTCACCGTCGAGCGCGAGCTGGCCCGCTACAAGCGCACCGTCGAGCAGCGCTGGGCCGAACTGGTCTACGACGGCCTGTGGTTCTCCCCGCTCAAGCGGGCCCTCGACGGCTTCGTCGCCGAGGCCAACCGGAACGTGTCCGGCGACATCCGGATGACCCTGCACGGCGGGCGGGCCGTGGTCACCGGTCGGCGCAGCGACCAGTCGCTGTACGACTTCGACCTCGCCACCTACGACACCGGCGACACGTTCGACCAGTCGCAGGCCAAGGGCTTCATCGAGCTGTTCGGGCTCTCCGGCAAGATCGCGGCGCGTCGGGACGGTCGCTCGTGACCGAGAACACCGACCGGGTGAGCCTGTGGGGCGGCCGTTTCTCCGGCGGCCCCTCCGAGGCTTTGGCCCTGCTCTCCGCCAGCGTGCACTTCGACTGGCGGCTCGCGCCGTACGACATCGCCGGCTCCCGGGCGCACGCCCGGGTCCTGCACGCGGCCGGACTGCTCACCGACGACGAGCTGGCCCGCATGCTGGCCGGCCTGGACACGCTGCACGAGCACGTCGAGTCCGGTGTCCTGGTCGCCACGATCGCCGACGAGGACGTGCACACCGCGCTGGAGCGCGGTCTGCTCGACATCCTCGGCCCCGACCTGGGCGGCAAGCTGCGCGCGGGCCGCTCGCGCAACGACCAGATCGCCACCCTGGGCCGGATGTACCTGCGCGACCACGCGCGGATCCTGGGCCGGCTTCTCGCCGACCTCCAGGAGGCGCTGATCGAGCAGGCCGCCGCGCATCCCGACGCGGTGATGCCGGGCCGCACCCACCTCCAGCACGCCCAGCCGGTGCTGCTCGCGCACCACCTGCTCGCCCACGTGCAGGCCTTCTCGCGCGACGCCGACCGGCTGCGCGACTGGGACCGGCGCGCCGACGTGTCGGCGTACGGGTCCGGCGCGCTCGCCGGGTCCTCCCTCGGGCTCGACCCCGAGTCGGTGGCCCGCGACCTCGGCTTCTCCGCGTCCGCGGCGAACTCGATCGACGGCACCGCCTCGCGCGACTTCGCCGCCGAGTTCGCGTTCGTCACCGCGATGCTCGGGGTGAACCTGTCCCGGCTGGCCGAGGAGATCATCGTGTGGAACACGAAGGAGTTCTCCTTCGTGACGCTGGACGACGCGTTCTCCACCGGGTCCTCGATCATGCCGCAGAAGAAGAACCCCGACATCGCGGAGCTGGCGCGGGGCAAGTCGGGCAGGCTGATCGGCAACCTGACCGGGTTGATGGCCACCCTGAAGGCGCTGCCGCTGGCCTACAACCGCGACCTCCAGGAGGACAAGGAGCCGGTCTTCGACTCGTGCGACACGCTCGAAGTCCTGCTTCCGGCGTTCACCGGGATGATCGCCACGCTCACCTTCCATCGCGAGCGGCTGGCCGAACTGGCGCCGGCCGGCTTCTCGTTGGCCACCGACATCGCCGAGTGGCTGGTCCGCCGCGGCACTCCGTTCCGGGTGGCGCACGAGGTGGCGGGCGCGTGTGTGAAGTACTGCGAGCCGCGCGGGATCGAGCTGTGGGACCTGACCGACGATCAACTCGCGGAGATCTCGCCGGAGTTGACCCCGGAGGTGCGCTCGGTACTGACCGTGTCCGGCTCGGTCGCCTCGCGTGACGGGCGCGGGGGCACCGCCCCGGTCCGGGTCGCCGAGCAACTCGGCGAGCTTCGGGCGGACGTGGCCGGCCAGCGCAAGTGGGCCGGCGTGTAACACCGCACGGCACCGGGATCGACCTGAGACGATGGGCCCGCAACCTCCGGGGGGAGGTGGCGGGCCCATCGTCGTGTCCGCATGCCGTGAGGCGTCCGGTTTCGGGGTGGTTGCACGGGTGTGAGTGGAAGTTGCGATTCCAGTCCCAATTGTGAAATCGCGGTTACCAAAAGCGATCACGTGTGTTCGCTCCGTTTGTTCCGTACTAGGGTCGGCTCACATCGAGGGGAGGGATCGGCATGCTCGATCACCTGCGTCGAATACGTTCCCAGGGCGAGAAGTCCGCCTCCATGCTCACGGATCTCCCGGTCGGCGCGCTGCTGCGCAGTGTTCCGCCCTCGGTGGGCTTCGGGGTGCGCTCCTATGTGCGGTCGTTGCGCGCCGAGCGGCGCCGACATCCCGAGATGCCCACCGTGTTCCCCACCCCGGGGCTGGTCTCCGCGGCCTTCCTGGACGAACTCGTGGTGGCCGTCCTGGCCGGCGGCCGGCTGTCGCCGGACCCCGAGGACGCCCAGCGGATCCGGACCGAGATCGCCGACGCGCTCGCCAAGTTCCGTGCCGAGGGCTACCTCGACGATCCGACCCGATTCCACCCCGAACCGCCCGCCCCGGACGACCCGGTGCTCCGGGACCGGCTCTACGGCACCATCGGCTACGAGCAACTGACCTTCGAGAGCGGGTACATGCCCCGCGCCGGGGTGCCGGGGGCCACCCGGTGGCAGGGGGCGGGCGCGAATCAGCGGGTGTGGGCGTACGTCCTGCGCCACCCCGGCGCGCCCCGGCCGTGGCTGGTGAACCTGCACGGCTTCGGCATGGGCCGACCCGGCGACCTGGCCGCGTTCCGCTCGCCGCGGCTGCACCGCGAACTCGGCGTCAACGTGATCCACCCGGTGCTGCCCATGCACGGGCCGCGCAAGAGCACGCGCACCCACGACGGCACGTTCATCTCGTTCGACTACCTCGGCAACGTGCACGGCCTGGGACAGGCGGTGTGGGACGTGCGCCGCTGCCTGGACTGGGTGCGCGCACAGGGCGACGCCGACACCCCCGTCGCCGTGCACGGGCTCTCGCTGGGCGCCTACGTCGCCGCCCTGGTCGCGGGCCTGGAGGACCTGGACTGCGTGGTCGTGGGCGTGCCCTCGGTCGACATGGCGTGGGTGATGTCGCACCACGTACCCGAGGACATCGAGCGCGAGGTGCGCGCGGCCGGCCTGCTCGGCGCGGACGCCGAGACGGTCCACCGCGTGGTCTCGCCGCTGGCGGTGACGCCCCGGGTGCCGCTGGAGCGGCGCTTCGTCTACGCCGGCCTGGCCGACCGTATGGCCACGCCGCAGCAGGCGTATCGGCTCTGGAAGCACTGGGAGGAACCATCCGTCTGCTGGTACCGCGGCTCGCACATCGGAGCCGTGTGGAACCGGCAGGCGCACCGCTTCATCGAGGATGCCCTGACCTCGTCGGGCATCGGGAGGAGGAATACCTGGTGAAGCTCTCCGGTCTGGATTCGGCATTCCTGGCCCTGGAGTCGCAGGAGTGGCCGGCGCACGTCGTCTGCCTGACCATCGTCGACGCCTCGGACACCGGGGGCCGCGTCGACCGCGCCGCGTTCGCGCGCACGCTGGCCGCCCGGCTGCCCCGACTGCCGCTGCTGCGCCGCAAACTGGTCCGCGGCCCGTGGGGGCTGGCCCGGCCGCACTGGGTCGAGGACCCCGACTTCGACCTGGGCAACCACCTGCGTCGGGCCACCCTGGCGGCTCCCGGCGGCCGGCGTGAACTGACCGCCATGGCCGAGGAGATCTACCGCCACCGCCTGGACCGCGACCGCCCGCTGTGGGAGTGGTGGATCGTCGACGGCCTGGAGAACGGGCGGGTCGCGCACCTGTGGAAGGTGCATCACGCGTGCATCGACGGGCGCTCCGGCGCCGCGATGCAGGAGATCTTCTTCGACGCCGTCCCGAACCCGCCGGCCGAGCAGGTGCCCGCGCAGGTGCCCGCGCCGAGCGAGCCGGGGGCTGTGCCCGAGGGGTGGGAGGCGATCCGCGAGGGCGCACTCTCGCTGGCGGGCACGCCCGTGCGGGTGGGTCGGCAACTCGGCCGCCTGGGACAGGGCGTGCTGCAGGCCGCGCTGACCGGGCGGCTGGGCCGGGCGCTGCCGCTGAACGTGCCCAGGACCCGGTTCAACGCGCCGATCGGCCCGCGGCGGGCGTACGGCTTCTGCAGCGTCTCGCTCTCCGACGTCAAACTGGTCAAGAACGCCTTCGGGGTCAAGGTCAACGACGTGGTGCTCGCGATGGTGGCCGGCGCGCTGCGCGAACACCTGGACGCCCTGGGCGAGTTGCCCGAGCGGGAACTGGTCGCCACGGTGCCGGTGGACGCCACGCACGGCGGCGAGCGGGCCGGCGGCAACCTGATCACCGGGATGCTGGTGGGACTGGCCACCGACGTGGCCGGGCCCGGTGAGCGACTGCTGTGCGTGCACGAGAACTCCGACGCGGCCAAGGCCGTACAGAGCGCGATGGGCGGCGAGTTGCTCACGGGGCTGGCCGAGGCGCCGCCGCCGGCGCTGCTCGGGGCGCTCGGCGGGCTCTACCGCGAGGCCCGACTCGCGGCCGTGCTGCCGGCGTTGTGCAACGTCACGGTCTCCAACGTGCCCGGTCCGCGCAGGCCGCTGTATGCCCACGGGCAGCGGGTGGAGGCGTTTCACTCGATGGGGATCATCGCCGACGGCTTCGGACTGTTCATCGGTGGCATGAGCTACGACGACCGGATCGACATCGGTGTGCTGGCCGACCGGGACGCGCTGCCGGACCCGTTCGCCCTGGCGGACGCCATCGTCGAGCAGTTGAACCACCTGTTGAAGGCGGCGGACGAGGTCGCGCCGCCGCGCCCGACGCGGGACCTGCCGCCCGAGCCCTCCGACGCGGGTGACCCGGAGGGCGAAGCCGGGGCCGCCGGCATGCCCAAGGTGCCCGGTCCGCGACGGGTCGAGGAGGACCGTGCGGTCGACGCCGCCGGGTTCGAGGCGGGTCGCGCGTGAGCAGGACGGCACTGGTCACCGGCGCCAACTCCGGGCTCGGCCTGGCCACCGTGCTGGCGCTGGCCCGGGCGGGCGTGGACACCGTCGGCAGCGTGCGCACGGCGGCCAAGGCCGAGTCGGTCCTGGCCGCGGCGGACGCGGCCGGGGTCGAGGTGCGCACCGTGCTCCTGGACGTCACCGACGCGGCCGGCGGCAAGGACGTGATCGAGCACATCCGTCCCGACATCCTGGTCAACAACGCCGGCGGCACCTCGTTCGCCCCCGTGCTCGACGTGTCGGAGGAGGACGCCCGCCGGCAACTGGAGACCGCGCTGTTCGGCCCGATGCGGCTGGCCCGCTTCGCCGTTCCGCACATGCGCGAGCGCGGGTGGGGCCGGGTGGTGCAGATCTCCTCGCTGGCCGGGCGGATCACGTATCCGCTGCTCGGCTGGTATCAGGCCGGGAAGCACGCGATGGAGGCGGCGTCCGACGCGCTGCGGGTGGAGCTGGCCGGGGCCGGGATCGACGTCGTGGTGGTCTCGCCCGGCGGCTTCCGCAGCGGCGCCACCGAGGAGATGGCCGACGCGGTCGAGCGCCATCGCGGCACCGCGTTCGCGACCGCGTTCCGCCGGATGGACCTGGGCTTTTCGATCATGAAGCCGCTGTGGAGCGATCCGGAGACGATCGCCGACACGATCGCCCTGGCCGCCACCACGAAGTCGCCGAGGTCGCGCTACGTGGTCGGGGCCGACGCACACCTGACGCTGCTCGTGCACCAGGCCACCGAACCGTTCGCGATGGTGCGCGCGCTCAAGGAGGGAGTCGTCCGCCGCGTCACGGGTCTGTAGCCGGCCGGGCCGCGGTCGGCCCGCCGGTGGGCCGGGTCGCCCCGGAACGGGCGTGCGCGCCGCGCGTAGTGGCCACATCGCGCGTTCCGAGACACGCATTTTTCCGGCGATTCACCCTATCGGGCACACTTCGTCGAACACGCTGCCTGAACGCCGGATTGCGCGTAGGTGAGGGCCGGGTAGAAGTCCGGGAAAAGCCGTGTGGAACAGTGACGAACGCAGTGTTCACGCGCGTGTTCGAGAAGGGGACAACCCTCCCCCTTCGCACCGGGCACGGGCTCGACGCTGCGGCACACACATCCGCGCGGTGATCAGGGCGATCAGGGGAGCAATCCGATGGGGCAGAACGTGGGTATCGGCACGGCGGACGTATCCGACGCCGAGCAGATTCTCAAGCTTCAGTACCTCTGTTACCAGGGCGAGGCCGCCCTCTACAACGACTACGGCATCGAGCCGCTGACGCAGAGCCTGGAGAGCCTGCGCACCGAGTTCGAGACGCACACCGTGCTGGTGGCGCGCCTGGGCGAGGAGGTCGTCGGCTCGGTGCGCGGCACCATCGACGACGGCGTGGCCCGGATCGGCAAACTGATCGTGCACCCCCGGCTGCAGCGGCACATGCTCGGCACCCGGCTGCTGCGCGCGATCGAGGCGAAACTCGCCGACGCCGCCGAGTACGAGCTGTTCACCGGCCACCGCAGCGAGAACAACCTGCGGCTGTACGAACGCCTCGGCTACGTCTCCGGTCGGATCGAGAAGGTCAGCCCCCGGCTGAGCCTGGTCTACCTGCGCAAGACCGCCGTCCTCGCGGCCTGATCGACGCCGCGACGCGAGAAGCACCCCCCGAAGCCCCGGCAACCATGGAATCCATGGTCGCCGGGGCTTCGTCGGCTTCGGTCGCAGGCGCTTGGCGGGATGACATTTCCATTGCGAGGCGTGTGTCTGCTTTAATCGGATCATGTTCACGACGGCTCACATCTCCGGCACCGCGGCTACCGCCACGGGTTGTCGTTGCATGTGCCGTTCGTGTCAGATGTGTCGAATGTGTGGCTGTTGAGGATTTGAGGGCCTGATCCCTCTCCCGGGCCGAGCGCTCCGCGCCCCCGGTGCAACCCCTGCCACGCCCCCTGTGTGATCGAGTCGCGCGGCCCTTCGTCGGGCCCGATTCGGCACGCACATCCACCCGAGGACTTCACGGTGATCCGTACCACTGCCCTGAGCAAGGTCTATCGCAGCCGAGAACGGCAGGTGACCGCGCTCGACGGGGTCGACCTGCACGTGCGCGAAGGCGAGATCTTCGGTGTGCTCGGCCGCAGCGGCGCCGGCAAGAGCACCCTGATCCGCTGCGTCAACCTCCTGGAGCGCCCCACGTCGGGCACCGTCGAGGTGGGCGGACGCGAGCTGACCTCGCTGTCGGCGAGCGCGCTGCGCGCCGAGCGGCGCGGCATCGGGATGATCTTCCAGCACTTCAACCTCCTCTCCAGCCGCACCGTCGCCGGGAACGTCGCGGTACCGCTGGAGATCGCGGGGGTGCCGCGCCGGGACCGGGCCCGCCGGGTCGCCGAACTGCTCGACCTGGTCGGCCTCGCCGAGCACGCCAAGGCGTACCCCGCGCAGCTGTCCGGCGGGCAGAAGCAGCGGGTGGGCATCGCCCGCGCGCTCGCCGCCGAACCGCGCGTACTGCTGTCCGACGAGGCCACCTCGGCGCTCGACCCGGAGACCACCCGCTCGATCCTGGCCCTGCTGCGCGACCTGCGCGACCGGCTCGGCCTGACCATCCTGCTGATCACCCACGAGATGGACGTGGTCAAGAACATCTGCGACTCGGCCGCGCTGATGGAGGGCGGCCGGATCGTCGAGTCGGGGACGGTGTCCGAGCTGCTCGGCCGCTCCGACTCGCGGCTGGCCCGGGAGATGTTCCCGCTGGGTACGCCCGCCGTGCTCGCGGGCCGCACGCTGGTCGACATCACCTTCCGCGGCGAGGAGACGGCGCAGCCGTTCATCTCCACCCTCGCGCGCACCTACAACGTCGACGTCAACGTCTTGGGCGCGGCCGTGGAGAGCGTCGGCGGGCGGCAGATCGGCCGGATGCGGATCTCGCTCGACGGCACCTTCGAGCGCAACGTGGTGCCGATCGGCTACCTGCGCGAGCAGGGCCTCCAGGTCGACGTGATCGACGAGGCCGAAGCCGAGTCGGGGACCGACCACACCACATCGGACGCCGACGTCGCCGCCGCCGACGGCGTGGCGCTCGCGGGCAAGGAGCTCTGACGATGACCTGGTCCGAGATGCGGCCACTGGTGGAGACGGCCACCCAGGAGACGTTGTACATGGTCGGCGTCGCGACGCTGATCACCGTGCTGATCGGCCTGCCGATCGGGCTCCTGCTCGTGCTCACCGACCGCGGCGGGCCGTTGTCCTTCGCGCCGGCGAACAAGCTGCTCGGCCTGGTGGTCAACGTGGGGCGGTCGATCCCGTTCCTGATCCTGCTCGTCGCGCTGATCCCGTTCACCCGCTGGGTGACCGGGACCACCATCGGCACCGACGCCGCGATCGTGCCGCTGACCGTGGGCGCCATCCCGTTCTTCGCGCGCCTGGTGGAGACCGCGGTGCGCGAAGTGGACCGGGGCCTGATCGAGGCCGCCCAGTCGATGGGCGCGGGCACGTTCACCGTCGTGCGCAAGGTGCTCGTGCGCGAGGCGGTGCCGTCGATCATCTCCGCGATCACCGTGACCGTCGTCGCGATCGTCGGCTACTCCGCGATGGCGGGTGTGGTCGGCGGCGGCGGGCTCGGCGACCTGGCCATCCGCTACGGCTACCAACGCTTCGAGACGAACCTGATGCTCGTCACCATCGCGGTGCTCGTGGTTCTGGTTCAACTCGTGCAATTCCTCGGCGATCTGCTCTCCCGCAGGCTCGCCCACCGCTAGACACGCGGCACTTCGCCCGCGCCACCGTACGACGCGAGGCATTCCGCCCGCGTACACCGCACCACCAGGAAAGGCACTCTTCGTGCGTATCGACAAGTTCGTCGCCATCTCCGCCGTCGCCGCCCTCGGACTCGGTCTCGCCGCCTGCGGCAGCGACGACAAGAAGGGCTCGTCCGCCTCCGACCCGCTCAAGGTCGCCGCCTCCGCCGTCCCGCACGCGCAGATCCTGAAGTACATCAAGGACAACCTCGCCGCGAAGGAGGGCCTGAAGCTGGAGATCAAGGAGTTCTCGGACTACACCCAGCAGAATCCGGCCCTGGACGAGGGCGCGGTCGACGCCAACTTCTTCCAGCACAAGCCGTATCTGGCGGAGTACAACAAGGAGAAGGGCAAGAGCCTGACCCCGGTGGTGCCGGTGCACCTGGAGCCGCTCGCGCTCTACTCCAAGAACGTCAAGTCGCTCGCCGAGCTCAAGGACGGCGCGACCATCGCGTTCCCGAACGACGCCACCAACGGCGGTCGTGCGCTCAAGCTGCTCGCCGACAACGGTGTGATCAAGCTCAAGGACGGCGCGACCACCACGGCGACCGAGAAGGACATCGCCGACAACCCGAAGAAGCTGAAGTTCAAGGCGATCGAGGCGGCGCAGCTGCCCCGCGCGCTGGACGACGTGGACGGCGCGGTGATCAACGGCAACTACGCGCTGGACGCGGGGCTGACCCCGGGCAAGAACGGCATCGCGGTCGAGAAGGCCGACAACAACCCCTACGCGAACGTCCTGGTGGTCAAGAAGGGCAAGGACACCGACCCGCGCGTGCAGAAGCTGGCGAAGCTGCTGAACTCGCCCGAGGTGAAGAAGTACATCGCCGACGAGTACAAGGGCAACGTGCTCGCCGCGTTCTGATCGCCCGGCGGCGTGACCCCGCCGCCCGCGCCGCGGCACACACCCACCACGGCCCCCGCCCGATTCATCCGGCGGGGGCCGTGGCGTGTTTCGGGGCATGTGAGAGGGTGTGGCCGACAGCAGGGAAGGAATCCGGCGGATCGCGCGGAGCACCTTCGGGCCCGGTGTCGAGGTGTGTTCGCGGCCGTACCGGACGCGGACCACACCTCGATGCCGGTACATCCGGAGGCGACGGTGCGATGCGGCAACCCGGAGCGGTCCCGCCACTGTGAACGCACGCCCTCGGGCGGGCGTGAGCCAGAGACTTGCCGCTGTCCGGGACCCCGAACGCGGGTCCCGCCACCGACCAGGGCGTGGACACCCGAGGGAGGCCGACGGCGCATGCCTGCGTGCTTGATACCGATGTTCCCGGCGATCGTCGTACCGATGGGCACGGTACGGACATCCGACGGCGGATCGACGACGCCGGGCCGGCGCCGATGAGCGCCGCCTACCCGTTCTCCGCCATCGTCGGACTGGCCGACCTGCGCTTGGCCCTGGTGTTGAACGCGGTCTCGCCCGCGGTCGGCGGGGTGCTGGTGCGAGGCGAGAAGGGCACCGCCAAGTCGACCATGGTGCGCGCGCTGGCGAGCCAGCTGCCCGAGGTCGCGGTGGTGCCGGGTTGCCGCTTCTCCTGCGAACCGGTTCGGCCGGACCAGCACTGCCCCGACGGCCCGCACGATCCCGCGGTCGGCGGCGTCTCGCGCGCCGCGCGTCTGGTGGAACTGCCGGTCGGCGCCAGCGAGGACCGGCTGGCCGGCTCGCTGGACATCGAACGTGCGCTCACCGAGGGCGTCAAGGCGTACGAACCCGGGCTGCTGGCCGCCGCGCACCGGGGCGTGTTGTACGTCGACGAGGTCAACCTGCTGCACGACCACCTCGTGGACCTGCTCCTGGACGCGGCGGCGATGGGTACCTCGCACGTGGAGCGCGAGGGGGTGTCCGTGCGGCACGCCGCGCGGTTCCTGCTCGTGGGCACGATGAATCCGGAAGAGGGCGAGCTGCGGCCGCAGTTGCTGGACCGGTTCGGGCTGACCGTGGAGGTGGCGGCGAGCCGGGAGCCGCGCGAGCGGGCCGAGGTGGTGCGCCGCCGGTTGGCCTACGAGGCCGACCCGGACGGGTTCGCGGCGCGGTGGGCGGACGAGGACGCGGCGTTGGCCGGACGGATCCTGGCGGCCCGGAAGGTGCTGGCCGACGTGCGGTTGCCGGACGCCGAGCTGGAGCGGATCGCCCGGGTGTGCGCGTCGTTCGAGGTGGACGGGATGCGGGCGGACCTGGTCACGGCGCGTACCTCGATCGCGCTGGCCGCCTGGCACGGGCGGACGGAGGTCACGGCGCAGGACGTGCGGCAGGCCGCGCTGTTGGCGTTGCCGCACCGGCGGCGACGCAATCCGTTCGACGCGCCCGGATTGGATGAGGCGCTGCTCGACGAGGCGTTGCGGGATCCGGAGGAGCCGGAGCCCGAGCCGGAGCCCGAGGGGGATGGGCCGGGCGGGGGCGGGGAGCCGCCGGCGGGGTCGGACGGGTCGGAGCGGTCGGACGGTGCGGACCGGTCGGATGGCTCGGACGGGGCGGACGGGTCGGGGGGCGGCGGGTCGAAGCCGACCGAGGCGGCGCCGAGTTCGGCGCCCGGTACCGAGGATGCTCCGGTGGCCGGGGCGCCGGCCGGTTCGGACGGTGGGCGGGAGCAGGCCGCGGTGGCGGCGGCCGAGCCGTATCGCACCCGGCTGTTCGCGGTGCCCGGGGTCGGGCAGGGCGCGGCCGGGCGCCGCTCGCGCGCGCGGACCGCGAGTGGGCGTACCACCGGCGCGCAGGTCGCCGCGGGCCGGGTGACCCGGCTGCATGTCGCCGCCACGGTGCGGGCGGCGGCGCTGCACCAGAAGGCGCGCGGACGTACCGGTGCGGGGCTGCTGCTGCGGCGCACCGATCTGCGCGAGGCGGTCCGTGAGGGGCGCGAGGGCAACCTGGTGCTGTTCGTGGTGGACGCGTCGGGGTCGATGGCGGCGCGCAAGCGCATGCAGGCGGTCAAGGGCGCGGTGTTGTCCCTGCTGCTGGACGCCTACCAGCGGCGGGACAAGGTCGGGCTGGTCACCTTCCGGGGTGCGGGTGCGTCGTTGGCGCTGCCGCCGACGTCGTCGGTGGAGATCGGCGCGGCGCGGCTGGCGGCGTTGCCGACCGGGGGGCGGACGCCCGTGGGGGCCGGGTTGTTGCGTGCGCACGAGACGTTGCGGGTGGAGCGGCTGCGTGATCCGCTGCGTCGGCCGCTGCTCGTGGTGGTCACCGACGGGCGGGCCACGGGTGGGCGGGACGCGCTGGGGGAAAGCCGGCGGGCGGCTCGGCTGTTGGCGGCCGGGGGTGTCGCGTCGTTGGTGGTGGACTGCGAGAGCGGTCCGGTGCGGTTGGGCCTGGCGGCCCGGCTTGCCGGGGATCTGGGTGGGCCGGTGGTGACGTTGGACGAACTCGCGGCGGAGGGGCTGGCGGGGCTGGTGCGGGATGTGCGCTCGGTGGCGTGACGTGGTTGGTCCTCACGCGGTCGGGCCCGGCGGCCCGGGCGTGGTTGGCCGGCCCGGACGGGCGGGGACGGGTTGCGTCACGCGGGTCGGGTCGCGGTTTTCGGGCGCCTGCGGCGAGCGTCCTCAAGCGCCCGACGGGCTGAAGTTGGTCGGCTCGGGTCGGGGTTTTGGGTGCTTGCGGTGGATGTTCTCAAGCGCCGGACGGGCCGAGGTGGGTGGTTCGGCGGATCGGGTTGCCGATTCGTTGTGCCTGCCGCGGGTGTTTTCGAGTGTCGGGTGGGTTGAATCGGTTGGCCCGGGGCCTTGCCTTGGGTCTTTGGGTTGACGGAGGTCGTTGTGCCGCAGGGTGTTCCCGTGCATGTGCCTGCTGATGGGCTGACTACGCGTCAGCGGCGGAATCGGGCGTTGGTTGTCGTGCATACCGGCGCCGGCAAGGGGAAGTCGACGGCCGCCTTCGGGCTCGCCCTGCGGGGGTGGAATCAGGGGTGGGCGGTCGGGGTGTTCCAGTTTGTGAAGTCGGCCAAGTGGAAGGTCGGCGAGGAGAGTGTGTTGCGCACCCTCGGGCGCCTGCACGACGAGACCGGGGAGGGCGGGCCGGTCACCTGGCACAAGATGGGTGAGGGCTGGTCCTGGATTCAGCGTGAGGGCACCCAGGAGGACCACGCGGAGGCGGCTCGGCAGGGTTGGGAGCAGATCAAGCGGGACCTGGCCGCGGAGACGTATCGGGTGTACGTGCTCGACGAGTTCACCTATCCGATGAAGTGGGGCTGGGTGGACGTGGACGAGGTGGTCGCGGTGTTGCGGGATCGGCCCGGCAGCCAGCACGTGGTGATCACCGGTCGCGACGCCGATCCGCGCCTGATCGAGGCCGCCGACCTGGTCACCGAGATGACCAAGGTCAAGCACCCGATGGACGCCGGGCAAAAGGGCCAGCGGGGTATCGAGTGGTGAGTGCTCCGCCGCGGGTGGTGATCGCCGCGCCCGCCTCGGGGCACGGGAAGACCACCGTCGCCACCGGGCTGATCGCCGCGTTCACCCGGCGCGGGGATGTCGTGTCGCCGCACAAGGTGGGGCCGGATTACATCGATCCCGGATATCACGCGTTGGCCGCCGGTCGGGTCGGGCGCAATCTCGATCCGTTCCTGGTGGGGGAGGAGCGGATCGGGTCGCTGTTCGCGCATGGCGCGCGCGGTGCCGATCTGGCCGTGATCGAGGGCGTGATGGGGCTGTTCGACGGCGCGGCCGGGCGTGGTGGATACGCCTCCACCGCGCATGTCGCGCGGTTGCTCGGCGCGCCTGTGGTACTGGTCGTGGACGCGCGGGCGCAGAGCCGTTCGGTGGCCGCGCTCGTGCGCGGGTTCGACACTTTCGAGCCGGCCGTGGGCGTGGCCGGGGTGATCTTGAACCGGGTCGGCTCGGACCGGCACGAGAGCATGTTGCGCGAGGCGCTGGACGAGATCGGCATGCCCGTCCTGGGCGTGCTGCGCCGACACGACACGATCGCCAAACCCGCCCGGCACCTGGGCCTGGTCCCGGTCGCCGAGCGGCATGCGGACGCGGTGCGCACGGTGGAGGCGCTTGGCGAACTGATCGCGCGCAGCGTGGACTTGGCCGCCGTACGACGGATCGCGGCGGGTGCGGGGGCGCTGCCGGACGCGCCGTGGGACGCGGCCCGGGAGGTCGGCGGCCCGGTTGCCGGCCGGCCGAGAATCGCCCTCGCGGGCGGCTCGGCGTTCACCTTCGCCTACGCCGAGACCGCCGAACTGCTGAGCGCGGCCGGGGCCGAGGTGGTCACCGTCGATCCGCTGCGCGACGAGCGGTTGCCCGAGCGGACCGCGGGCCTGGTGGTGGGCGGCGGGTTTCCCGAGGTGTACGCGGCCGAGTTGGCGGCGAACGCGACGCTGCGCGCGGACGTGGTGGCGCTGGCCGGGCGCGGCGGGCCGATCGCGGCGGAGTGCGCGGGGCTGCTGTATCTGGCCCGAAGCCTGGACGGGGCGCCGATGTGCGGGGTGTTGCCCGCCGAGGCGCGGATGACCGAGCGGCTGACCCTGGGCTATCGCGAGGCGACGGCGGCGCACGACTCGGTGCTCGCGGTGACCGGACGGGTGGTGCGCGGACACGAGTTCCATCGCACCACGCTCACCCCGAGGGCGGGCGGCCGGCCCGCGTGGAGCCTGGGGGAGACGGGCTTCGAGGGGCATGTCGTGGGGTCGGTGCACGCGTCGTACCTGCATACCCATTGGGCGGGCGCGCCGGATCTGGCCCGGCGGTTCGTCGACGCGTGTGCGGCGGACGCGGGGACGGGTGTGACCTCGGGGACCGGGGAGGGAGTCACTCTCGGTGCGTGATCGGCGCAACCTCGGGTGGGGGAGCCGACGTCGTGTCGGGTACGGGTGCCCGGCCACGGGCGCCGCGGGTCCGTGCGGAACCTCCCCCGGGGTTCGGCGCGGTGAAGGGGGATGGCCATGGCTGATCGGGTGACCGTGATCGGGTACGACGGCGGGCCGCTGTCGGCGCCGGCCGTCGAGGCGCTGCGGGCGGCGACGTTGGTCGCCGGGCCGGAGCGGGTGTTGGCGGCCGTCGAGGTGCCCGACGGGGCCGAGCGGGTGGTGTTGGGCAACGTACACGTGGCCGCGCAGCGGATCGGCGCGCATCGCGGTATCGCGGTGGTGCTCGCGATCGGCGATCCCGGCTTCTTCGGGATCGTGCGGTTGTTGCGCCGGCCCGAGTACGGCCTGGAGTTGGAGATCGTGCCCGCCGTGTCCTCGGTCGCCCTGGCGTTCGCCCGGGCCTCGATGGCGTGGGACGACGCCCGTGTGGTCAGCGCGTTGGGCCGGGACGTGCGTCGGGCGGCGAACCTGTGCCGGGCGTTCGGCAAGGTCGCGGTGCTGACCGGTTCGGGTGCGGGGCCGGCCGAACTGGCCGCGCTGCTCACCGACGTGCCGCGCACGTTCGTGGTCTGCGAGCGGCTGGGCACGGAGGACGAGGAGATCTCGATGGTCTCCGCGGAGCATGCGATCGGGCACGAGTGGTCCGACGTGGACGTGGTGATCGTGATCGGTCCGGCGCCGCGCGCGGGCGCCGCGGCGGGCTGGCTGGCCGGCGAACGGCCGGGGTTTCCGGGGTCGGTGCGCGGCTGGGCGCTGGTCGAGGAGTCGTACGCGCATCGTGCGGGCGCGATCACCCGCGCCGAGGTGCGCGCGCTCGCGGTGGCCCGACTGGGGCCGCGGCTGGGGGATCTGGTCTGGGACGTCGGCGCGGGCAGCGGTTCGGTCGGCGTGGAGTGTGCCCGGCACGGCGCGGCGGTGGTCGCGATCGAGCAGGACGCGTTCCGGTGCGACCTGATCGCGGAGAACGCCTCCCGCTTCGGCGTCGAGGTCCAGGTGGTGCACGGCAAGGCGCCCGAGGTGCTGGCCCGACTGCCGCTGCCCGACGTGGTGTTCGTCGGCGGGGGCGGGCCCTCGACGCTGGCGGCGTGCGCGGCGCGGCGTCCGGAGCGGATCGTCGCCGGACTGTCCGAGGTGGACCGGGTGGCCGAGGCGCGCGCGGTGCTGGAGCGCGCGGGTTACACGGTGGACGGCTGCCTGTTGCAGGCATCGCGGTTGTCGGCGCCGAGCGGTGGGGCGCTGGGGCTGGAGCCGGCGCACCCGGTTTTCGTGGTGTGGGGGGATCGTTCTTGACGGGTGAGCGGCAGACA